>NZ_JBSFRB010000012.1:45270-166398 GCF_053589015.1 Streptomyces sp. NPDC003393 | reverse complement strand
GGCCGCACCTTCGCCAAGGTCGACCGTGCTTTCCCGTCCTCCCAGGTCTGCTCGGCCTGCGGATTCCGGGACGGCCCCAAGCCCCTCCACGTCCGCCAGTGGACGTGCGGCGCGTGCGGCACCGTACACGACCGCGACCACAACGCAGCACGCAACGTCCTCTTCGAAGGACGCCGAATCGTCGCCGCCGGACGGGCGGAGACGCCAAACGCCTGTGGAGCGCCGGTAAGACGGGCACCCGTGCCCGCACAGCGTGGTGAAGCAGGAAGCCCCCGGAAGGGTCAGACGACCCAGGCCGGAATCCCCGGACTTCAGGCCAGGGAGCACGTCAAGGCTACGGACAACCGAACCGTGGACGAGGAAGCCGTCATCGGCAGGCGTTGACGAAGGCCGGGTTGAGCGCGGCGATCACGTCGACGGTGTTGCCGCACAGGTTGATCGGCACGTCGAGTGGGACCTGGAGGGTGTTGCCGGAGGCCACACCGGGTGATCCGTACGTCCCCCTTCGGCGTCGGTGTTCGCCATGGGGAGACCGGCCCCGCCGATCACCACGGTATGGGTGCCTAGGGCGACGACCACCGCTTTCGCGATGCGAGATCACGTTCTCCGGACTGACCCGGTGAGCGCGGCAGCGGGATCAGCAACCGCACTTCCCGTTCAACGCGGCGCCGCCACCCCGATCACGGGTGATCACCGCGTCCGGCACCCCTTTCCATGACGCCCGCCGACTCGCACGCGTGCCTCGCCGCACCCACACCGGCCCCGGCCACGCCGCCGGTGTCGCCGCGGCTCCACCCTGATTCCCCGACTGTCCCTCGCTCGATCTGCCGCGGCTGCGGGGGAAGCGCCCGGATCGGGACCGTCCTCCTAAGAGACCTCGTAAGTCACAAATAGACACATCTGGCACAGCTCGATACGGTCGAATCAGAGGCGCTACCGCTGCAGCAGTGATCAGCGAGCGGAGAAGTCGGCGCCAGAGGCCGGAATGCACCGGCCCGAGTGGTACCCAGCGCATCGCGCTGCTGTGCAGGTACCGGTCCCGGTCCGCACCCTCACGACTGACGCTCCGACCGGGGCAAGTCATCGTCTGCACGTACCAGTCCCGAAGGAAGAAGATAGCTATGCGCCCGAAGCGAACCCTCGCACTAGTGGCGAGCCCCTTCGTCGCGGCCGCGGTCCTGGCGCTGCCCACCGTGGCCATGTCGCAGAACTCGGACGCCTCGGAAGCGTCCGCCGCGCAGGCCCCGAACCAGCCCAACCCCACTCACAGGGAGCGGGGCCCCCAACAGCCTGGCCCCTCGACGCCGACGCCGACGGCGACACCGAAGCCGACGAGCACACTCTCACCGATCCAGACGGGCAGTCGGGACGGACGGGTGGCCGGGAGGGCTGACGGCCAGGACTGCAACTACCACCAGTCCTTCGCCCCGAAGCAGAACAACTCGAAGTACCGGGCGGCCTACAGCGAGGCTTACGAGCGGAACTACGACGCCACCTGCGTCGAGGAGGAAGAAGCGCAGTAGAGCCTGGCGCGAAGCCCCGCGACGGATGTCCGGGGCCCGCGAAGGCAGGCAGGCCCCGCCGTTTCGGCGCCGGGGCCCGCCGGCGCGTGGCTGTCCCGCCCGACTCCCACCTGCTGCAACGACTTCACCAGCCGCGCCACCTTCTCGGGCGACGTCTTCACGCTGTACCGGCCCACGCCGACGACGCACCGTACCTGCTCGAAAGACATCATGCGCGACGAGCGCATCATGCTGTCGTCCGCAAGCGATCCACGTTCGACCCGCTTCGGAGCCATGACCGACAGTTGGGAAAGCGACCACGACCCCACACAGGGCCTACCGGAGTTCGGGTACGGCTTCACGGCACTCGACCGCTGACGGGGGACCGTTGGCCGCGGGAGTACGTCCGCACGTGGTGCGTCATGAGTGCGCCCTTGAACATCTTCGCTCGGCGGGGCTCGCCGGAGTGCGCCGAGCGTAAGGCGGATCGGCCGGAGCGAGCCAGTCCTACCGGTCGGAGGGAACCACCGGTCCCCGGGCGATCAGCACGTCGGCTTCGTGGCGCCAGCCGAGGGAGGAGTAGAGGGGCTGGCCTTCCTCACTGGCGATGAGAAGGCCGGTACGCGCGCCCTGGACCACGGCGGCCTCGGCCAGAGCGCTCATGACGGCGCGGCCCAGGCCGCGTCGCCGATGCGCCGCGTCCGTCTCGATGCGATCGGCGACCGCGTCGTCGCCGACCACGGCGATGGTGCCGCGCGCCGCCACCTCTCCGGAGGGGTCATGGAGGGAGACGACGGTGACCGCTCCCTGTGTGCGGACCTCGCACTCGTACGGCGCGGCGGGCGCGTGCTGCGGGTGCTCCGCGAGATCGGCCGTCATGAACCACTCGGACCGGTGGAGCAACTCCAGTCCGGCGGCGCCGACGACGGCTTCGACGGTGCTCGGGTGCAGCGTAGGTACCGTGAGCCAGGTGGGCTGCCGCGCGGCGGCGACGACTGCCGCCAGCCGTGCCAAGGACGCGGGATCCTCGTCCGCACGCAGCGCGAACACCTCGACCTCGCGGCCGGGTTGGTCGCACTCGGACCGCAGGCCGTCCCCGGCGGACTCGACCGGCTCGGCCCCGGGCAGGGAGCGAGCCACGGTCCAACCGTCCAGCCAACGTCGTATCAGCTCCGCCTCGATCTTCGTCATCCGGCGATTAGAGCATGACCGCAACCGGTGGACGGCTGCATAAGCGTCCCTCGCCGGCGCCGTCTTCCTGACTCCTGTCCGCTGACGCCACCTACACGACTGGCGCGGTTCTGCGCGTCGCCTGGGGCCTGTAGCGCTCCAGCCCCCGCGGCACACGGCACCTGCTCGACAGGGGAGAGCCCCGAGCCGCTGGTGCATCCCGATGGCGAGACACGGAATCGGGTTATTTCGCCATCAGTCACGTTCGAAAGTGTGCAAGTGACCGATGACGGAAAAGCCACGGCGCTCGTACCAGTGGCGTGGCCAGTCCGCCGCATCGGCGGTCAGGAACCGAGTACCGCAACCCTCATCGGCAGCCAAGCGCAGGGCGGTGGCCAGAACAGCATCTGCATACCCGCACTTGAGGTGGGACTCGGAGGTGATCAGGTCCTCGATCTGGGCTGTACCGGTCGCCGGGTCCATATAGAGATCGGCCCATGAGGCGACCTCGCCCTTCTCCGTGCGGGCACCGATGAAGCGAACGATGTCGGCTCCGCGCCGACGGGCCTCGCGTCGGTCGACGAGGTGACGTATGACCTCGTCGTCGACGTGCGGAAGGAGGCGACGCCATTGCTGGGTAAGCGGAGTGCGTATCGCGTCGAGGCCTACCTCGTCCGCCGTCCCGCCGGCCGGTACCGGACCTGCGTGCAGCATGACCAGATAGGTGGAGTGGGTGTACCCGGCGCGGATCAGTGGCTCCGCGCAGGCCGTTCCGACTTCATGGTCAAGAACGGAGATCAGGCGGTGCGACAGATGGCCCAGCGCTTGCTCCGCGATAGCGGGAAGTGCTGGGGAATCGACCACCGTATCGATGATGATCTGGTTGTTCGCACGGGAGTGAGCGAAGGTGTCGTCGTATACAGCGAACCCGCCCGGGAGAGTCACAGTGTGTGCGGCCTGGCGGCGAGCGAAGCCGGACAGGAAGGCGTTGATCTGCTGACGTTGCGGGTTCGGCATGAAGGGAGCCTACGCATGACCGACCGCTTTCGCATTGCACGGGCGGGCCGGGTTGCTGACCCGCGGGGGTGGTTGGCAGCGTGGGTCGTCGTCGAGTGCCTCGCACGGCCCGCGGACGGCCTGGCCCCCACAGCTTCCGTAGGTGCCAGGATGGCCGGCATGCCCCTACCCGCACCGAAGGATCTGACCTCGACGGTCCTGCGAACCGACTTCAGCGATGACGCGGCCTGGGCCGCAGTACAAGCGGTGACCACTCGGTTGACTGTGGTCTGCCCGGTCGCTGTACTCCGCTGCTGTACGGCGACTTCGGGGAACCCGTGACCGCACCGCCGGCGAGCGTGGACCGTGACATCCTCGATCAGCGGATCATGTTCGCGGTCAGGACGAAGCGCACGAGCCTCAGTGATCGGCGCGCCCTCAGCATCTGCTCGGCTGCGTTGGTAGCTGACAGAGGCCGGGACGATCCAACACGGCAAGACCGCAGCACTGATCATCCCGGACCACGGTTGCGGCACGTTGCGCTGCGCAACGGTGTCCAGAGCGATGAGAACCGCGCCCCAGCCAATCAACAGAGGATTCCGACCTACGTGGCGCATGAAGCTGGCGAACGTTTCGAACCGCTGTTGCCGCTTGCTGTGCTGAGGCCGCATGGCGGGACCGTACCGGCGAGGACTGCTGTTCCGGCAGAGGGCGGCGGAACGGCTTTGGGCTGGAGCAAGCGCCGGCGCGCTCGGTGGTGGAGCACCAGTTCGGAAGACGCCGGATGCGAATGGCGATTGACCTGGCACATCTCTGACCTGGGCCGGGCCGCGATCGACGCCGCGGTTCCCCGTGAGTCCCCGCTGCGTCCCGTCGGATCGGGCACGCAACGGGCATGGGGGCGCTTCGTTCGGTTCGGCGACCTGTCCTCGGTCCTTATCCCTGGAAAGGATCTTCCAGAGCAGGAATGCACGGAGACAGGAACGGCTCCGTGTGCTTGCTCACGGTGCCGCGGACCAGTCTGAGGACGACGACCTTGTTTTCGTGCACGAGGTCTTCGTCGTCACGAATGTGCAGTAGACCGTAGGAACCCGGTGCCCGCTCGCCCACTTCGGCGAAGAGTCTGACGACGTCCTCGTCACGGTGGTTGGGGAAGCCCCCGAAATGAAGAAAGGGCTCCCCGTTCATCCACCGCAGATCGAGGAGGTACGGGCTGTCGATCTCGCGGATGCGGGACTGGATACCCTCGACGATCTCCCGCAGACGATCGCTGTTGCGGTCGTCAGCGTCTGCGTCGGCGCTCTGTCGAACGCTGATCCATCCGTGGTACTCGAACATGACCGCAGCGTACTGACCAGGCACGTGCTCTGGCAGATCACTTCTTTGTCGTCGGTCGTCATGAGTCACTGTTGAGCGACCTCGGACGGCCAGGGACGGCCCAGCTGTGGCGCGCTCGACCGACGCCGGCATCCTCGATGCGCGGTGCGGAGCGTCGGTCGCTGTGCCCGGGGCGGTGGAAGCCGCTCGGTCGGCGCTCAGCGCTGCCGGCCATCGGTAGTGCGCAGCCCGTAGCCGAGGGCCCGATCAGAAGCGATGTGCAGCAGCCAGCCGAGTGCGAAGGTGAACAGCGCCACGTTGGCCCCTGGTCCGTCGCCCGGCAGGAAGGGGAAGACGACGAGCCCCAGGACTGGGCCGATCGGCCGGTGGACGAGGTTGTAGGCGGCCACCTTGCCGCGTGGGAGTTGCCCGGGTTCGTGCGGCCCGGCCGGCCCGACGAACAGCGTCAGGTCAGGAGCGATGAAGCCCACAATGCCCAGCGGAATCGTCCCGCCGCCATGGTTGACCATCTCGAGCACGGTCCAGGCCGGCAGAAACACGGCGAGCAGGGCCCAGGCCCCACGGACCGGGCCCGAGGCTGAACTCCGGTCAGCCTGATGCCGGGTTGAGGATGTCATGCGTTCACTCCCTGCAAGGAGATGGTGGCCGCGATCCTGCTTGGGGCAGGGTGCTGAACGGTTGGCAAGGCGACGGGCCCGGCGGCGCGGGATGTGGCACCGCCGATGGACTCCAGGGGCAGGACGTGGGTGTGACCGGCCCGGTCCGGGGCGAGAGGGAAGCAATGGACGGCCGGTGCCGACGAGCTCCCACCACGTTTGACGCGGCCGTGGCGTGGCCTTACCGGGGGAGGATTGCGCTGTCGCCCTGAGTAATGCGGCTGGCACTGAAGACGCGGCAGAAGGGCAAGACATGGTCAGGTCCTCTCTGGGTGACGGGTGGCACCGGTTCCGGCCAGCACTTGGCCGACCAGTTCCTCGACGTAGTCGGCGCCGATCCGCGCACCGGTGACCAGGAGCCGGTAGTACAGGGCTCCGGCCAGTTGATCGAAGAGCACTTCGGACGACGTGTCCGCGGCCAGGGCGCCCCGCTCACGGGCGCGGTCGAGCAGTGCCAGCGGCAAGGCGTTGCGCCGGGCGAACAGGTTCCGTACGACGTCGCCCATATCAGGGTGCCGGGCGGCGGCCGCGACCAGTTCGGCGACGACTCCGGCCGACCGGTCCCCTTCCCCCGTCAGGTCCCGACCGACTCGGCGCATCCGGTCGAGTCCGGTCGCGACGGCGGTGAGATAGACGCTCAGATCGCGCCTGATGTCGCCGGTGTCAGCGACCGGCACCTCGTCCTGGATCTTGGCGACGAGAGCGACGAGCAGATGGTCCTTTGTGGGCCACCGCCGGTAGAGCGTGGTCTTGGCCACCGCGGCGCGTGCCGCCACCTCGTCCATGGCGAACCGGTCGTAGCCCCGCTCGACCAGCAACTCGTGGGCCGCCGCAAGGATCCGTACATCGGCGTTCTCGCTGCGGGGACGTCCTCTGCGCGCGGGGGCTGTCACAGGCGTTGCTCCTCCTCGTCCAGGCGTCGGTCCGTCGCCCTGACCATTTCGATACGGCGGTTTCGTTATGGAGAGTGGGACGGGTGAGGTGCTGGTAGACCTCGCGGGTGATGAACCGTTTGAGGCAGCGGAGGATGTCCTTCTTGGACATGTCTTCGGCGGTGCGGCGGGCGACGTAGTTCTGCGTCCGTTGGTCGTAGCGCATGCGTACCAACGCGCACGCGGACACGACGGAGAAGCGGGTCGCTTCGGACCGGCTGGGAGGCGTGTGGCCGTCGAACGACGGGGTCGTTGCCGCCGGCGTTGCCGTCAGAACCACGAAACGCCCTGGAGGGGAGATCCTCTCTGGGGCGTTCTGGCGGGTGGCGGGTGGCGCCCCCGGCAGGACTCGAACCTGCGGTCAAGCGCTTACACAACCCCCTGCAAAGGGCAAGGAGTCGACGGCTGCCACGAAGACCGCGAACGCTGTTGACAAGCGGTCCCTGCTGAACCCCCAACAGGCGGCGGCAATCCTCGACTGGATACGGCGCCGGCCGCGCGGCGGCAAGCGGCTCCATGCCTTCTTCGCCACGCTGTACTACTGCGGCCTTCGGTCCGAGGAAGCCTTCGCCATGCGGGTGGAGAACGTGACCTTGCCCGAGCCCGACGCCGACGACCAGCTCAAGCCAGGTGATTTTGCTCTTCCAGGGCGAGTCCGGTGGCGTCCTCGCCGGATCCGTCATCCGTCGGGCGTGGCGCAGCGCGCGTAAGGCCGTACTGCCCTCGCACGTCTTCGAGTCGACCACCGGACGCCGCGCTGTACGACAACCGGAACGCGCGCCTGACGAAGTGGCTCAACGACGGTATCCCGCGCGCCCAGGTGGCCAAGTGGGCCGGCAACAGCGTCGCCGTGCTCCTGGCGACCTACGCTCGGTGGGTCGACGGGCAGCTGCCGGATCTCAAACGGCGGCTGGAAGTCGCGGGTGACCTTCCGGAGGCGGAGCTGCCGGGCGTTGGCTGGTCTTCCACCGGTCGAGGACTTCGACACGTACTCGACACGGCCACCCGCGAAAACCCGGTGAGAGCCGGACAGCCCCGAAGCCTTCCCTTGATCGTCGAGAGGGCGTCCGGGGCTTCGGCGTGTCGTATGTCACCCACACTGAGCAGCGAAAAGCCCTCCCGAGGGGAGGGCTTTCAGGGGCGCCCCCGGCAGGACTCGAACCTGCGGCCAAGCGCTTAGAAGGCGCCTGCTCTATCCACTGAGCTACGGGGGCCTGGTGTGTGGCCTCTGTCGTGGTGCCCGGGTGTGGGCTGATCCGTGACGTTGCCGGGGACAAGGATAGGGCTCCGGACTCCTGGTCCCTGTTGCTTCGCCTCCGTGGCTCGATGTGGAGGTTCAGTGAAGCGGTCCCGATAATCGCAGGCAGGTACGAATCCTGCACCGCTTTTGGCGTCTGGCGCACCGGGTGTTGTGCACTCGTTATGCCTGGACTGTGACCTCGCCCCAGTCATCCCTTCCGTCCGTTGTGTTCTATCGGCGCGCAGACATGCTCATATGCTTCAGATATCCCTCAAAATTGGGCATTCTTCGCATGTGGTGACCTTGGACGTTCGGCCTCAGCTGCTCGAAGCACTTTCCGCCCTGCGCGACCGTGTCGCCGCCGCACGCTTCCCACTGCCCCTCGACGGGGCACCACGCGCGCGTGCCGACCGCGACGAACTGCTGGCGCAACTCGACGACTATCTCGTGCCCCGGCTGCGGGAGCCCGACGCGCCCCTGCTGGCCGTCGTGGGAGGTTCGACCGGCGCGGGGAAGTCCACACTCGTCAACTCGCTCGTCGGGAGACGGGTCAGCGAGGCGGGCGTGCTGCGGCCGACGACCAGGACCCCTGTCCTGGTGTGCCACCCGGATGACCATCACTGGTTCACCGGGACGCGTGTCCTGCCCGGCTTCTCGCGCGCGTGGGTGCCCCGCCAGGACCACGCCGCTTCGATGGCCGGGGACGAACTGCCGTCACCCGAGGACGGTCCCGCGCGCGTACTGCGCGTCGAGACCGTCGAGACCCTGCCCTGCGGCCTCGCCCTCCTCGACGCCCCCGACATCGACTCCCTGATCGCCGACAACCGGTCCCTGGCCGCCGAGCTGATCTGCGCCGCCGACATCTGGGTGATGGTCACCACGGCAGCCCGGTACGCCGACGCCGTCCCCTGGCACCTGCTGCGCACCGCCAAGGAGTACGACGCCACGCTCCTGACCGTGCTGGACCGGGTGCCGCACCAGGTCGTCTCCGAGGTCTCCCGGCAGTACGGGGCGTTGCTCACCAAGGCCGGCCTCGGCGACGTACCGCGGTTCACCGTGCCGGAGCTGCCCGAGTCGGCCTGGGGCGGGGGGCTGCTGCCCGCCACCGCCGTGGCGCCGCTGCGCGCCTGGCTCGTCCATCACGTCCAGGACCCCGCGGCCCGGCAACAGGCGATGTCCCGCACCGCCCATGGCCTGCTGGACTCCCTCAAGGTCCGGATGCCCGAGCTGGCCGGTGCCGCCGCCGCACAGTACGCGGCCGCGCTACGGCTCACCGCCGCCGTCGACAGCGCCTACGACGGCGAGTACACGCGTGTGCGGGGCCGGCTGCAGGCGGGAGCCGTGCTCGCCGGGGACGCCCTGAAGCGGTGGCGTGCCTACCCGCTGGACTGCAGCGCCCGTGAACTGCTCGACGCGCTCGTGGAGAGCCTGGCCACGCTGCTGCTGTGCGCCGTCACCGCCGCCGACGAGCGCATCGACGACGCCTGGCGGCGCGAGCCGGCCGCGGACGCGCCGGGCCTGGCCGAGCGCGACACCTCGATCGAGGGCGCCGAGCACCACATCGGGCTCGCCGTCCGGCGCTGGCGCCGCGAGCTCGAGGAGTACGCCGACGACGAGGCGCGCGGGCTGGACCGGAGCGTCGCGCCGGACCCCGAGGTCGTCGCCGCGCTGGCCGCCACCGGGCTGCTGGGGGGCCGCCGGGGGCGGTCCGCGGGCGAGGGACTCGCGGAGCGGATCGGTGCGCACGGCGCGCTGCGGCTGCGCGACCGCGCCGGGCGGCTGCTCGCCGACTGCCTGGACCGGGTGATGCACGCCGAGCGGGAGCGCCGGCTGGCCCCGCTCGACGCCCTGGAAGTGCATCCCGAGCCACAGGCCGAACTCATTGCCGCGCTGTCCGTACTGCTGAAGGAGAGGTGACCGGTGACCGCCGTCACTGACCAGAACCAAAGAGAACACACCGCTCATGCGGAGGGCACGGTTCGAACAGAGGGCACGGTGGACTCGACGGACGGTCACCGGGGGAGAGCGACGGCGCGGGAGGCGGCGGGAACCGAGGAGGTCCGTACGGTCGGGAGCAGCCTCGCGTACGGGACCGTCCCGGCCTCCGGGGGCGGTGCGGACTCTGATTCCGAACTCGGTGGGGACTTCCGCCACGGGCTCGGTGCGGACTCCCGCTCCGGGGTCCGTCCGCAGTCTCGCCCCGCGGGTGGTCCGCAGTCCCCGGCCGTCCCCGAGAGGGAGAACACGCCGCCCTCGGAGGGCGCCGGGAGGGATCGGGTGGCGGCGCGGTTCGGCGTGGCCGAGGAGTTCGGGGCGGCCGATGGTGGGGCTGTTGGGGCTGCTGAGACCGGTGTGGCCGGTGTGGAAGACGTGGCCGCGGGCCGCCTCGCGCCGGCGGTTTCGGGGCAGGGCACCCGGGTCGGGGACGACGACCGGCACGCGCGGGTGCCGGCCGACGACGGCCACGCGCACGTGACGGACGGCGCAGCCCCGAGCTGTACCGAGTCCGAGGGCGTGTGGGACGACGGGCTGATCGCGCGCCGCGTCACCGAGACCGGCACCAGCGCCGCAGACCTCGTGCCCGTGGCTCCCCGGCCCGCCCGGACCACGCCCGTGCCGCCCCTCGCCTACGACGGACCGCTGCGGTCACGACTGGACGCCCTGCGCGAACTGGTCGGCCTGTCCCGCACCCGGCTGGACAGCCGCACCCTCGCCGAGGCCGGCCGGGTCCTCGACGAGGCCGCGGCCCGTCGCAAGCTCTCCGGGCAGCACACCGTCGTGGCCATCGCGGGCGCCACCGGAAGCGGCAAGTCACAGCTGTTCAACGCCCTGGCCGGCGTGGCCATCTCGGAGACCGGCGTACGCCGGCCGACCACCGCCGCGCCCATCGCGTGCAGCTGGAGCGACGGTGCCGCGACCCTCATCGACCGGCTCGGCATCCCGGGACGGCTGCGCAGGCGCCCCGTACAGGGCTCCGACGCCGACCCGCAGCTGCGCGGCCTGGTCCTGGTCGACCTGCCCGACCACGACTCCGCCGCCGTGCAGCACCGTGAGCACGTGGACCGCATCCTCGGACTGGTCGACGCGGTCATCTGGGTCGTCGACCCGGAGAAGTACGCCGACGCGGTGCTCCACGAGCGGTATCTGCGGCCCATGGCCGGACACGCGGAGATCATGTTCGTCGTCCTCAACCAGATCGACCGGCTGCCCGGCGAGGCCGCCGACCAGGTCCTCGACGACCTGCGCCGACTGCTCGACGAGGACGGGATCGCGCTGGGGGAGTACGACGAACCGGGCGCGACCGTGCTCGCGCTGTCCGCGCTCACCGGCGACGGCGTCGGAGAACTGCGTGAAGCGCTGGGCGAGTTCGTGGCCGAGCGTGGGGCGGCGGCCCGGCGCGTCTCGGCCGACGTGGACGCGGCGGCGACCCGCCTTCTGCCCGTCTACGCCGCACGGCGGCGGGCCGGTCTGAGCGAGGAGGCGCGCGAGGAGTTCGCGGACCGGCTGGCGGACGCGGTGGGCGCCGTCGCCGCGGGCGAGGCGGCCGAGCGTGCCTGGCTGCGCAACGCGGGACGCGCGTGCGGGACGCCGTGGCTGCGACTGTGGCGCTGGTACCAGGACCGGCGCGAGCCTCCCACCGGCCGGCTGCCGGTGCGTACGCAGCCCGACGAGGAGGCCACCGCGCGGCAACGCGTGGAGCAGGCGGTGCGGACGGTGGCCGACCGGGCCTCGGCAGGCCTGCCGGCGCCCTGGGCGCAGGCGGTGCGCGAGGCCGCCGTGCGCGGGGCCCTGGGGCTGCCGGAGGCGCTGGACGAGCTGGCGGCGCGGACCGGGCTGCCCCCCGGGCGGCCGCCGAGGCCGGGCTGGTGGCCGGCGGCGGTCCTGGCACAGGCGTCGATGACGATCCTCCAGGTCGTCGGAGGGCTGTGGCTGGTCGGCCAGATCGTGGGTGTCATGGCGTCGAACCTGGGGGTGCCGGTGCTGCTGATGCTCGCCGGCATCGTCGGCGGGCCGCTCGTGGAATGGAGCTGCCGCATCGCGGCACGCGGGCCGGCCCGGCGGTACGGCCAGGACGCGGAGCGCCGCCTGAGGGAGGCGGCGGCGGGATGCGGCCGGGCCCGGGTGCTCGATCCGGTGGCGGCGGAGCTGCTGCGCTACCGGGAGGTGCGGGAGCAGTACGCGCGGGTCACGGGGGCGGGAGGACGGTGAGCCTGGAGGCCGGCGGCGAGTCCGGCCGATGGTGAGCCCGGAGGCGGGCTGTGTGCGGGGCGGGCGGTCAGGTCACTCGTCCGGGTGAGGGCGTTTTCCACAGGCGGGCGGTGGTCCACAGGGCCGAGCGGGCTCGTCCCGGCGGAGGCAGTCTGGTTCCGCGGCGATCGCGACGGACGCGGTCGGCGCGGCAGACGCAGCCGTACGGGACGGGCCCGTACGCGTGTCCGCCCGACCGGGCGGACCGGGTGAGGGAGGGAAGCACCGATGAACGAGACGACGATCTGCGCGGTGGGCAACGTGGCGACGCAACCGGTGTACCGGGATCCGGGAACGGGGATGTCCGCCAGGTTCCGTCTGGCGGTGACCGCGCGGTACTGGGACCGTGAGAAGAACGCCTGGACGGACGGGCACACCAACTTCTTCACGGTGTGGGCCAACCGGCAGCTCGCGGCAAACACGATGGCGTCGCTGAACGTGGGCGACCCCGTCGTCGTGCAGGGCCGGCTGAAGGTGCGTACGGACTCGCGTGACGGCAACACCCGCGCCTGGGCGGACATCGACGCCGTCGCGATCGGTCACGACCTGGCGCGGGGCACATCGGCCTTCCGGCGCACCGCCAGGCCCGAACCGGCGGCACCCGCCCCGCCCGCGCGGCCCGAGCCGAACTGGGAGACCCCCGTCAGGACCCCGGCCGTGGGCCAAGACACCGCGCAGCCCGTCGAAACGCCCACCGACGCGAGCGCGGAGGCGGGGAACGCCCCACAGCGGCGCGAACCGGCGGCGGTGACATGACCTCACGTGCCGGCAGGCCCCGTCGGCCGTACTCACCGGACGCCGCGCGCGCCGAAGTGCGGTATATCGGTGAGTGCGCTCGGCAACGTCCTGGTTGGTCTGCCGGTGGGCCGGGTTCGCCGGCGGTTGACGGCGATAACGATTCCGATTCGGATCAGTTACCTGACGATCTGACAGCAAACCGCGCTGCGCGAGATCTTTAGGATGCCGGACATGGCTCGATGAGCCCGGAGATTCTGCTGGTGGGACCGCACCCCCACGTGAACGGGTCCTGCTCGGAGGGGAATTCTGTGTGTGCTTCGTACGCTGCGCGGTTCATGCGCAGTTCCGGTGTGGTCCGACTGGCCGCCGCGACCCTGGTGTCCGGGCTCGTCGCCGCCGGTGTGCTGACCGCCGCCGGTCCGGCCGCCGCCGACGGGACACCGCAGAGGCAGGGCGGGGCCACCGCCACCATGGGCGGGCTGAAGACGTTCGGCACCGCCGTCATCCACGACGAGACCGGCAACCACCAGGTGTCGGCGGGCTTGTTCGAGATGTCCGTGGACGGCGGGGGCACGTTGCAGACGTACTGCGTGGACCTGCACAACGCCACGCAGAAGGACGCCAAGTACCGCGAGACGTCCTGGAGCGGCACGTCGCTCGGCGCCAACAAGAACGCCGGGAAGATCCGCTGGATTCTGCAGAACTCCTACCCGCAGGTGAACGACCTGGCGGCGCTCGCCGCCAAGGCGGGGGTGAAGAACCTCACCGAGCAGGACGCGGCGGCCGGCACCCAGGTGGCCATCTGGCGCTACTCCGACGACGCGCGCGTCGACGCCGTGGACCTCCAGGCCGAGAAGCTCGCGGACTACCTCCAGCACAGCGCCCGTGACCTGGCCGAACCGCAGGCCTCGCTGACCCTGGATCCACCCGCCGTCTCCGGCCGCCCCGGCGAGCGGCTGGGCCCGGTGACGGTGCACACCGACGCGAGCAGCGTCACGGTGACGCCCCCGGCGGACGCGGCCACCAGCGGCGTACGGATCGTCGACCGGCACGGCAAGCCGGTCACGTCCGCCCAGGACGGCAGCCGCCTGTTCTTCGACATCCCCGGCGACAGCTCCGACGACGGAACCCCCACGTCGGGCACGGCCCAACTGACCGTCCAGGCATCGACCACCGTGCCGGTCGGACGGGCCTTCGCCTCCGACAGCCGCAGCCAGACGCAGATCCTGGCCGGCTCCAGCGAGTCGACGGTCGCCGCGACGACGACCGCCACCTGGGCCGACGGGGGCGCGATACCCGCCCTGTCCGCGGCCAAGGACTGCGCCAAGGGCGGACTGGACATCAAGGTGGCCAACAAGGGCACCGAGCCGTTCACGTTCGACCTGATGGGCACCGAGTACACGGTTGCCGCGCGCACGACCCGGGTGGTCACGATCCCCGTGCAGGAGGATCAGGCCTACGACTTCACGATCAAGGGCCCCAGTGGTCACGGACAGCGTTTCGCCGGCGTCCTCGACTGCCACACCCAGGGCAGCGAGGCGGGCCTGGACATCCAGACCCTCAGCGAACCGAGCCCGGTCACGGCCGGCGGTCCGGGCGGCACCGACCTGGCGGAGACCGGCGGCTCCGACAGCACCCCCCTGCTCGCCGCCATCGGCCTCAGCCTGCTGGTCCTGGGCGCCACGGTGCTGAGCATCGTCCACAAGAACAGGGCGTCCCGGAGCTGAGCCGGACCCGGGTCAGGACGTTGATCGGTCAGGCGGCCGGAGGTCACGGCCGCCGGTGATCAGTTGTGGCTGTGCGGGCCGTCGCTCACCGAGGGGCCGTGTTCAGGACCGCCGACGAAGCACGGTGCTCCTCGCAGACAGCCCACCAGCTCTCACCGCCCTTGTCCTTGACCCGCACGCTCCAGCGCGCTTCACGTGTGCACGGAGAACCCCACGCACAGCGCCGCATGCGCGATTGCGTGCCGGCAGCATGCAGCTCCGGGCTCCAGTCGATCGGCCCCTCGACAAGTTCCACGACACCAGTGAAGCGTGTCCTTCCCTGCCGGCGCAGTCGAATGCGTGTCGAAGCCGAAGACCGGAACGACTTCATGAAGCCGTCTGCATAGCTCTGCGGCCGTGCGGCCTTCCACGTGCCAAGCGCCTACCGAGCGCCCGTCCCTGTGACCCGGCTGGTCACGACGGCACCGAGCCAATCGGCGAGCACGGAGAAGTCGGCGTCTTCCAGGCCCTTGGTCGGATCGACGCGATGAAGAAGGAACGGCCCGGGATGCTGGGCGGCGACCCAGAGACGGTCCATGCTGCTGATCTCGTCGTCGACCCAGATGAACGGCCGACGGTCGGCCCACTCGACGAGATGACGGGTCTTCCAGTGCAGGCCTCGCGGACTGGTGTCGGCACAGGCGTCCGGCCACGCCACGACGGGAAGCCTTGGCAGTCCGACGCGCGGGGCGACGGCCTCGTTCGCCTCCTCCCTCCACGTCGAGGCCCATACGAGATCACAGCCCAGGGCCGTGAGGCGCGGCCCGAGATCAGGGGCAAGCCGCCCGAGCAGGGGGTTCCCCCGGTCCGCGGCTGCCTCGGGGCCGGAAGCGGGGGATCGCGGACTGCTGGATGACGACCCGAACGGGACGAGTGGTCCGTCGACGTCGAGGAAGAGGATGGGGCGCCGCGCCGCGCTGGTCACGGTCGCACCATAGTCGGAGGAGGCAGGGGCGACATGCGCTGTCCTGGGCCGTCTCCAGGCCGTGCGACGCCCCCGTGGTCGGCCGGCGGTGGCCGGCGGTCGCGGACGAGCCGCCGCCCCGACCAGCGAAACCCCAGGTCACAGGCGTTCGGCCTTACTGGTTTCCGCTACGGGGTGGCGGTCAGGCAAGATGGGATGTATCTGCCCACTGCCAGATTCAAGCTGCCGGACGGTTTCTCTTGGCTGAGTTCATTTACACCATGCGCAAGGCGCGCAAGGCGCACGGCGACAAGGTGATCCTCGACGACGTCACCCTGAACTTCCTTCCGGGTGCCAAGATCGGCGTCGTCGGCCCGAACGGTGCCGGTAAGTCGACCGTGCTGAAGATCATGGCGGGGCTGGAGCAGCCGTCCAACGGTGACGCGTTCCTGTCGCCGGGTTACAGCGTCGGCATCCTGCTGCAGGAGCCCCCGCTGAACGAGGAGAAGACGGTCCTGGAGAACGTCCAGGAAGGCGTCGCCGACATCAAGGGCAAGCTCGACCGGTTCAACGAGATCGCCGAGCTGATGGCGACCGACTACTCCGACGCGCTGCTCGACGAGATGGGCAAGCTCCAGGAGGAGCTCGACCACGCGAACGCCTGGGACCTCGACGCCCAGCTCGAGCAGGCCATGGACGCCCTCGGGTGCCCCCCCGGCGACTGGCCCGTCACCAACCTCTCCGGTGGTGAGAAGCGCCGCGTGGCGCTGTGCAAGCTGCTGCTGGAACAGCCCGACCTGCTGCTGCTGGACGAGCCCACCAACCACCTCGACGCCGAGTCGGTGAACTGGCTGGAGCAGCACCTGGCCAAGTACGAGGGCACCGTCGTGGCCATCACCCACGACCGGTACTTCCTGGACAACGTCGCCGAGTGGATCCTGGAGCTCGACCGCGGCCGCGCCTACCCCTACGAGGGCAACTACTCCACCTACCTGGAGACCAAGGCCACCCGTCTCAAGGTCGAGGGCCAGAAGGACGCCAAGCGGCAGAAGCGGCTCAAGGAAGAGCTGGAGTGGGTCCGCTCCAACGCCAAGGGGCGCCAGGCCAAGTCCAAGGCCCGTCTCGCGCGGTACGAGGAGATGGCCGCCGAGGCCGAGAAGATGCGGAAGCTGGACTTCGAGGAGATCCAGATCCCGCCGGGCCCGCGGCTGGGCAACATCGTGGTCGAGGTGAACGACCTGCACAAGGGCTTCGGTGAGAAGATCCTCGTCGACGGTCTGTCCTTCACCCTGCCGCGCAACGGCATCGTCGGTGTCATCGGCCCGAACGGCGCCGGCAAGACCACCCTGTTCAAGATGATCCAGGGCCTGGAGACGCCGGACGCCGGCGACATCAAGGTCGGCGACACCGTCAAGATCTCCTACGTCGACCAGGGGCGCGCCAACATCGACCCCAAGAAGACGCTGTGGGAGGTCGTCTCCGACGGGCTCGACTACATCAACGTCGGCCAGGTCGAGATGCCGTCCCGGGCGTACGTCTCCGCCTTCGGGTTCAAGGGCCCGGACCAGCAGAAGCCGGCGGGCGTCCTGTCCGGCGGTGAGCGCAACCGGCTGAACCTCGCCCTCACCCTGAAGCAGGGCGGCAACCTGCTGCTCCTCGACGAGCCCACCAACGACCTCGACGTCGAGACCCTCTCCAGCCTGGAGAACGCGCTGCTGGACTTCCCGGGCTGCGCCGTGGTCGTCTCCCACGACCGCTGGTTCCTGGACCGCGTGGCCACGCACATCCTCGCCTACGAGGGTGACTCCCGGTGGTTCTGGTTCGAGGGCAACTTCGAGTCGTACGAGAAGAACAAGATCGAGCGGCTGGGGCCGGACGCCGCGCGTCCGCACCGAGCCACCTACAAGAAGCTGACCCGGGGCTGAGCCGGCAGATGCGCCACACATACCGCTGCCCGCTGCGCTGGGCGGACATGGACGCGTACGGCCACGTCAACAACGTGGTGTTCCTCCGCTATCTGGAGGAGGCCCGTATCGACTTCCTGTTCCGCCCGGACAAGGATTTCCGGCAGGGGTCCGTGGTGGCGCGCCACGAGATCGACTACAAGCGGCAGCTCGTCCACCGGCACGAGCCGGTGGACATCGAGCTGTGGGTGACGGAGGTCAGGGCGGCCTCCTTCACCCTCGGCTACGAGGTCAAGGACGGCGACCGGATCTACGTCCGTGCGTCCACGGTGATCGTGCCGTTCGACTTCGAGGCCCAGCGGCCGCGCCGGATCACCGCGGAGGAGCGGGCGTTCCTCCGGGAGTACATGGACGAGGCGGAGTCCGAGACCGCGATCGAGGCCGAGGCCGAGTCCGAGGAGGAGGCCGTCGCCGCATGACGGTGCTCCACCTCGCCGACGACACGGAGGCGGCGGACCTCGCCGCCTTCCTCTCCCGGCTGCTCCACTACGACCGCGCCGCGGCCGTGCGGCTCCAGGCGGCCGGCACGGCGCTGGCGGTGTTCGGACGGCCCGCGTCCTTCGAGGTGCTGGCGGTGCGCGCGGTGCGCCTGGCCAAGCCCTACGAGAAGGGGCTGGACGTCGCTCTCGACGTGACCGTGTCCGCGGGTGAGCTCCTGGAGTCGGTCGACGAGTCGGCGGCCACGGCCGCCGTGCCCGCCGCGGTGACCGGGCCGCCGTGGGCCGGCGTGCTGCCGCCGCGCGGCGGCTGGCGACCGGAGCCGGGACTGCCCCCGGCGGGCCCCCTGCGTTCCCTGGTGGCCGCCGCCGTCGCCGAGTTCCGCTCCCGTACCCAGGAGCTGGCGCCCGAGCTGCGCACACGCGGCGAACTGGACCGGATCGGGCGGGACATCTGGTCCCGGACGGTCGGTCCGACCCGACTGCCGGTGCGGGCCGTGCACGCGGCGCAGTCACTGGGCTTTCTGCGTCCCGAGCCGGTCGAGGCAGAAGCCGGGGCCGGGACCGCCACGGAGGCCGGGGAAGGTACCGAGGGCGGGCTCGCGCTGTTCTCCTCGGGCGCCTGGCTGCGACTGCGGACTCCGTACGGGTCGATCGCCGTACGGCAGGCGGGCCTCGGCGCCCTGGGCGTCAGCGTCCGCTGAACCCTCCCTCCCGGTCGGCCGACCCACAGGCCAGCCCCCCGGCAGGCCCGCCCACAGGCCAACTCTCCTGGTCGGCCGGCCCACGCGCCGCCCGCCGGCGGGCCGCTCCCCCCGGCGGGCCGGTCCCCACGTCAAGCCCCTCGGTCGGCTCTGCCCCGGGGACGTGTCCGGGTCAGTCGCTCGCGCTGTCGTCCGGCCACACCGCGATGTGGTCCTGCTCCAGTTCCAGCGCCACCCGGTCGCGCATGCCGAGGGTCTGGGTGTACTCGGCGGGCAGCTGGAGGCGGCCGGCGCGGTCCAGCATGGCGTACTCGCGGCTCACCAGCCGCTCGTCACCGGTCGCCGCGTCCACCTCGCTGCGGCGCAGCACCTCCGTGGACGTGCGTCCGTCACGGATGGCGACGGTGCGGCGGACCTCGCCGGCCACCGCCTGGTCGTGGGTCACGATCACGATGGTGGTGCCCAACTGCTCGTTGGCCGTGCGGAAGGCGGCGAAGATCTGCTCGCCGGTGTGGGAGTCCAGTTCGCCGGTGGGTTCGTCGGCGAGCAGCACCGCCGGGTTGTTGGCCAGCGCCACCGCGATCGCGACGCGCTGCTGCTGACCGCCGGACATCTGGTGGGGGCGCCGGTCGCGGCAGTCGCCGACGTCCAGCATCTCCAGCAGTTCCAGCGATCGTTCGGTCTTCGCGCGGCGGCCGCGTCCCCGGGCACCGGACAACTGCATAGGCAGGGCGACGTTCTGCGCGGCGGTCAGGTAGGGCAGCAGGTTGCGGGAGGTCTGCTGCCAGACGAAACCGACGACCTCGCGGCGGTAGCGCAGGCGGTCCTTCGCGGTCATCGCGAGCAGGTCGTGGTCGCCGACCCGGGCTGCGCCGGCGGTGGGGGTGTCCAGGCCGGCGAGGATGTTCATGAGGGTGGACTTGCCGCTGCCGGAGGCGCCGACGAGGGCCATGAGCTCCCCGTCGCGGACCAGGAGGTCCAGGCCTTGGAGCGCCTGCACCTCCACCCCGTCCGCGGAGAAGATGCGGACCAGGCGGTCGCAGCTGATCAGGGCGTCGTGGCCGTAGGCGGGCCGGGTGCGGTCCTCGGTAACGCGCCGGGCCAGATCGGCGAGGGTGGGTTGCGTCGTCATCGGGAAGCTCCTGCACGAGGGCTGCGGCTACGGCGGTGAGGGCGGCTGCGGCGGTCCCCGAGGCCGGGGCGGCCAGGGAGGCCGGGGCTCGGGCGATTGCGAAAGCCCGGGCGGCTGCGGTGGCCATCGGGGGTCCGGCGGCCACGGTGGGCGGGGCGGGTGAGGCCGCCGTCGCGGCCCCGGTGTTCCAGCGGGCTCATCTCGCGTCCCCCGCCCGTAGCTCCCGTACCGTGCCCCGGCGGGACGTCCACCATGCCTGCACGACGGCGACCGTGACCGCCAGCAGCAGCACCGCCACCGCCGGGAGGATCAACGACAGCGGATCGGTCCGCAGCGCGTTCCGGCCGACGGACGCCGCGCTCGACGGCAGGGCGATGCCGGTCAGGTCGACACCGGGGGAGAGCAGCCGGATCGTGGCCCAGCCCGTCAGCGCGCCGCCCACCGCGGCGAGCAGGGCCTGCGGAAGGGACTCCAGCACGAGCAGACGCCGGCCCTGGGCGCGGGTGAGGCCCATCGTGCGCAGGCGGGCGAGGAGAGCGGCGCGCTCGGGGGCGGCGCGCAGCAGCGCGAGGAGCAGCGCCAGCACGGCGTAGCCGGCGCCGGCCGCGACGGCCGCCGTGTAGATGCGCTCGGCGCCGGACTGCAGGGGCGAGTCCACGTAACGGGCCCGCTCGGCGGACCGCAGCCGAACGGTCGCGTCCTTGCCGGCCGCCCGGCGCAGGGCGTCCGCGTCCAGATGGCCGCCGGTCACCAACAGCGTGCTGGGGCCGGCCGCCTCGCGGCTCAGTCCGGCCCGGTCCACGATCAGGAAGTTGGCTCCGGGAATGGCCGGAGTCTCGTCCCGGACGAGGACGATCCGTACGGTGACCGAGGTGCCGTCGTTCAGCCGGACCGAGAAGGGCTGGGTGCCGTAGGTCCGGGCGACCGAAGGAGAGGCCAGCGCGGGCAGCGGGGCGTCGCGCCCGCCGGCCGTCCGCCGCAGCCGCTCCTGCGGGAACGCGCCGAGCCCGGTGCCGCGGGCCAGGGCGGCGTAGTCGGCCGGGACGACGCCCGCCAGTGACACCTGCGTCTGGTCGTCACCCGCCTTGGCCTGGTAGTCCGCGCTCACTTCGACGAGGTTCCGCACCCCCGGTGTCCGGCGGACCTTTTCGGCCAGCCCGGCCGGCAGGAGACCGGTTCCCTCGATGCGGGCGTCGGCGCCGACGGCGAGGAGGGCCGCGTGGTCGCGGGCGTGGGTCACTCCGGTCAGCACCGAACCGCCGAAGGCGGCCGTGGTGAGCGCGGTCAGCAGCGCCAGCAGCGGAAGCACCGCCGAGGTGCGGGTGCGGCCGGCCCTGGCGAGCGACAGATGGCCCACCGCGCCGCGCAGTCGGCCGGCCGGGCGCGCCAGCCAGCGCAGCGGCAGCGGGTACAGGCGCACCAGCACCAGCGCCGCGATCACCCCGACCAGCACGGGCGCCAGCGCCACCAGCCGGTCCCCGGTGGTGCTCGCGGCGTCCGCGTCACCGGACGCGGCGGACGCCTCTGTGACGCCCCTGCGCCGAAGGGCCTCCACCGCCGCCGCCGCGATGATCAGCAGGGTCAGCTCGGCCACCGTGCGGCGCCGGGAGGGACGCGCCGAGACCGCCTCCTCGCGAGGGGCGTTCAGGCGGACCGTGCGGTGCCCGAGAGCCGCGTACAGGGGCAGCGCCGCACAGGCCACGGCCGTGACCGCGGCGGCGGCGAGGATCGCGGGCAGGCGACGGCCGTCGGGGACGGCGAGCAGGGCCGCCGTGAGCCCGAGCAGCCCGGCGGGCACGGCGACCACCGCAGTCTCGGCCAGCAGTCGGCCCGTCAGGCCGCGCAGGGAGGCGCCACGGGCCCGCAGCAGGGCGAGTTCGGCGCGTCGGCGGTCGGTGGCCAGGCCGCCGGCCATGAGAAGGATGACCACGGCGACGGTCGCGCTGCCGAGGGCGGCGATCGTGACCAGCGGGCCGATGCCCGAGCTGAGCCGGTGGTACTCGATGAGGACGTCGTCGAGGTCGGTGCTCACCTGTGCGCCCGGGCCGGTCGTCGCCCGCACCCGTTCGAGGCCCGGCCCGGACTCCACGGAGGCGACCGCCGACCGCAGCCGGCCGAGCTCATGGGCGTGCACGGTGCTGGTGGCGGGGGCCACCTGCCAGTAGCCGACGGGTCTTCCGTTGGTGCCCAGCAGCGCGGGGCCGGCCCCGGGCGGCAGCAGCAGGGCGCCGAGCCAGTACCTCGGCGGGTAGGGGTCCGGCGAGGGCACGCGCACCAGCGCCGGGGTGCGCAGCAGGGGTGTGGTCGCCCAGTAGGCGCCGTCCGGTTGGCGTGGGGTGACGATGCCGGTGACGCGCACGGCGAGCGGGGGCCGGGACAGGGCGGGCACGTGGACGACCGAACCCACCTTGATGTGCAGGGCCTTGGCCGTCGCCTCGGTCACGGCGGCCTCCACGCCGGGGGTCGTCGCGGTCACCCGGCCGTCGACGCGCGGCAGACGTCCCGCGCGGACCGAGGAGTGGTCGGCGAGTCCGTTCTGCGCGACGAGGCTCAGTTTCGCGGGCAGCCCGCTGGGCTGCGGAATGTAGCTGTCGTAGACGGGGATGTCGTTGGAGGTCTGCACGCCGTACGACGACTGGTCGAGGTCGGCGACGAGCGGCGGGCGCACGGCGCGCAGGACCCCGGCGTACTGCCGGTCGAGGGTGGGCGGCAGCAGCGCCTCCTCCTGCTCCTGCTGCGAGGCCTGGAAGCCGGCCGGGGGTGCGTACACGGTCACGGTGGTGCGTCTGGGGGTCGCCTGGTCGATGGACCGGACCAGTCCGGCGTCCTCGTAGCGGTCGAGGGCGCGCGGGAACATCGCGGCCAGACACGCGGTCACCGCCACCAGCACGGCGAGGGCGGCAGCGGCACCGGGCGCGGTGCGCAGCCGCAGGCGGACCCAGGCGGGAGTGACGGGGTTCAGCTCACTCACCTCCGCGCTCTCGAAGGGACACCGCCGGGTCGGCCCGGCGCAGGGGCAGCACCGCCGTGACGACGAGCGGTGCGGCGGCGACGGCCGCCAGGAGCAGGGCGACCCGGCCGACCGGCTGTTCGACCAGCACGGTCGGCATCGGTTTCGTGGCCTGGCCGGTCAGCAGGATCAACGGGATCACGGCCCGGGCGAGGATGCCGCCCAGGGCCACCCCGACCAGCAGCGCCAAGGCCACCAGCACACCCTGTTCGGCGGCGAGCATGCGGGCCAGCTGGCGGCGCGGGACGCCCAGGGCCCGCAGCACGGCGAACTCGGCGTCGCGCTCGCGCAGCGCACCGGCCGCGCCGACCGCGAAGCCGACCGCGGCCAGGGCGGCGGCGACCACGGCTGCCGCGGTGAAGGCCGAGGCGGATCCGGCGCCGAACGGGTCGTTGCGCAACTGACGGGCGATCTCGTCGCGCACGATGACCTGCGCCGGATCGACGTCGGGCAGCGCCCGCAGGGCCGCGGCGACGTCCGCCTCGTGGTGGGGGTCGACACCGAGCCACCATTCGCTCGCCGCCGCGCTCTCGCCGTAACGGTCCTGGAGCAGCTGGTTCACCGACCGCAGGTCCATCAGCAGGCCTCCGCCGTCGTGCGCCGCGTCCACGGCACCGCCGTCCTGCTCGGCCCCCACCACGGTCGGCAGCGCCCGTACCGCGCGGACGATCCGCACCGGAAGGTTCTGGCCGGCGAACGACACCTCGACGCGCTGTCCCGGATGCGCGCCCGCGGAGGTCAGATAGCGGTCGGTGGCCACGGCCGCGATCTCCGGCCGCTTGGGCTGTGCGACCCGCAGCCGCACGGCGACCGTGCCCAGGCCCACCGTCTCCGACAGCTTGCGCGGCACATAGCCCGTGCCGTAGGTGACGGTCAGCGGACGGGACGAGGTCACCTTCGGGGGCGCCGGGGCGGTGCTGCCGTCGGCGGAGGCGGTCGGGGCGCTGCCCGCCGAGGTCACCGTCCAGGCCGTCGGCGCGACCAGTCGCCGCACGGTTCCGCCGGCTTCGGTGGCCTCGACCTCCGAGACGGTGAGGCGGTGCTGCTCGGCCCGGTCGACGGGCTGGGTGACCTCCAGGTCCAGGCCGGTCAGCGTCAGCGGGCCCGCGACGGCGGGCAGCTTCAGGTCCAGGGGGTGGGTGCGGCCGTCGGCCGGCAGGGAGCCGAGCGGCAGCCGGCGCGGGACGCCGGAGTGGTCCTCCAGCGTGACGGCCAGGTTCGCCGACGTCGCCGGGGCGTCCGGCACGGAGGTGCGCAGGGCCATGGTCAGCCGCAGCCGGGTCGTGGCCGCGGGGATCCGGACGCCCGCCGTCGCGGTTCCGGGGGCGAGTCCTGTCAGCAGTTGCCGCACCGGCTCGGACGCCAGGTCACGGCGCATCAGCACCGAGTCGGCGGCGTCCGCGGTGTCCAGTGCGAGGACGGTCGCGGTGCGGTCGCCGGACAGCGGGACGGTGGCGCGCACGGCGGGCGCGGCGGCCTGGACGTGCGGGAGGGCCGCGTACTGCTCGGTCCGGCCCAGTTCGCCCTCCCCGGCGGCCAGTACCCGCACCGGAACACCGGCCAGGAAGTCGGCCTGGTCGTTCTGCGACCTGTCCCAGGACGCACCCTGGCCGATCGCCAGCATGCCCAGTGCGATGGCGAGCACCAGGAGCAGCACCGGACCCGCACCGCGCCCCGGCCGGCGGCTGAACTGCCAGCCGGCCAGGGCCGTGGACAGTCCGCGCCCGCCGGCCGCCCGACGCTCGGCCAGCCGCGCCACCAGCGGCAGCAGCCGCAGGGTGAGCACGGTGCCGGCCAGCAGCGCGAGCGCGGGCGCGACGACGAGCAGCGGGTCGACGCCGAGCGTGCCGGCGCGGTCGCCGGCGACCGCGCCTGACGACTGCCGGCTCAGCTGCCAGTACGCGACGGCGGCCACCGCCAGCAGACCTACGTCCGCGCCCGCCCGCAGCGGCGCGGGCAGCGCCCGGGCCCGCCGACGGGTCTCGAAAGAGGAGGTCAGCGCGGGCAGTGTCACCGCCAGCGCACAGCCCAGCGCCACCGCCGCCGCCACCAGCCACACGCCTGCCCGGCCGGTCGTGTCCGAGGCGTTCAGGTGCAGTCCGACCCTGGCCAGGGCGCCCTGCCCCGCCAGCAGTCGGGTCAGCGGGTCGGCCAGCAGCGGCGCGCAGGCCACGGCGGGCAGGGCGAGCAGCAGTGCCTCGACCGCGGCGAGGCCGGCGAGCCGGGCCCGCGAGCCGCCGCGTGCCCGCAGCAAGCGGGTCTCGCCGGAGCGTTCGCTGCTCAGCAGCCTGGCCACGAGGAGCAGGGCGTACCCGGCGAGCAGGGCCAGTTGCAGCGCGGCGATCAGCAGGGTCGAGCGGGCGACGAGCAAGGAGCGGTCGAGCCGGTCCAGGACGTCGGGCAGCGCGGTCGTGACGTCCGGGGTGCCGTCCTCCACAGCGGTTTCGCGCAGCGCGGCGGCCGAGTCACCAACGGCGTCGCGCAGCGCGCCGATCCGCCCGGTGGTCAACGTCGAGAAGTCCGCCGACGCCTGCCACGAGGTCTGTCCCGTGCTCACCCTGCCGTCGGCGAGGTCGCGGGGATCGGCCAGCAGCGGCCCGTACATGGTGAATCCGACCTTCCGGACGCCTCGGCCACCCAGGTCGTCCAGCCGCCAGTACGGCGCGTCGGCGCGGGTGGGCCGGTACAGGCCGGTGATCCGCACATGGACCGTGGGGCCGCCGAGCCGGTCGGCCAGCGTGAGCCGGGCGCCGGGCGCGAGGCCGAGGCGCCGCGCGGCGGACTGGGGCAGCGCGGCCTCGAGGTCACCGTTCGCGTGCGTGCGGGGCAGACGTCCGGAGACGAGCCGCACCTGCGCGGGGTCCAGCGCCGCGAAGTACGTCAGGTCCGGGTCGCCGGACCGCTGAGCCGGCGGCTGCAACGAGCGGGGCAGCCCGTACGGTCCGGATCGCACAAGGGTGCGCACGGTCACCGGCAGCCCGTCGAACGCCGCCTCGGCCTGCTTGCGCACGGCGGCGTCCGTGGCCGCCCGCCCTTCGGGCGGCACCTCGGCCTGGACGACCAGGGTCGCGTCGGCCGCGTTGCGCGCGTCGCCCAGCGAGCGGCGCAGCGCGGCGTCGCCGATCGCGCCGGAGTAGGCGGTGAGCGTCGCCAGTACGGCCGTGGTGAGCAGAACCGTGAGCAGCGCGGCGGCCAGCAGCAGCCGGTGCGCACGCGCTCGCAGCAGGAAGAATCCCGTCAACCCCGCCACCCGGCTCCCCCCGCGGTTGTCCAGACCACCTCCGGCCGATGGTGTCAGAGGCGCACCGTCCCGGGTAAGCGTTTGTGGCCCCAGCTTGATCGGATCGTGACCGGAATGCGGCGTCCGATCACCGGAATGCGGGCCTCCGGGTGCGGTGGGTGACCGGGCCGGGTGGCTGGGCCGAGTCGCGGGCGAGGGCTCAGTCGGGAGTGTTGATCATGGACGCGGCCGCGTACGTCAGGTAGTTCCACAGCGTCCGCTCGTGCTCCTCGGACAGGCCCAGCTCGTCGACGGCGTCCCGCATGTGCCGAAGCCAGGCGTCGTGCGCCGCCCGGTCCACCTTGAAGGGCGCGTGCCGCATGCGCAGCCTCGGATGGCCGCGCCGCTCGCCGTACGTCGTCGGACCGCCCCAGTACTGGATCAGGAACAGCCGGAGCCGCTCCTCGGCCGGACCCAGGTCCTCCTCCGGGTACATGGCCCGCAGTTCGGGATCGGCGGCGACCCCCTCGTAGAAACGGTGAACCAGCCGGCGGAAGGTCTCCTCCCCGCCGACCTGCTCGTAGAAGGTCTGCTCCTGAAGCGTGCCGCGCCGAATCTCATTCACGTGCTCCATGGTCTCAGACGGCCGGACCCGGGACGCGGGGGCCGGGACGACCGACGGTGCTCGCCTGTGGCGCCCGTGGGCAGGACAGTGGAGGCATGGGCGCGCACACAGGCGAAAAGGGATACGAGAGGCGCGGAGCTCGCGAAGGCCGCGAAGGCGACGAGGGCAGGGGCGGTGGCGGCCTGGACGAGCCGGCCGCCGTGGCGCGGGAGGCGCTGGTGCGGGAGATCGACGCCAGCGGCGCCTGGGCGTCCGATCCGGTCTGGCGGGAGGCGTTCACCGCCGTGCCACGGCACCTGTTCGTGCCGTACTACTACGTGGGCGTCGCCGGCGGGTACGAGCGGCGCTGGGGCGAGAGCCCGGAGGCGAAGGCGCGCGAGCGCTGGCTGCGGGGTGCCTACGAGGACGCCCCGCTGGCCACCCGGCTGCGCGACGGGGAACTGGTCTCCTCCAGCAGCCAGCCCTCGCTCATGGCGCAGATGCTGGCGGAGCTGCGGGTGGCGGAAGGCGACCGGGTCCTGGAGATCGGCGCCGGCACCGGCTACAACGCGGCGCTGCTCGCCCACCGGCTCGGCGACGACGACCTCGTCACCACCATCGACCTCGACCCGGAGATCACCGAGTCGGCACGCCGGCACCTGGCCGCCGCGGGCCACCACCCGGTCGTGGTCACCGGCGACGGCGCCCGCGGGGTGCCCGAGCGCGCCCCCTTCGACCGGATCATCGCCACCTGCGCGCTGCCGTCGATCCCGCGCGCCTGGCTCGCCCAGTGCCGGCCGGACGCCCGGGTCCTGACGCCGATCGCCACCGGCCTGCTCGCCCTGACCGTGCGGGACGCCGCGCGCGCCGAGGGCGCCTTTCTGGCCACGCCCGCCTTCTTCGTGCCGCTGCGCGGCGAGGGCAGGCCCGAGCCGCGGCCCCCGCGGCTGGACGGGCTGCCGGCCCGGGCCCGCGAGGACGAACTGTTCCGCTTCCTGCTGGCCCTGACCCGCGGCGGCCTGGACCCCGGCGAGGCGTACGCCCTGTGGGAGCACGAGGGGTACCCGGGCCGCGAACGCTACGGGATCACGGTGAACGGCGAGCAGGCGTGGGCGTGGCTGGACGACCCGGAGGGACCGTACACCTGGCCCCTTCCGGGCTGACCGTCGATCCCCCGGGGCCGGCCGGCGCCGGCGGAGGAATCAGCCGCGCCTGATCGTGATCGTCGTCCATGCGCCCACGTGCACGCGGTCGCCGTCCTGCAGCGGTACCGGCACGAAGGGCTGGATCGGTTCCTCGGAGCCGTTGACCGTGGTGCCGTTCGTCGAGTTCTGGTCGACGACCGCCCAGCCGCCGTCGGGCTGCTGCACCAGCACCGCGTGCTGGTGCGAGACACCCGGGTCCTCCGGCGGCACCGACAGGTCGATGTCGGGGGTGTCGCCGGTGGAGTGCCGGCGCCGGCCGATGGTGATCTGGTTGCCGGTGAGGGTGCGCTGCTGCTCGGGCGAGTACGCGGGCAGGTTCAGGCCCGCGGCCTCGGGGCCGGAACGCTGCATCATCGACATGAAGTAGTCGCGGTCCGGGCCGATCGTCGCCGTCCAGGTCGCCGGCTGCTGCGGGGCCGGCGGGAACGGGAATCCGGGCGGGGCCTGCGTGGCGCCGGGCTGCGGGTACCCGTAGCCGCCGCCCTGGCCCGCACCCGGGCGTCCGGGGGCACCCGGGCCGCCCGACGTGGCCGGTCCCGTGGACGACGGTGGTGAGATCACCCAGTCGTCGTCACCGCCGAAGGACGGACCGCCGCTCTGCGGGCGGCTCGTCTCCTGCGGGAACGGGGGCGGGGCGGGCGGGCCGGACCGGTGGAAGGCCTGCGGGGCGCCGCCGGGCTCGCCGGGGCCACCGGGGCCCGTGTGCGGCGTCGGGCCGGGCGGCGGCGGGACCGGCCGCGAGGGGTCGGGACCGAAACCGGACGGTCCGGAGTCGCCGCCGAAGCCCGAGGGGCCGGGGCCGCCGGGGCGGCCCGGAGGCTCGGTGCCGAACGGCGGGCCCGGTGGGATCGGTTCGGCGGGCCGGTTCATCTGGGAGGGCCGGGAGCCCTGGTAGTCGAAGGAGTCGCCGCCGCCGAAGGACGGGCCGCCGGGCGGCTGCGGGAACCGGGCGCCCGGGACCGGACCGCCGGGGCCGCCCGGACCAGGGCCGCCCGGACCGGGTCCGCCGGGAACACCGGGTCCGGGCGCGGGCCGGCGCGGCGCGGCGGGGGTGTACGAGGTGGCCGTGTTCGTCAGGAAGTTCCAACGGCACTCCTCGCAGAACGGCGCACCTCCCTCGCGGGGCGTGCGGCACTGCGGGCACAACTCCGGCTCGGCGCCGGGCCCACCCGCCGGACGCGGGCGTCCTCCGGCCGCGGTCGCACCGGGAGCGCCCGGTCCACCGGGACCGCCCGGTCCACCGGGGCCGCCGGGTCCCGGTGCGGGCGGAAAGCCGTAGCCGCCGACCGGGGGAGGCGGTGGCACGGCACCGGCCATGCGGTGACCGCAGACCTCGCACCAGTCGTCGGAACCCGACTGGTGTCCGTTCGGGCAGGTCGGCATGTCGGCGCTTCCCCCTCTCCTGTCCGGCCGGTTCGACCGGATTTCTCCCACCCCGAGGGGCCAGGCTCGCTGTCTGTTGCTGTCTTGTTCGTCACTTCTTCACGCGAACGGTCTTGGTCGACCGGGTCTCGAGAGTCATCTCGTCGGCCTCCTCGACCTTCGCCTTCAGTCGCACAGTACCTGCCGCCGCGTCGACCACGTCCACCACCTTCGCAAGCAGTTTCGCAGTATCCGCGTTCCCCGAGGCGCTGGCGAGCTGAACCGCCCGGCCCAGTTTGGCCGTTGCCCCATCGATATCGCCCGCTTTGCGCAGATCGAGCCCCTGCTGGATGGCCTGTGCCAGTTCCGCCTGCCCGGTGTAGTGCGCGACCTGCGGGTTGATGGAGGTCGAGGCGACCATGTCGTCGGTCCACACGGCCCGTACCAGACCCTGGGCGCCGAGGTTCTGTACCGATCCGTCCGGTTGGGGAACCATCAGCGAGACGCGTGCGGCGAGCATCTCCTGCCCGACGGCCGCCGCGGGCACCTCCACGCAGAGGTGGTAGTCGCGGGACTCGTCGCCCCAGGAGCCGGTCGGGTAGTCCCCGGCCCGCGGGCTCGCCTCGACGCGGCGGACCGTCAACTCCTCGACGGTCGGCGCCACTTGCTTGACGAAGCGGATGCTCGTCCCGACCGGTGTCCACACCCGCATCGCGACGTCGGCGACCTCCTTGCCCATCGCCGTCTCCATCATCTGCGTGAAGTCGGCGGCCAGGGCCGCCGGATCGGCGACGATGTCGGCGGTGCCGAGCAGCGCCGAGGCGATCGATGTGACTTCTTTCACTTCCCAGTCGGTGCCCACGCCCCGCGCGTCACAGGTGAACCGGCCGGCGCACTCCTCGAGCGTCCGCCGCAGGTCCTCCGGCGCCTCGTGCTCGTTGCGGCCGTCGGTGAGCAGGATGCCGTGCCGGATGGTGACGTCCGCCGACGACAGCAGCCGGTCGGCCAGCCGCAGCCAGGTGCCGATGGCCGTGCCGCCGCCCGCGCTGAGCCTGCGCAGCGCCGTCTTGGCCTGCTCCCGGGTCTGCGCACCGGCGACCGCGAGCCGGCCGCCGCCCGGGTAGACCTCGGTGGCCACGTGCGTGCCGCCGATCACCGCGAAGTGCACACCGTCGCGCAGGGTGTCGATCGCGGCGGCCGTGGCCTCGCGGGCGTTGCGCATCTTGGTCGGCGGGTAGTCCATCGAACCCGAGCAGTCGACCATGATCGCCACCGCCGCCGACGGCCCCTGACCGGGCGCGTACAAGTGCGGGGCGGCGACCGCGCTGCCGATGGTGCCGCCGCCGGTCGCCGTCACCGTGACGATGGCGTTGACCTCGCGGCCGCCCTCCGGCAGGTACTCGTTCTGGTACACGTCCACCGAGAACCGCGGCACGCTGGACTTCGAGAAATTGGCCATGCCTTCCCAGATCCCCCTCCGGGCCCCCGCGAGCGGGGCTGACGAGTGTGCTGTGTACGGACCGGTCCCCTCCGGCCCCGTGGAACCTCCCCCTTGCGGGCTTCCCCGTGCGTACGTCCCCGCGCCGGCGTTCCCGTGCACCACGGGGATACCCGAGGGACGCGCCGGGGCCCCGTCACACGCCCCGGCGTGCGTCCCTCACGCCGATCCTGCCCCCTGCGGCGGGGCCGGGAACGGCAGCACGGCCACTGTTACGTTGTCGTGGCCCCCGCCGTCGAGCGCGTGACCGACCAGCACCTGGGCTGCGTGCAGCGGCCGCGCGGCCGCGTCCGGCGGCAGGACCTGGGCCATCTCCTCGGCGCTCTCGGCGTAGTTCCACAGGCCGTCCGTGCACACCACGACCACGCCGGGCCGGTCCGGTTTGAAGGACGCGGTGTGGGGCTCCAGTTCGTAGGCGTCCGCGCCGAGCCAGCCGGTGATCGCGTGCGCGCGCTCGTCGGCGTACGCCTCCGCCTCGCTCATCAGGCCGGCGGCCACCATCTGGGCGGCCCAGGAATCGTCCTCGGTGAGCCGGGCCGGCGGTGCGGTGCGGTCCAGCGGCACCCAGTAGGCGCGGCTGTCGCCGACCCAGCCGACGACCAGCAGCCCGGCGGTGACCACCGCGCCGACGAGGGTGCAGGCCGGGGCGTTCTGGTGGGGGGAGTGCTCGCGCGCGGAGGTGGGTTCCTCGGCCAGCGAGTCGACCGCGTGCGAGGCGGCGACGATCGCCTCGTGCATCGCCTGCTGCGGGTGCGTGCCCCGGGGCAGCGCGGCCAGCAGGAACTCGCTCGCCGCCCGGGAGGCCGCGAGGGAGGCCTCGTCGGGGCGGGTCGCGGAGGACACGCCGTCGCAGACGATCGCCACGGCCACGGCCGAGCCGTCGGGCAGGGTCGTGGTGCCGACGGCGAACGCGTCCTCGTTGCGGTGGTGGCGCAGGCCACGGTCGCTGACCGCGGCCACCGGACCCGACTCCTGCTCCATGTGGTCGCGTTCGCGCGGCTGCGCGTGCCCGCAGTTCTCGCAGTAGCCGTCGCTGTCGACCCGGCCCGCACGGCAGGCCACGCACACTGCGGCGGACTCGCCCGGGGCGCCGCTCTCCGCGGCCACCCGTGGATCGGGTGCCTGCAACGGGTACTCGTCGGGCTCGTCCGGCCGGTCGAAGCGCACCCCCGCCCCCGACGCGGGAGCCGTCGGCGAGGGCAGCGGGGAGCCGTCCGAGTCCATGCCGGGGAGGTCCGTGGGCAGATGCGTCCCCGACGGGTGTGCGGCGGCGTCCTGCTGCTGCGCGCGCGGCCATGCGGCGCCCCGCGCGCCCTCGTCCTCGGCGGGCGCGGACGGGCGCGGCACCGGGCCGTTGCTCATCGTGAGCGTCGGCGTGTCGCCCGACGCGGCGGCGGAGGCGGACAGGTCGTATCCGCAGGCGCCGCAGAAACGGTCACCCGACTCGAGCGGCTCCGCGCAGCTCGGGCAGTTCGACAGGGCGGCCTGCTGGTGCATCTGCGACATCAACTACACCCACGTCCGGGGGCGGTAACGGTTGGCACGTTCCACCAGGTCGATCCTCTCCTCGCCGCCGGGCGCCAGCCGGGCCAGCGTGCGGTACGAACGCTCCAGGCCGAAGCGGAGTCCCCGCTCGTCCAGATCGCTGCCGAGCAGCACCCGGCGGGCGGCCGGGTCGGCGGCCCTGCCCCCGGAGAGTATCCAGTCCAGCGCGCAGCCGAGGACCTCCGCCGACAACCGCTCGCGGCGCGCCGGGTCCAGGCCGTACGCCCGCAGGGCCTCCACCTGCCCGGCGGCCGCGGTCAGATCCTCCAGGAACGGCGTGTCGGACGCGACCGCCGTACGGTGCCGCAGTCGCGCCCGTACGGCCGCCACGCGGGCCGCCGTGTAGTGGATGGAGGACTCCGGAACCGACTCCAGGGTCCGTACGGCCTCCCGCCGGTCGCCGGCGGCGAGCTGCACCCGGGCCAGGGCGAACGCCGCGCCCACGTGGCTCGGGTCGGTCGACCACACCAGGCGGTAGTACTCGGCGGCGTTGTCGAGCTGGCCGAGGACCTCCGCGCACAGGCCGAGCGCCAGCTTCGGCGCGATCTCGCCGGGGAAGGCGTCGTAGACCGCGTCGAAGGCGAGGGCCGCGCCCTCGTGGTCGGCGGTGACCAGGCAGGCCACGCCCCGGTACCAGACGACCCGCCAGTCGTCGGGCTGCTGCTCCTCCAGTTGGCGCAGCACGTCCAGCGCCGGGCCCGGATCGCCGGTCTGGAGCCAGGCGCGGACCTGGCGCAGCCGGGTCTCGGTCGACTGGGTGGGGGCGGCCGCGAGGGCGTTGATCAGCTCGCCGGGCGCCGACGTCAACAGGCCGGTGAGGAAGCCCGCGTTGGGGTCGGCGGGGTCCACGTGCGGCACGGGCAGGGCGAGCGCCGCCGCCGGGGCGTCGACCGGCTTGACCAGCATCACGGCGGCCGGCGCACCGGAGGCGGCCGGGCCGCCGACGGGCGGGCGCGTGGTGGCCGCGGCCTGCGCGGCGCCTGCGGCAGGTGCGGCGAGGGCGGCGCCCGCGGTGTTCGTGGTGCCGGCGGTGTTCGTGGTGTCACCGGTGGGCGTGGCGCCGGGTGTGAGCGCCGGGGCGGGGGACCTGCGCGGCCGTACCGGTCGCGCCCCCAGCCGCGAGACGTCCCCGTCCAGGGCCGGGAACAACTCCGTGTCCGTGACCTTCGGTTCCGGACCGAACAGGGTCGACAGGGCGGGCCGGGCCCGGCCCGTCTGCACCGACACGACCTCCCGCAGCACACCCGTCAGCTGCTCGGCCATCTCCTGCGCGGAGGCGAACCGGCGGGCCGGGTCGGGGTCGGTGGCGCGCACCAGCAGACGGTAGAAGGACTCGTACTGCCGGAAGACCTCGATGCTGTCGGGGTCGGGCAGGGAGTCCACGAAGACGTTCGTGTAGCCCTGGAAGTCGAAGGTGAGCACGGCGAGCGTACGGCCCACCGTGTACAGGTCGCTCGCCACCGACGGGCCGACCTCCGCCACCTCCGGCGCCTGGTAGCCGACCGTGCCGTAGATCGCCGACTCGTCGTCGTCCATGCGGCGCACCGCGCCCATGTCGATGAGCTTGAGCTGGTCCTCGGTCTGGATGGCGTTGTCGACCTTGAAGTCGCAGTACAGCAGGTTGCGGCTGTGCAGATGGCCGAGCGCCTCCAGCGCCTCGATGCCGTACGCGCAGGCCTGCTCCACCGGCAGCGGGTCCCGCCTGCCGTCCGGCGTACGGCGGGAGTTGGCGATCTCCTTGAGCGACTTGCCGCCGACGTACTCCATCACGATGTAGCCGTCGAGGGAGCCGGTGCGCTGGTCGAGGTGCTCCACGAAGTTGTAGATCCGCACGATGTTGGCGTGCTCGATCTCCGCCAGGAAGCGCCGCTCGGAGATGGCCGCCGCCATCGCGTCCTGGTCACCGGTGTCCAGCAGGCCCTTGAGCACCACCCAGCGGTCCGAGACGGCCCGGTCCACGGCGAGGTAGATCCAGCCCAGACCGCCGTGCGCCAGACAGCCCGCGACCTCGTACTGACCGTGCACGATGTCCCCCGCCCGCAGCTTGGGCACGAACGAGTACGGATGGCCGCACTTGGTGCAGAAACCCTCCGTGCGTCCCGGCCGGTCGCCACGGGCCCGGCCGACGGGCGCCCCGCAGTCCGAACGCGAGCAGAACCGCTTGCGCTCGGGCACCTCAGGGTTCGCCAGCACCATCGAACGCGGGTCCGGACGCGGTACCTGCGGCACCTGCACCAGCCCCGCCCCGAGCCTGCCGCGGCTCGAGGAGCCCGCCGCGGAGCCGGAGCTGCGCACCGACACCGAACGGCTGGACGAACCGCCCGACAGCGAACGCGACAGCCGCCCGGACACCGAGCGGCGCGACTTCGACGACTGCGACGACGTACGCGCGCTACGGCCGCTGATGCCGGAACCGCCGCTGCCCGCCGAGCCGCGCGAGCCCCCGCCGCCGCCGGTGACCCCGGTGGGCAGCGAACCCACCAGGCCTCCCCCGGAGGGGGCGCCCCCGGCCGACACCACCGGTGCCAGACCACAGGTGTCGCAGTACAGCTCGCCGCCGCCGACGTCCTCGTAACGGCCCCCGCAGCCGGGCCGCTGACAGGACTGCCCCGCCTGACTCATGACTCCCCCCTACCGTCACCGTCCTGAGGGCCGCCCTGCGGCGGCACCCGTGCGGACCCCAGCAGCTCGGCCACCGCCTGCTGGTAGCGCAGCACGGCCTGCTCGGCCACCCGCAGGTCGCACGGCGCGCTCCACAGCATGCGGCGCGCCGCGTCGTACCGCTCGACCAGTAGCGGGTCCTCCGCCAGGCCGTGCCGGGATACCTTCGCCCGGTACGCGTCCAGGCGGCCCCGCAGCTCGGCGCGGACCGCCAGCGGGGCCGTGACGGCCGTCAACGACTCCCGGGCCCGCAGCAGTTCGTCCTCCGCCTTCTGCTCCAGGGAGTCCAGCAGCGGCGACAGCCGGTGCCACTGCGCCTGTCTGCGGAACTCGGCGGCCGTGGCGAGCTGTTCCTGCAACACGGTCGGCGGGCCGCTGACCACCGGCACCTCCGTGGCGGCGATCTTCGCCAGCACCTCGCCGCGCGCGGTGCGGGCCTCGGCGAGGGTGCGGTCCGCACGCGAGAGCAGGTCCCGCAGCCTGATCAGCCGCTGCTCGGCGTCCTGACGCACCCCGAGCACCGCGTCGATCTCCCGGCGCACCTCCTCCAGGGCCCGCGCCTCGCGGTCGTACACCGTGGTGTCCGGCCGGCCGCCGCCGGGGGCCGAACTGCCCTGCGCCGGCACCCAGAAGGCGAGCGGGTCGGAGACCACGTCCTCGCGCAGCCTCGCCAGGGTGCGGGTGATGCGCTCCAGGTCGTCGCCCGCCGGGTGTTCACCGGGACGGACGCCGACGGAGTGCGCGAGTCGGCGGGTGCGCTGGAGCTCCGCGGCCAGCAGATCTATGCGGGCGGGCAGCGCCGACCAGACCGCGTCGGCCGCGACCACCATGTCCAGACTGGTGGCGTACAGCTCGTTCATCCGGTCCACGAGACCGGCCAGCGAGAAGGTCTCGCTGAGCCGTCCCGCGCCGCCGTGCTGCCCCGGCACGCTCGCCGTGGCCGCCGCCGCGCCCGCGACCGTGACCGCCTCGCCGCGCAGCAACTCGGTCAGCTCCACCAGGTCCTCGCGGCTGGACCAGCGGCGGCGGGCGCGGATCTCACGGGCGGTGCGCAGCGCGCCCGTGTAGGCGTCGAAGTACGTCCACAGCAGGGTGATCGACGCCTCCGTCGTCGCCCAGCGCTCCCGGGTGACGCCGGTCAGTTCGGCGCCCTCCAGAAGTCTGCGGCCCGCGTGGTCCTGCAGGGCGAGGAGCGAGGTCTCGATCGCCTCGTGCTCCTGGCCGAGCCGCGCCAGCGCACGGTCCACCTCGTCCCGGTCCAGCACCGGCCCGGCGGGGTCCGTGCCGCCCATCGATCACCTCTCGCTGTGTTCCGTGTGTCGTGTCCGTCGGTCGTACGTCGGTCGGTGGCGCCTTCGCCGCCCCGCGCGGGGCGCCGAGGTCACCGGTAGCGCGGTGTCGGCGGAGTGGCCGACTCCGGATCCATACCCGCCGTGGCGGACAACCACCTGTCGTACGACGCCTTCCAGCCCCCGTCCTTGCGGTAGTTCTCCAGTATCCGGTTGACCTGACGTACCAGATCGTCGGCACCCAGCTTCATCGCCACGCCGTAGTACTCCTTGGTGAACGTGCCGCCCTTCAGCTCCACCGCCGGGTCCTGCGCGGCCTGGCTGGCGGCGAGCGCGCCGTCGGTCACCACCGCGTCCACTTCGCCCAGTTGCAGCCGCACCAGACAGTCGAGCTGGTTGGGGACGGTGGTGGAGATGTCGGTGGAGGCGGGCAGCGTGCCGTCCTTCTTGTCGGCGGCCAGGTGGTCGTAGGCCGTGGAGCCGGTCGCCGAGCACACCTTCCGGCCGGCCAGCGTCTTGTCGTAGCCCTTGATCGGGGACGTCCTCGGGGCGAGGACCTGCTGGCCGGTCAGGAAGTACGGGGCGGAGAACGCCACCTGCTTCAGCCGGTCGCAGGTGATGGTCATGGTGCGCACCACCATGTCGACCCGGCCGCCGCGGATCGCGGGGATGCGCTCGTTGGTGGGGATGGCCCGGAACTTGACCTTGTCCGCGTCGCCGAGGATGTCCTTGGCGATGCGGTGGGCGAGGTCGATGTCGAAGCCCACCAGCGCGCCGGAGGCGTTGTTGGGGTTGCGGTAGCCCCAGCCGTAGCTGTTCTGGTCGACGCCGACCGACAGGTAGCCGCGTTTCCTGATGGCGTCGACGGTGGGGCCGTCGGCGCCCGCGGGGGCCAGGCTCTGGTCCTGGGCGTTGGCGTCCGTGCAGGTGCCGGCCTTGGCCTGGAGGCCCTGTGCCGTGCCCGGGGCCCTGTGACCGGCGCCGGAGGCCGCGCTGTCGTGCGACTGGGTGTGCGGCAGCAGCAGGACGAACGCCAGCGCCAGGGCGCAGACGACCGCCATCGCTCCCACGCCGCCCCAGCCCCTCAGGCCGGTCCGCAGCCGTCGCACTCGCATCCTCGCGCCTCCTTTCACCCCTGTCCCGCTCCCTGTCACCGGTACTCCGACAGCCTGCGCCCGATGCCCAGCAGGGCGCCGGCCGCGCCGAGCACCGTGAGCACCGCGGAACCGACCGGCAGGCCGGTCATCGCGTTCCGCCCGTCCTGTGCGGCGTCCTTGAACTCGCTCGTCTCGTGGGTGAGCGCCGACGCCAGGGAGGCGTCGACGTTGTCGAAGCACACGCCCGTCGACTGGCTCCGGGCGCCGGCGGCGCCGATCACCTTGTCGCGTGCCTGCTGGTAGTCGCCGGAGTCGTTGGCCTTGCGCGCCTGCGCGTGCCGGGACTTCCAGACCTTCATCGACTGGTTCGCGGTCTGTACGGGGCCCCGGCCGGCCGGGTCGTCGGCGAGGGCGGCGGCGCGGGCGAGGGTGTCGCCGAGCGCGCCGATCTCCTGGTCGTACGCCCAGTCGTAGGCGTCCATGACCGTGCCGTCCTTCAGGGTCTTGGTCTCGGCGCCACGGCTGACCAGGGTCAGGTTCTCGTCGCTGCGGGCCTTGAGGGAGGCGATCCGCGCGTCGTGCAGCACGTTCAGCGAGCGGACGCCGTGGGCGTAGGAGCCGTTGAGGCCGGCGCGGGCCACGCTGTGGCCGACGACCAGCCACAGCAGGGCGAGCGTGGTGGCGGCGGTGGCGGCGACCAGGCCGCGGTTGAGGACCCGGTTGGTGCGGCGGTAGGTGCGGTGCTGGGCCCAGGCGAGGCCGGCCAGGGTGAGGACACCGAGGGCGATCGCCGCCCACGGATAGGGCGTGGCGTCGCCGTAGTCCGCGCTCAGGCGCTGGTTCTCCTTCTGGTACAGGTCCTCGGCCGCCGGGAGCATCCGGTTCTGCATGAGGTTGTTGGCGGCGCGCAGATAGGCGCCGCCGACCGGGAATCCCTGCCGGTTGTTGGCGCGGGCCGACTCCACCAGGCCCTTGTAGCGCGGCAGGAGCTCGTTGAGCTTGGTGATGGTGGCAGCGGAGGGCGAGCCGGGGTCGGAGTTGGCGGCGGCGGTGACCAGTCCGGCGGCGGCGGTGCGGACGTCGGACTCGTAGCGCTCGCGAGTGGCCCGCGTCTCCTGAAGGCCCGCCAGATAGCCGCTGGTGGCCATGGTGTTGGCGTCGGCGAGGGAGCGGTAGATGTCGGCGGCGCCGGAGCTGAGGGGCTGGCTGCGGTGCAGCACGTCGTCGGCCGCCGTGGCCCTGTCGGTGGTCTGCCAGGCGGTGACGGCGCCGAAGGCCACGAGGAGCAGGGCGAGGACGGCGCCGATGGCGCGGAGGCGGCCGGGTTCGGTGGTGGCGGCGGCGCGTAGGCGGTCCACGGCCTCGGCGAACGCGGTGCGGCGTGGGGGAGCGGTGGGTGCGGTGGTTCCGGGTGGGGCGGGGGGCGGCACCGGCGGGGGCGGTGTGGCCGGCAAGGTGGGCAGGGCGGGGCCGGGTGGTGGTGCGGAGCTGCTCGCCGGCGAGTGTGTCACTGCTGACCTCCCCCATGGTCATCCATCGCCTCAAGTATCCCCGCCGGTACGGACATCCGCACCGGCCTTCACTGGATCTTGATCGGATCGCAGTGTCCCTGCCCATGAATACGCCGGGCGAGCCGGTTCGGTTCCCCCGGTCCGGGTGACTGCCGCGTGATCGGTTCGTGGGCGGGCCGGGCCGTGGCGGCGCGTCCGGCCCGCCGCACACGGGCGTACGGCCCGGTCCGGCCCGCCGCACACGGGCGTACGGCCCGGAGGAACCACGGCGGGCAGAGGAGGGACCACGGCACGCGGCGAGCCGCGTACGCACCCCGCGGCCCTTCCGCCCTCGCGCGGCCGGCGATGCGCCGGGGCGCCCCCGCCTCGAGGTCAGGAGGCGAAGTGCGTTCGCGCCCTTTCCTGCGCCTCCGGCGGTGCTCCCACGTGGTCCAGGCCCAGGAGGGCCGCGCCCAGGACCGGGCGGGCGGTGACCACGTGGGGGGTGGCCTTCGGGGCACGGGCGGCGAGGTGCGCCCGGATGCCGTCCTCCAGCTGGGGGTGGCGGGCGGCCAGGACGCTGCCGCCCAGCAGGACCGGGGTCTCCTCGGTGAGGAGGTCCAGGCGGCCCAGGGCGACCGTCGCCATGGTGACGACCTCCTCGGCCAGCCGCTCGACGATCGCGTGGGCGATCGGGTCGCCCTGTGCCGCCGTGGTGAACAGGACGGGGGTCAGTTCGTGCCGGCGGTGCTCGTCGACGGTCCTCAGGTGGAGGGCCTCGATGAGGGCGTACATCGACCGGAGGCCGAAGTGGGCGGGCAGCGTGCGGGCCAGCGCCGTGGGCTCGCCGCGGCCGTCCTCGGCGCGGGCGGCGTACCACAGGGCCTCCTCCGCCAGGCCCCAGCCGCCGCCCCAGTCGCCGGAGATGCGGCCGACCGCGGGGAAGCGGGCGGTGCGGCCGTCCGGGCGCATGCCGACGCAGTTGATGCCGGCGCCGCACACCACGGCGACGCCCCGGGGTTCGGCGATGCCGGCCCGCAGGATCGCGAACGTGTCGTTGCGCACCTCGACCGTCGCGCCCCACGCACGCGCGTGCAGGGCCGCCGCCAGCTGTTCCTCCTCGACCGGCAGGTCGGCGTTGGCCAGGCAGGCCGAGACGTGCGAGACGGAGGTGACGCCCGCTGTCACGCAGGCCTCCTCCACCGCCCGGGCGAGGCCGGCCACCGCCGCTTCGACACCCACGGCCGGGGGCCGGAAGCCGCCGCCGCGGGCCGTGGCCAGGACCGTTCCGTCGGCCGCCACGACCGCGACGTCGGTCTTGCTGTTGCCCGCGTCGATGGCGAGGACGCTTGCGGTCAGGCCCACGCGAGGTGCTCCCGGTTGTGTGCGATCAGCTGGTCGGTGAGGGTCTCGGCGTACCCGTACTGACCGACGAGGGGGTGCGCGAGCAGTGCGCGGAAGACGCGCTCGCGGCCGCCGCGCAGGGCCGCCTCCAGGGCCAGGTCCTCGTAGGCGGTGACGGCCGCCACGAGGCCCGCGTAGAGGGGGTCGAGCGGGGCGACGGGCAGGGGGCTCGCGCCCTTGGGACCCACCGCCGCCTGGACCTCGATCACCGCGTCGTCCGGGAGGAAGGGCAGGGTGCCCTTGTTGTGGGTGTTGACCACCTGGTACGGGCTGCCTCCTCCGCCCAGGAGGGCCGCCGCCAGGTCGACGGCCGCCTCCGAGTAGTAGGCGCCGCCGCGCCTGGCGAGCAGCGCGGGCTTCTCGTGGAGGGACGGGTCGCCGTACATCTCCAGCAACTGCTTCTCCATCGCGGCCACTTCGGCGGCCCGGGACGGCTTGGTGCGCAGTTCCGCCACGACCTCGTCGTGGGCGTAGTAGTAGCGCAGGTAGTAGGAGGGGACGACGCCCAGGCGGTCCAGCAGCGGGCGGGGCAGGTGGAGGCCGCCGGCGATGGTGTCGCCGTGCGCGGCCAGGAGGCCGGGCAGCACGTCCCTGCCCTCCGGACCGCCCAGGCGTACGCCGGTCTCCCAGGTGAGGTGGTTCAGGCCGACGTGGTCCAGGTGGATGTCGGCGGGCGCGACGTCGAGCATCGCGGCGAACTTCCGCTGGAAGCCGATCGCCACGTTGCACAGGCCGATCGCGCGGTGGCCGGCCTGGAGCAGGGCACGGGTGACGATGCCGACCGGGTTGGTGAAGTCGATGATCCAGGCGTTCGGGTTGGCGCGGCGGACGCGGTCGGCGATGTCCAGGACGACCGGGACCGTGCGCAGGGCCTTGGCCAGGCCGCCGGCGCCGGTCGTCTCCTGGCCGACGCAGCCGCACTCCAGCGGCCACGTCTCGTCCTGGAGGCGGGCCGCCTGGCCGCCGACCCGGAGCTGGAGCAGGACGGCGTCGGCGCCGTCGACAGCTGCCTCCAGGTCGGAGGTGGTGACGACACGGCCGGGGTGGCCCTGGTGGGCGAAGATGCGGCGGGCCAGGCCGCCGACCAGCTCCAGGCGGTCCGTCGCCGGGTCGACGAGGACCAGTTCCTCGACGGGGAGGGTGTCCCTGAGGCGGGCGAAGCCGTCGACGAGTTCGGGGGTGTAGGTCGAACCGCCGCCGATCACGGTGAGTTTCATCTGTGTTCCTCGGTTCTCTATCCCTTGACTCCGGTGAGCGTGACACCCTCGACGAACGCCTTCTGGGCGAAGAAGAACACGAGGATCACGGGGGCCATGACCAGCACGGTCGCGGCCATGGTGAGGTTCCAGTCGGTGTGGTGGGCGCCCTTGAACGACTCCAGGCCGTAGGAGAGGGTCCAGGCGCCCGGGTTCTCCGAGGCGTAGATCTGCGGGCCGAAGTAGTCGTTCCAGGCGTAGAAGAACTGGAAGAGGGCGACGGCCGCGATGCCCGGCTTCGCCATGGGCAGCACGACCCTGAGCAGGGTGCGCAGTTCGCCGCAGCCGTCGACCCTGGCCGCGTCCAGGTACTCGTTCGGGATGGTCGTCAGGAACTGCCGCAGCAGGAAGACGGAGAACGCGTCGCCGAAGGCCATCGGGATGATCAGCGGCCACAGCGTGCCGGACAGGTCCAGCTGCTGGGCCCAGAACAGGTACATGGGGATGATGATCACCTGCGGGGGCAGCATCATCATCGAGATCACCAGCATGAGCGACAGATTGCGGCCCCGGAAGCGGAACTTGGCGAGGGCGTAGGCCACGGGGATCGAGGACGCGGCCGTCAGGACCGTGCCGGCTCCGGCGTACAGGAGCGTGTTCCGCCACCAGGTGAGGAACCCCGGGGTGTGGAAGACCTTGCTGTAGTTGCCCCATTCCCAGGTGTGCGGGATCAGGTCGCGGCTGAGCGCCTGACTGTCGCTCATCAGCGAGGTCAGCAGGACGAAGACGAAGGGGAGGGCGAAGAAGAGCGCGGCCGCCACGCCGAGGGCGTGGACGGCGATCCACTCCAGGGCGGCTCTGCGACGGGCCGTGCGCGCGGCCGGGGAGGCGGGCGGCTTCAGCGCGACGGGCTTGTCCAGTACCTGGGTCATCGTCAGTCACCTGCCTGGATCAGACCGCCCCGGCGCCGCATCAGGAACGCGGTGAACGCCATCGAAAGGGCGAAGAGAACGAGAGCCACCACGCAGGCCGAGCCGTAGTCGAAGCGCTGGAAGCCGAGGTTGTAGACGAGCTGGGGGAGGGTGAGCGTGGACTTGTCCGGGTAGCCCGGCTCGAACTGCGTGCCCGCGCCCTGGATCACGCCCGAGGCGACCTTTCCGGCGATCAGCGGCTGCGTGTAGTACTGCATGGTCTGGATCACCCCGGTGACCACCGCGAACATCACGATCGGGGAGATGTTGGGCAGGGTCACGTAGCGGAAGCGCTGCCAGGGCGAGGCGCCGTCGAGTTCGGCGGCCTCGTACTGTTCGGTGGGCACGTCGAGCAGCGCGGCCATGAAGATGACCATCAGGTCGCCGACGCCCCACAGGGCGAGCAGGGTCAGGGCCGGCTTGGACCAGGTGGGGTCGTTGAACCAGCCGGGGGCCGGGATGCCGGTCTTCTCCAGCAGGGAGTCCACCGGGCCCGTGCCGGGGTTGAGCAGGAAGGCGAACGCCATGGTCGCCGCCACCGGCGGGGCGAGGTAGGGCAGGTAGAACAGGGTGCGGAAGACGCCCGCGCCCGTCCTGATCTTCGTGATGAGCAGGCCCACGCCGAGCCCGAAGACGACCCGCAGGGTGACCATGACCAGGACCAGCCAGAGGGTGTTGCGCAGGGCCGGCCAGAACAGCGGGTAGTTCTGGAAGACGTAGGTCCAGTTCTTGGTGCCGCTCCACGTCGGCGGCCGGAAGCCGTCGTAGTGCATGAACGAGAAGTAGACCGTCGAGACCAGCGGGTACGCGAAGAAGACCGCGAATCCGATCAGCCACGGTGACATGAAGGCGAGGGTGCGAAGCGCCGACCGGCGGCGCTTCGACGCCAGGGTGACCGTGCTCATCGGCTACTTCGCCTGCGCGATGTCGGTGTCGATCTGCGCGGCCGTCTTCTTCAGGCCGGCCTTGAGATCGGTGGCCTTGCCGCTCTCGTAGTCGTAGCCGAACTGCTGGATCGTCACCAGGTACTGGCCGCCGTTGATGGAGGCGGGCGTGGTGGTGGAGTCGGGGTCGGCCGCGATGTCCAGGAAGGTCTTGAAGCGCTGGTCGTACTTCAGCTTCGGGGACTCCAGGGCGGCCAGGGTGGACGGCACGTTGTGGATGTCGTTGGCGAAGCCGACGACCGCGTCGGTGTCGGTGGTGATGTACTTGACGAGCTCCCAGGCCGCGTTCTGCTTGTGGCTGGTGGCGGCGATGCCCGCGATGGTGCCGGTGATGTAGCCCTTGCCGTACTGGCTCGCCTGGCCGTCGGGGACGGGCAGCGGGGCCACGCCGATCTCGAACTTCGGCTTGGCGTCCACCGCCATGCCCAGCCGCCACTCACCGTCGAGCTGCATGGCGACCTGTCCGGTGTGGAAGGGGTGCTTGGGGCCCCACTCGTCGCCGAGCGTGGCGCGGAACTTCTCCAGCCTCTTGAATCCGCCGAGTTCGTCGACCAGCTTCTTCTGGAGCGTGAAGCCCTGCTCGAAAGCCGGGTCCTCGGCGAGGTTCGACTTGCCGCTCGCGTCGAAGTAGGTCGGGGAGAACTGCGCGAAGTAGTGCTCGGTCGTGGACTCCCAGCCGTGGTAGTCCGGCATGAACCCGAGCTGTTCATAGCCGTCCCCGTCGGGGATCGTGAGCTTCTTGGCGTCCGCCTCGAATTCCGACCAGGTCTTCGGCGGGGCCTTGATGCCGGCCTTCTCGAACGCGGTCTTGTTGTAGTAGAGGCCGTAGGCGTCGCCCAGCAGCGGCACCGTGCAGCGGTTGCCGTCGAACTGCGTGTACTCGTTCATCGCCTTCGGGAACGTCTTCTCCGGGTCGATGGCCGACTTCTCGAAGAAGGGGTTCAGGTCGACCAGCGCGCCCGAGGAGCAGAACTTGCCCACGTTGTTGGTGGTGAAGGAGGAGATCACGTCCGGTGCCTTGTCACCGCCGGTGCGCAGCGCCTGGTTGATCTTGTCGTCGGTCATGTTGCCGACGACGTTGACGTGGATGTTGGGGTGTGCCTTCTCGAAGCCGGTGATCAGGGACTTGACGGCCTTCACCTCGTTCGGCGCGCTCCAGGCGTGCCAGAAGTTGATCGTGGTGTCCTTCGAGGCGTCGTCGTCCGTGCCGCTGCCCGACTGGCCGGTGCAGGCGGTGGCGAGGAGGGCCAGGGAGGCGGTGAGGACGAAGGCCGCTTTTCGGGCAGCCGAGGGTGCGGATGCGGGCATGGCGGGATCTCCCAGGGACGGGGACGGGTGAGGAGGAAGAGGGTGGCTCAGCGGGAGGTGTCGAAGACCTCGTCGCGGGTGGTGGCGAGCGCGCTCTCCAGCGCGCCGCGCAGCACGGGGTGCTCGCGGACGTCGCCGACCACCAGGTGCGGCCGGGAGGCGGCCAGCTCCTCCAGTTCGGCCTGGACGAGAGTGCGCAGCACCTCGCCGCCGGCGGTCAGTGAGGCGCCGCTGAGCACGACGAGTTCGGGGTCGAGGACGGAGACGAGGGAGGCCAGGCCGGTGGCGAGCCGGGTCGCGTACGTCGTCAGCAGGGTGCGGTGGGGGCCGGTGGCGTGGTCGGCGGCGCGGGCGACGAGCGCGGCGGCGGCCTCGGTGTACGGCCCGCCGGGCACGTCCTCGATGCCGAGCTCCCGGGCCAGCCGCGGCAGTGCCTGGGAGCCGGCCAGCTCCTGGTAGCCGCCGCTGTTGGCCCGGATGACCTGGCGGACCAGCGGGGTGCCGGGCACCGGCAGGAAGCCGACCTCGCCCGCGCCGCCGGTCCAGCCGCGGTGCAGCCGGCCGCCGAGGACCAGGGCGGCGCCGAGGCCCGCCTCGTTCCACAGCAGTACGAAGTCCTGGTGGCCGCGGGCGGCGCCCAGGCGCTGCTCGGCGACGGCGACGAGGTTGACGTCGTTCTCGTACTCCACCGGCATCGGCAGGGCGGCGGCCAGCTCGTCGAGAATCGTGAGGGAGTGCCAGCCGGGCAGGTGGGAGGCGTAGCGCAGCCGGCCGGTGTTGGGGTCGAAGGCGCCCGGGGTGCCGATGACCAGCCGGTGGACGTCCGCGCGGGCCAGCCCGGCCGCCTTCACCGCACCGTCCAGGGCGTCGGTGACCTGCTGCACCACGGGCTGGGACGGCTGGCGGCGCGGGGTCGGCAGCTCGAACTCGCCGACCGTGCGGCCGGTGATGTCGGCGACGGCGGCGCGGATGCGCTGCGGGGTGACGTCGAGCCCCGCGGCGTACGCGGCGGCCGGGTTGACCGCGTAGAGCTGGGCGTTGGGGCCCGGACGACCCTCGCTCGTCCCCGTGGCGAGGACCAGTCCGGCGGCCTCCAGCCGGGCCAGGAGCTGGGAGGCCGTCGGCTTGGACAGGCCGGTCAGCTTGCCGATCCGGGTCCGTGAGAGCGGCCCGTGCTCCAGCAGCAGGTCGAGGGCCGCCCGGTCGTTCATGGCGCGCAGGACGCGCGGGGTCCCCGGCGTGCCGGCGGTTCCTGCCATGCCTCTCGCCTCCTGCCCTCGGCCTGCCCGGCCTCCCCACATGATCACCCACGATCCGCGGGGGGTGCACGGCTGTCGCCGGACTTCACTGTTAGGAAGGTTTCCTGTTCGCGTGGAAGGAACCTAGGGCCGAGGCGGAGGGGGCGTCAAGAGAGAACGCCCCCGAGGCGACGGAGTCGTCACCTGCGGGGGCGTGCGCGGGGCGTACGGGGGGCGTGCGGGTCAGGTGGCGGAGGCGAGTGCGGGCCGTGGGCCGGTTCGGTGGCCCACGGCCGCGATGGCGCTACTTGTCGGTCGACCGCTGTGAGGGAGTGATCGGCGTCGCCGCCTTCGTCTGCGGGGAGGCGGCGTCGGAGTACACCGACGGGGCCGCGACCGAGGCCATCGGGTCGGGCGCCTCCTCCTCCGCCGGGGCCGTGGCGCCGCCCACGATGCGGATGTCGGCCGCGTCGAAGGCGCGCTTGATGCGCCAGCGCAGCTCGCGCTCGACGGCCACCGACTTGCCCGGCATGGTCTTGGCCGAGACCCGGACCACCATGGAGTCGATCAGCACGCTGTCCAGGCCCAGCACCTCGACCGGGCTCCACAGGAGCTCGTTCCAGGGCTCCTCCTTGCTCATCCGCTCGGCGACCTCGGTCAGGGTGGCCTTGAGTCCGTCCAGGTCCTCGCTCGCCCGGACGGTCACGTCCACACCGGCCGTCGCCCAGCCCTGGGAGAGGTTGCCGATCCGCTTGACCTCGCCGTTGCGGACGTACCAGATCTCACCGTTGCCGCCGCGCAGCTTGGTCACGCGCAGGCCGACCTCGATCACCTCGCCGGAGGCGACGCCCGCGTCGATCGTGTCGCCGACGCCGTACTGGTCCTCCAAGATCATGAAGACACCGGAGAGGAAGTCCGTGACCAGGTTGCGGGCGCCGAAACCGACCGCCACGCCCGCCACACCGGCAGACGCCAGCAGCGGGGCGAGGTTGATCTTGAAGGTGGACAGGATCATCAGCGCGGCCGTGCCCAGGATCAGGAAGCTCGCCACCGAGCGCAGCACCGAGCCGATCGCCGCGGAGCGCTGCCGCCGCCGCTCGGCGTTGACCAGCAGGCCGCCCAGCGCGGTGCCGCCCGTCTGCTGGGCGTTGCGGTTCATCCGGTCGATGAACTTGGTGATGGCCCGCCGGACCACCACTCTCAGCACGACCGCGATCACCAGGATCAGCACGACCTGGAGGCCGATCGCCAGCCAGGTGGACCAGTTCTGCTCGACCCAGCTCGCGGCCTGGTTCGCGCTCTGCTGGGCGTCCTGGAACGTGGGGACCGTCACGTCCGGCGACTTCGAGGGAGTCGGCGACGGAGACGGACCGGCGGCCGGCAGGACGGCGGGCAAGGACACGGCAGGTACCTCCAGATGCGTCCACCCTCCGGCGCGGCGGTCGATATCGTCGAGATCACGAAGAGGTCACCGGACGGGCAGAGGCACCACACTAACGGGGCACGATGTGTGGGTCGTCGCGATGCGCGAAGGCGCCGCTGCGCAGAAACGGTGCCCACCCGCCTCACCAGGCCGTGTGAACGGCCCGTGACCCGGGGGATGAATCAGGTGTGGTCGAAAACACTCCCAGCCCGTTACCGGGACATGGTGGCGCGTTCACCAGGCATGAGGGGAGACTGACTGCAGATCGTCCCGGCGCGAGCCACGCGCCGCCGGCGTACAAGGAGGCCCCCGTGCCGCATGTCCTGGTCCTCAACGCGTCGTACGAGCCCCTCGGCGTCGTACCGCTCCGCCGCGCGCTCGTCCTCGTGCTCGAGAACAAGGCAGTCTGCCTCGAGGAGTCCGGCGCCCATATGCACAGCGCGTCCCTCACCGTGCCCGCACCCAGCGTGGTCCGGCTCAAGCGCTTCGTCCGGGTTCCCTATCGGGGACCCGTTCCGCTGACGAGGCGAGCGCTCTTCGCCCGCGACGGCGGCCGCTGCATGTACTGCGGCGGCGTGGCCACCAGCGTCGACCACGTCATCCCGCGCTCGCGCGGTGGCCGGCACGCCTGGGACAACGTGGTGGCCTCGTGCCGCCGCTGCAACCACGTCAAGGCCGACCGCCACCTCGTGGAGCTGGGCTGGCGCCTGCGCCACACACCCGCTCCGCCCACCGGTCTGGCCTGGCGCATCATCGGCACCGGCCATAGGGACCCGCGCTGGCTGCCCTACCTGCAGCCGTACGGCGCGGACGACGCCCTGGCCCGGATCGACGGCATCTCCGCCTGACGATCCGGGCCTTCCTCGCCCCGGGCCTGCCGGACAGCCCCAGCTCCTGTCCGGCGGGCACCACCCCAGGGCTGTCCCGCAATGCCCGGCCTACGGCACCTCGCCGTGTCGTCGGACCCTTCAGGCGTACCGCAGCTCCCCCGGCCGTACCGTGCGCCGCAGCAACGGCAGGGCTGCCGCGGCGGCCAGCAGGCAGGCGGCGTACACGCCGGCCGGGACCAGCAGGGCCGCGTACGGCACCGACCAGCCGGTGGCGCCGTCGGACGCCACCGCGGCGTAGGCGGTGCCGACGGCCAGCCCGCCCGCGCCCGCCACCAGGGTGGCCGGGGCCAGCGGCAGCGCGGTCTCCAGCAGCAGCGCCCGGGCGAGCACCGCCCGTGGCACCCCGGCGCCGACCTGGGCGGCCAGGCCCCGGCGCCGGGTGGCGAGGGACTCCGCGGTGCCGACGGCGAGCGCGACGAGGACGAACACCAGGGCGAGGCCGATGGCCGCGGTCGTCAGGTCCACGCCGGTGGTGTAGAAGGCCATGTCCACCCCGAGCGAGCCCCGGCGACGCTTCTCCTCCAGGTCGGCCAGCAGTGCCTGCCGGACCCCCACGAACCCGGTCCCGACGACCGTGACCAGCAGCACCGCCGCATGCGCACGGGCCGCCGCCCATGGGTCGTCCCGCAGCCGCTCGGACGCGATCAGCACCGCGGAGGAGCCGGTCCGGGCCGCGAGCAGCCGCCCGGTCAGCCCGGACACGGTGCCCGTGAGCCACACCGTGCCCACACCGACCGCCAGCACGGCCGCGAACACCACGAGCGGCATGAGGCCATGGCGCGAACCGGTGGTGGTACCGGCGGACGTACTGGCCACGGCGAGCGGTGCCGCCACGACCACGACCAGCAGCGCGCCGAGGAACGTCAGCCCGGGGCCCCGCCCGGTCCGGGGCCGGCCGCGCCGCGCCCAGCCGAGCGGCGAGGTCACCACCCGGCGCAGCGCCAGCACCCCGGCCGCCGTGCCCAGCACCGGCACACCCGCCGCGATCAGCGCGATCCCGGCCCAGGCCAGGGCCGGGGGCCGCTGCCACACACCCGGCAGCACCGGCACCGCCACCACGGTGGCGAGCACCGAGCCCAGCAGACAGGTCAGGCCCGTCTCCAGTGCGACGATCCGCCGGACCCGGCCCGGCTCCGCACCCGTCAGCCGCAGCGCGGCCGCGCGCCGGTCCCGGTGCACCGCGCCGATCCGGGTGCACTGGCCGAGGAAGCCGAGCACCGGAACCAGCAGCAGCGACAGCCCGACGATCACCCCGGAGCGCTCACCGGGATCGTCCAGCAGGCCGTGACCGAAGGAGAAGGAGTGGTGCCCGCGCACCGAGGCGAGCACGGCCGCCGCGAACCCCAGGCCCGCCGCGCACATCGCCCCCACCGCCGTGAGCCCGATCCGCCACCACTCCTGCCGGTCGGACCCCCGTACGAGCAGCCAGGCCAGCCGCAGATCGGTTCTCACGCGCGCACCTCCGGCCCCGCCGTCACGCCGTCCCGCATCACGCCGTCCTCCAGCCGCACCTCGCGGTCCGCGTACGCCGCCACCTGGGCGTCGTGCGTGACCACCAGCACCGCGGCGCCCGTCTCCCGGGCCGTGCGCACCAGCGCCGCCATCACCTGCTCGCTCGCCAGCGAGTCCAGCGCCCCCGTCGGCTCGTCCGCGAAGACGACCCTCGGGCCGGTCACCAGCGCTCGCGCCAGCGCCACGCGCTGCGCCTGGCCGCCGCTGAGCTGCCCCGGCCGCAGTTCCCGCTGTTCCCCCGCGCCGAACCGCTCCAGCCAGTCGGCCGCACGTGCCTGGGCCGCCCCCCGCGCGGTCCCGGCCAGCATCAGCGGCAGTGCCACGTTGTCCAGGGCCGTCAGCTCCGGGATCAGCTGGCCGAACTGGAACACCACGCCGAAAGCGGTGCGGCGCAGTTCGCTCAGCCGCCGCTCGGGCAGGGTGTCGACGCGTTCCCCGGCGTACGTGACCGATCCCTCGTCCGGGGAGGCGATGCCGGCCAGGCAGTGCAGCAGCGTGGACTTCCCGCTGCCGCTCGGGCCGGTCACGGCGACGATCTCGCCGGCCCCGAGTTCCAGGGCGGCCCCGCGCAGCGCCGGGGTCCTGCCGTGCGCCTTGACGAGGTCACGAGCCACCACAAGGGGCTCGGGTCGGTTGCTCATGCTCGGTCGGCCTCCGTGGTCACAGTGGTCAAGGTGGTGAGCCGGGCCTGGGTGGTGGTCATCCAGCGCAGGTCGGCGTCGAGGTGGTTGAGGGCGTAGTCCGCGGCCAGCACGGTCGCCAGTTCGGCGTCCGGAGCGGTCTTGAGCGCGGTCAGCTCCCGCATCCGCTCCATGTGGGCGGCGCGCTGCGCGAGCAGATGGGCGGCCGGGTCGCCGTCGGTGAGGATCGCGACGACGACCTTGGCGAAGATCTCGTTCGTCACGAACGGCGCGGGCGGGGTGATCTGCCCGGCCCAGTCGGCCGCTTCCCGGGCGCCGTTCTCGGTGAGGCGGTACAGCGTCCGCTCCGGTCCGCCGTCGGCGTCCGTGCCGGCCACCTCCGCGAGACCGTCGCGGACCAGCCGTTGCAGGGTCGTGTACACCTGCCCGTAGGCCAGCGGGCGGGCCTGCGGGAAGTGGTCGTCGTGGCGTCGCTTGAGGTCGTAGCCATGGCTCGGACCTCTGGCGAGCAGGCCCAGCAGGATGTGTCGGGTGCTCATGGAGATCATTATGTACTCAGTACATGTACTGAGTGAATAGCTGGGCGCGATCAATCGTCCGGACGAAGGGACTCCGCATGCCGGGGACGTCTCAGTCCGCCACCGCGTACGCCTCCACCGACCACAGCGAATAGCCGTACCGGGTGGCCCGCTTCTGGCCCTGGACGCGGACGAAGCGCACGTCCTGCTCGTCCGTCCCCACCGTCTCCCGGCCGCCCCGGCCGTCCGTCACCGAGGCGGCGGTGCGCCAGCGGCGGCCGTCCGAGGAGACCTGGATCCGGTAGGCCGACGCGTACGCGTCCTGCCAGTGCAGAACCACCCGGCCCAGCCGCACCGGACGGGCCAGCTCCACCTGCCACCAGGCGCCGTCGTCGACGGGCGACGACCAACGGGTGCGCGGGTCCCCGTCGTTGGCGGCGGACGCCGGGAAGTCGGGCGTCTCGTCGCCGGACGAACGCGCCGTCCCGGTACGGGCCACGTCGCCCCCGGCGGTGCGCGGGAAGGCTCGGACGGTGAGCGTGCGGGTGACTCCGGCGAAGGCGACGCGGACGTCGTAGGACCGGGTGGCCGCGGTGGGCGGCACGGTCACCTCGAGGGGTACGTCGACCTCGGTGCCGCGCGGCACCGTCAGCGCGGCGGCCGGGACACGGACCTCGATGCCCTCGGGAGCCGCCACGGTGACCTTGTCGTGCACGTCCGCGGGTCCGCGCGCGCTCAGCCGGGCGGTCAGCCGCTCCGTGCCGCCGATCTCCGCATCCGTCCGCGGGCGCGGCAGCTCCAGACCGGCGGCGGGCGTGTCGGCGAACCACGGGACCACGTGACGGACCCGGGAGGACCCGGGGCCGGTGACGCGGACGGCGTCGACGGGCGTGCCCGCGGCCGGCCGGGCGACGGCCGGCGGACGCGTCCAGGCGCCCGACACCGGGGCCGAGGACGGCGGCCGGGGCGGCCAGAGGCCCGGCGGGCGCGTCGTCGTGCCGGTGGGTGCGCCGCCGGTCCCCGGGAGCTGTCCGACCGTCAGTTCCGTGGCGCCCCGCTCCGCCAGCGCCCCGACGCGCTGCCAACCTCTTCCGGCGACGTGCGCCTCGACGGTCCCGCCGGTCCCGGGATCCGCCAGCACGCTCACGGCGATGAGGGGGCGGGGGCGCGGCAGCCGCACCACCGCCCGGCCGTCCTCGCTCCCGATTCGCGCGCCGGCGGACGCCTGCCCGGTCAGGCCGGCCCAGGTCTCGTACGCCTGCCGCGCCCGGTCGAGGAAGGGATCCAGCACGCCCTTGCCGACGGTCACCCCGGCACGCCCGGCCTCGTCCCGCAGCCGGCCGAGCGTGCGGTACGCCGCCCAGGCGCCGGCCGCGTCGCCCGTGCGCTGCGCGCGCAGCATGCCGAGCGCGGCCGTGCCCGCCGCGCCGTAGCGGGCCAGCTGCCGCGACCACGGGGCGACTTCCGCGGCGAGGCCGGGGTCGGCGGCGAGCGCGCCGGGGGTCCGGCCCAACTCGGTGAAGGCGGCGCGCAGTCGCTCCTCGGCGGTCTCGTTCGCGGTGCGGTCCGTCGTCGTGCGGGCCCGCCACAGGGCGGCGATCAGCGGGCGCAGATACGCCGACTCGGTGCCGCCGAGCACCGAGGAGGCGTCGTTCCCGGCCAGCGCCGACAGAGCCCGCTCCCGCCGTCCGTCGCCCGCCGCCAGGTCGGCGATCGCCGCCCGCCAGGAGTCCTGCGGGCGGTAGTCGCGCGGGTTCCACGCGTAGTCGGCGGCGGTGAACAGCGGGATGCGGGAGGCCTCGGCCTGCTGCATGGCGTTGGCGAGCAGGGCGGCCGAGCCGTTCGCGACCGCCGGTTCCCGGCCGGTGTAGGGGCCGAGGAAGATCCGGTCCTCGGCGTAGTCGTTCACCGGGTAGTTGTCCATGGTCACCAGCGGATGCCCGAACGCCTCGCGGACGCCGGCGAGTTCGCCGCCCGTGATGGTTCGCGGCACGACGCCCACCCCTGTCCAGGCCACCTGCACCGACTCGTCCAGCTCGCCCGCCAGCGCCCGTCGGTAGGGGGTGGCGCCGTCCTGGTAGAACTCGGTCGGCAGCAACGACAGGGGCGCCGCGTCCGGGTGGCGTTCCGTCAGGTGCCGGGCGAGCGCGTTCGCGACCCGTGCCTGCGCCCGCGCCGCCGCTTCGGGGCCGGACCCGAACCGGTCCGGGTCCGCGCCGCAGTGCCACTCGCTGTAGCTGACGTCCTGGAACTGGAGCTGGAAGGCCCGGAAGCCCAGCGCCCACATCGCGTCCAGCTTGCGCGTGAGCGCCCGTACGTCGGCGTCCGAGGTGAAGCACAGGGACTGGCCCGGCGCCACCGCCCAGGCGAGCGTGACGTGGTTGCGGCGCGCCCGCTCGGCCAGTTCGCGGAAGGCCGCCCGCTGCGCCGCCGGGTACGGCTCACGCCACCGGCCCCGGCGGTAGAGGTCGTCGCCGGGGGCGTACAGGTAGCGGTTCTGCTTGGTGCGGCCCATGAAGTCGAGCTGCGCGAGCCGCTGTTCGTGCGTCCACGGGGTGCCGTAGAAGCCCTCGGTGGTGCCGCGCACGGCGGTGCCGGGCCAGTCCCGGACCGAGACGCCGGGGATCGTGCCGTCGGGGCGCACCAGCTGCCGCAGCGTCTGCACGGCGTGGAACAGGCCGTCCTCGCCGACGCCGGTGAGGGTGACGGCGGCGGCGCCGCTCGCGGACGGGTGGGCGCGGTCGTGACCGACGGTGACGAGGTAGCCGCCGGAGGGCAGTGCGTGGCGCGGATCACCGTGCGGCCGTTCGGTGCGGGCCCGGACCACCAGGGTCCCCGCCGGGACCGGATCGGCCGCGTCGAGGTCCGTGACGGTCCGGGCCCCGGCGCCGCGCAGCAGCGCGCGCAGCGCGTCGAGGGCGTAGGGGTCCGCCGACGGGTCGGCGATCAGGGCGACCCGTCGGCGGACCGTGACCGCGCTGCCGGTGGTGCGCAAGGACTGGGGGCGGGGCCAGACGGTGACGCCTCGGGAGGCGGAGACGGGGGAGGTGCCGGTGCCGATGCCCGGGGCCGCCGGCGGTGCCGCGACGGCCGCCGGCGCGGCCGTGAGGGTCCCGGCGACGACGGCGAACGCGAGTGCGACCGCCCCCTTTCCGCGCCGAACCTGCACGGCCCCTCCTTCGTCGTTCGGAATCCCACACGGCGGTGTCGAGGAGTGTCGAGCCCACCACTCGGCGGGGACGGGTGTCAATGAGAGTGGCCGCTGTGCCTACTTTGCCCCACCCTGAAGAAGCGGAATGTGACCCGCGGCATGTCGTTCGGCGTTGTACGTCTGCCGTCGCGTGCACTGGGTAGGGCTGCGGTAATCCGCACTGCTGCCGTACTCGACGAGGAGACCCCGTGTCCGCACCCGCTCACCTTCTGCTCCCGGCCCTGTCCGACACGGCCCTGTCCAAACCCTGGGCGGAACCGGTTCCGCACCCGGGTCCGGCCGCCGACGATTCCCGCCCGGACGTCTTCAGCGCGGAGGGCGCCCGCGCCGAGCTGCCGCTGACCAGCGAACCTCCGCTGCCCGACGCCGAGCCGCTGACCAGCGAACCGCCGCTGGCCGAGGCGCCTCCCCTGACCAGCGAGTCCGCCGCCGACCCGGACCCCAGCGGCACGGAGTACTAGGAGTTGCAGGAGTGATGGATGACAGCGCCCCGGCCGGCCGAACCTCTTGACGACGAGCTGACCCGGCTCGCCGTGCTGCACGGCGTCGCCACCTCCTACAGCCCCTCGCCGGGCCGTACGGTGGCCGCCTCCGCCGCGGCGGTGGCCGCGGCGCTGGCCGCCCTGGACGTCGACGCCGGCACCCCCGAGGCCACCCGAGCCGCACTCGCCGCCCGCGAACGGCACCTGGCGCGGCGACTGCTCCCGCCCACGGTGGTCCACTGGAACGACGACGACAGCCCCGGACGCCGGGACCCGGACGTCCCCGGCCCGGACCTCGGCGGCTCCGCCGGCAGCGGTGGCTCGGAGGGCCGGAACACCAGCCCGCCCGGCGGGAACACGAGCCTGCTCGACCGGGAGACGAGCCTCGCCGCCGTTCTCGCCGGGCTGCCGCCCGGGACCCGGCTGAGCGTCGAGACCGAGCAGGGCGAGACGCGCTCCACGGTGGACCGCGACCTGCCACCGGGCGTCCACCGGCTGACCGCCACCGCCCCCGACGGCCGTACCGGCGAAGCCCATCTGATCGTCGCCCCGCCTCGGCTGCCCACCCCGTCCAGGCGCTCCTACGGGCTGCTCGTCCAGCTGTACTCCCTCCTCTCCCGCCGCTCCTGGGGCATGGGCGACCTCGGCGACCTGGCCGAGCTGAGCGCCTGGGCGGGACGCTCGCTGGGCGCCGGGTTCGTCCAGGTCAACCCGCTGCACGCGGCCGTGCCCGGCGCGCCCACCGACCCCTCTCCCTACCGGCCCTCCTCCCGCCGCTTCCCGGACCCGGTGCACCTGCGCGTCGAGGACGTGCCCGAGTTCGCCTACGTCACGGACGACGCCGACCGCGAGCGCCTGCGCGCCCTGCTGGAGCGGGCCGAACGGCTGCGCGCCGCCGTCCTCGACAAGGGCGCCCTGATCGACCGGGACGCGGTGTGGGAGCTGAAACGCGAGGCACTTCGATCGGTGCTCCGAGTACAGCTCGGCCCCGGCCGCCGTGCCGCCTACGCCGACTTCCTCGCCCGGGAGGGCCGGGCGCTGGAGGACCACGCCACCTGGTGCGCCCTGGCGGAGGTGCACGGATCGGACTGGAGGCGGTGGCCGGAGGGGCTCCGCGACCCGCGCTCCGCCGAGACCGCGCGCGCCCGCGCCGCACTCATGGACCGCGTCGACTTCCACTCCCGCCTCGCCTGGCTCACCGACGCACAGCTCACCGCCGCCCAGCGCACCGCCCGTGAGGCCGGCATGCCGATCGGGATCGTGCACGACCTCGCCGTCGGGGTGCACCCCGACGGCGCCGACGCCTGGGCGCAGCAGGACCACTTCGCGGCCGGCATGTCGGCCGGCGCCCCACCGGACGCGTTCAACGCGCGCGGCCAGGACTGGGGCCTGCCCCCCTGGCGTCCCGACCGCCTCGCCACATCCGGCTACGCGCCCTTCCGCCGCCTGCTGCGCGCCCTCTTCCACTACGCGGGGGCCCTGCGCATCGACCATGTGATGGGGCTGTTCCGGCTGTGGTGGGTGCCGCAGGGCCGTCCGCCCACGGAGGGCACGTACGTCCGCTACGACGCCGAGGCCATGCTCGCGATCCTGGTGCTGGAGGCCGCGCGGGCGGGCTCCGTGGTGATCGGCGAGGACCTGGGCACCGTCGAGCCCGGCGTGCGCGAAGCCCTGGACCGGCGTGGAGTGCTCGGTACGTCCGTGCTGTGGTTCGAACGGGACTGGGCGGGCGACGGCCGCCCGCTGCCGCCCGAACGCTGGCGGGCCGACTGCCTGGCCACCGCGACCACCCACGACCTGCCGTCCACCGCCGCCCGCCTCACCGGCGAGCACGTCGAGCTGCGCGACCGCCTCGGCCTGCTGACCCGCCCGCTGGAGCAGGAGCGGACGGAGGCCGCCACGGACACCGGTGAGTGGCTGGCGCTGCTGACCGCACTGGGGCTGCTGCGGGGCATGGGCGGCGGTCACTGCGCGGCCGACGAGGAGGCGGAGATCCGGGCCGTCCACCGCTTCCTGCTGCGCACCCCCGCCCGCATGATCGGCCTGTGGCTGCCGGACACCGTCGGCGACCGCCGCCCGCAGAACCTCCCCGGCACCTGGGACCAGTACCCGAACTGGCGGCTGCCCGTCGCCGACGCCGAGGGCCGCCCGGTGACCCTGGAGGACCTGGCCGCCTCCCCGCGCCTGCACGCCCTGACGGACATGCTGCGGGCGGGGGTGCGGGGAGAGGCGGACGGGAGGGGAGAGGAGGACCGGGCGCGGGCCGGTGAGGGGGCCGCCCGGAACGGCACATAGGGCACCCCGGACGCGCGCCGCGTTCCGGCGTTCGCTACGTTGGCATCGTGGACAAGAAGAAAGCCCTGCGCGCCGGCACCCTGGCGGCCGGTACGACGCTGATGATGCTGCTCATGTCGTCCCCCGCGTTCGCGGTGATGCGCGACGACGGTGACGACCCCGGCCCGGGGCTGAGCGTCGCCGAGACGCTGGGTATCTTCGTCGGCATCCCGCTCCTGCTGTTCCTCGTCATCGCGGGCCTGGTCATGGCCCTGGACAAGTCCCGCAAGCAGGACACCGGGCGTGACGTGAACATCCGGGCCAAGGCCTGACCGAGGGCCTGCCGGGTCCTCCACCCTCCGCTTTCTCCGCCGAGGGCGTCACCCCGCCTCCGTACGCACCGCCGTACGGGGCGAGGGGCGCCCTCGGCGCGTTTTTCCGGAACACGGGGCCCGCGGGCGGCCCGGCGTGGCTCCGCCGGGCACGCGGCCGCCGGCGGCGGTCAGGGGTGCGCCGCGGTCAGGTACCGCTGCACTGTGGGCGCCAGCCAGGCGAGGATCTCCTCGCTCGCCAGGGCGACGACGGCCGGGATGCGCAGCACATAGCGGGTGAGGGCGAGACCCAGCAGCTGTGAGACGACCAGCGCGGCCCGCTGGGGCACCTGCTCGGGGTCGGGGCACACCGCCTGGGCGACCGGCACCAGCTGCTCCCTGAACACCTGCTGCAAGCGCTCGGCGCCTGCCGGGTTGGTGACGCCCACCCGCAGGATCGCGGTGAGTTCCCCGTTCTCCTCCCACAGCCGCAGAAAGTGCGACACCAGCGCGCGGCCGACCTCCTCGCGGGGCAGCGCGGCGACGTCCGGCAGGCGCAGGTCGGGGGAGACGACCGCCGCGAACAGGCCCTCCTTGTTGCCGTAGTACCGCATCACCATCGACGGGTCGATCTTGGCGTCCCTGGCGATCGCCCGGATGGTGGCCCGTTCGTACCCGTCGGCGGCGAACCGGGCGCGGGCCGCGTCGAGGATGGCGGTACGAGTGGCGTCGGAGCGTCGGGGAGGGGTCACAGACATGCCGACGATCGTAGGCCAACATTCGTTGGCCAACAAGTGTTGACTGCCCTGGGGTGGCGGGCCTACCGTTGCCTACAAGCGTTGGCCAACAAGTGTTGATGGGATGTCCAGGAGGCCACCATGACCGGCACCACGGGAAGCACCGCCCCCACCGTCATCGTCGTCGGCGCCGGCCCCACCGGGCTCCTCCTCGCGGGCGACCTCGCTGCCGCCGGAGTCCGTGTCACCCTCGTCGAGAAGCGCCCGCACCGGATCAGCAACCTCTCCCGCGCCTTCGTCCTGCACGCCCGCACCCTCGAGCAGCTCGACGCCCGCCCGTCGTCGGCCACCACCCTCGACGGACACGCTTCGCGCGCACCTCTTTCGCGGAGCCTCGCCGACGACCTGGAGGCCGTCGGCCGCCCCCTCGGCCGGCTGCGGCTCTTCGACCGGCTGTCCCTCGACCTCGACGCCCTGCCGTCCCGGTTCAACCATGTGCTCGTCCTCCCGCAGTACGAGGTGGAGAAGGTCCTGGAGCGGCGCGCGGTCGAGGCCGGCGTGGAGTTCCGCCACGAGTCCGAGGTGACCGCGCTGACCCAGGACCCGGACGGCGTCACCGTCGAGGTCCAGGGGCCCGACGGACGCCCCGAGTCGCTGCGGGCGGCCTATGCCGTCGGCACCGACGGGATGCGCAGCCGGGTGCGCGAGGCGGTCGGGCTGCCGTTCCCGGGGCACTCCGTGATCCGCTCCGTGGTACTCGCGGACGTGCGGCTCGCCGAACCGCCCGAGACCCTGCTGACCGTCAACACCGCCGGTGACGCCTTCGCGTTCCTCGCGCCCTTCGCCGACGGCTACCACCGCGTGATCTGCTGGGACCGCGGCCGGAACGTCCCCGACCACGCGCCGGTCGACCTCGACGAGGTCAGGGAGATCACCCGGCGCGCCCTCGGCCGCGACTTCGGCATGCACGACGCCCGCTGGACGTCACGCTTCCACAGCGACGAGCGCCAGGTTCCCGCCTACCGGGTCGGCAGGGTGCTCCTCGCCGGCGACGCCGCCCACGTCCACAGCCCGGCCGGCGGCCAGGGCATGAACACCGGCCTCCAGGACGCGGCCAACCTCGGCTGGAAGCTGGCCCAGGTCGTCACCGGCCACGCCCCCGAGTCGCTCCTCGACACCTACGAGGCCGAACGCCACCCGGTGGGCAGGGCCGTCCTGCGCAGCAGCGGCGGCATCGTCCGCCTCGCCATGGCCAAGCGCCCCTGGACCCTGGCCCTGCGGGCCGCCCTGGTCACCTTCCTCGGCCTCTGCGGCCCGGCTCGTCGCAAGGTGGCCGGCCGGATCTCCGGTGTCGGCTTCCACTACGCGGCTCCCCGCGGCTCGCACCGCCTCGTCGGCACCCGCGTACCGGACCTCGCCCTCGCGGGCGGCGGCCGGCTCTACGAGGCGCTGCGCGGCGGCCGGTTCGTGCTGGTGGCGCCGCGCACCCAGGAGGTCGCGCCGGAGCGCGCCACCCGGCTGACCGCGGCGCGCTGGGCGAGCGACCGCCGCACCGCCCTGCTGGTCCGCCCCGACGGCTACGTGGCCTGGGCCGCGGACGCGGCCGACGACGCCGCGGTCGAGGCCGCGCTCGCCGCCCACGTGGGCTGAGGCCCGCCCCGCCCCCGCGGGCCGGCGCTCACCGTCCACCTGGACGGAAGGGGCGTACGGCGAGGGGCAGGTGCGACCGAGGGGCGCCCGGTGCTCGACCGGGCGCCCCTCGTCGCCGTACGGACGGGTGGCCGTGGGGCCGGGCTGTCAGCCGGCCGCCGCGTCCGCCGCCTGGGCCTTCAGCGCCCGCTCGACGCCCGCCCGCGACTCCGACACCAGCCGGCGCAGGGCCGCGTTCGGCTCGGCGGCGGCCAGCCACTCGTCGGTCCTGCGCAGAGTGTCCTCGGACACCTGGATCGACGGGTAGAAGCCGACCGCGATCTGCTGGGCGATCTCGTGGGAGCGTGCGTCCCAGATGTCCTTGACCACGTCGAAGTACCGCTCGGCGTACGGCGCCAGCAGCTCGCGCTGGTCGGTCTGGACGAAGCCCGAGATGACCGCCTCCTGGACGGCGTTCGGCAGCTTGTCGGAGTCGATGACCGACGCCCAGGCCTCCGTCTTCGCCTCGGCCGTCGGGCGGGCGGCGCGGGCGGTGGCCGCGTGCCGCTCGCCGGCCGCGGTCTTGTCCCGGGCGTACTCGCCCGCGATCTCCGGCTCGTCGAACCGGCCGACCGCCGCGAGCCGCTCCACGAACGCCCAGCGCAGCTCGGTGTCCACCACCAGGCCCTCGATCGACTGCGAGCCGTCCAGCAGGCCCTCCAGCAGGTCCAGCTGCTCCGGTGTGCGGGCCGTCGCCGCGAAGGCGCGCGCCCACGCCAGCTGGTGGTCGCCGCCGCCCTCGGCCGCGCGCAGATGGGCCAGCGTGGCCTCCGTCCAGCGGGCGAGCAGGGCGTCGCGGGCGGCCGGGTCGGCGTACAGCTCGATCGCCAGCTTCACCTGTCGGTGCAGCGACTGCACGACACCGATGTCGGACTCCTTGCCGATGCCCGACAGCACCAGCGACAGGTAGTCGCGGGTGGCCAGCTCCGCGTCCCGGGTCATGTCCCAGGCCGACGCCCAGCACAGCGCGCGCGGCAGCGACGACTCGAAGTCGCCCAGGTGCTCGGTGACGAAGGCCAGCGACTGCTCGTCCAGGCGGACCTTGGCGTACGACAGGTCGTCGTCGTTGAGCAGGACCACCGCCGGGCGGCGCCGGCCCGCCAGCTGCGGCACGGCGGTGAGCTCGCCGTCCACGTCCAGCTCGATCCGGCCGTCGGCCGCGCGCACCAGCTTGCCGGTCGCCTCGTCGAGGTCGTACAGGCCGACGGCGATGCGGTGCGGGCGCAGCACCGGCTCGCCCTTGGCGCCGGCGGGCAGGGCCGGGGCCTCCTGGCGGATGGCGAAGGAGGTGATGACGTCGTCGGCGTCGGTCTCGATCTCCGGGCGCAGGACGTTGATGCCGGCCGTCTCCAGCCACTTCTTCGACCAGGTCTTCAGGTCGCGTCCGGAGGTCTCCTCCAGAGCGCCCAGCAGGTCGGTCAGGCGCGTGTTGCCGTAGGCGTGCCGCTTGAAGTACGCCTGCACGCCCCGGAAGAACTCGTCCATGCCGACGTACGCCACCAGCTGCTTGAGGACGCTTGCGCCCTTGGCGTAGGTGATGCCGTCGAAGTTGACGAGGACGTCGTCCAGGTCGCGGATCTCCGCCATGATCGGGTGCGTGGACGGCAGCTGGTCCTGCCGGTACGCCCAGGTCTTCATGGAGTTGGCGAACGTCGTCCACGAGTGCGGCCAGCGCGAGCCGGGCGCGTGCGCCTGGCAGGCGATGGAGGTGTAGGTGGCGAACGACTCGTTCAGCCACAGGTCGTTCCACCACTCCATGGTGACCAGGTCGCCGAACCACATGTGGGCCAGCTCGTGCAGGATCGTCTCCGCGCGCATCTCGTACGCCGCGTCGGTCACCTTGGACCGGAAGACGTACTGGTCGCGGATGGTCACCGCGCCCGCGTTCTCCATCGCGCCCGCGTTGAACTCCGGCACGAACAGCTGGTCGTACTTCTCGAACGGGTAGGCGTAGTCGAACTTCTCCTGGAACCAGTCGAAGCCCTGCCGGGTGACCTCGAAGATCGCGTCGGCGTCGAGGAACTCGGCGAGCGAGGGCCGGCAGTAGATGCCGAGCGGCACGGACCGCCCGTCCTTCTCGTACACGCTGTGCACCGAGTGGTACGGGCCGACGATCAGCGCCGTGATGTACGTCGAGATGCGCGGCGTCGGCTCGAACACCCAGACGTTGTCCCGGGGCTCGGGCGTCGGCGAGTTCGACACCACTGTCCAGCCCTCGGGGGCCTTCACGGTGAACTGGAAGGTGGCCTTCAGGTCCGGCTGCTCGAAGGAGGCGAAGACCCGGCGGGCGTCGGGCACCTCGAACTGCGTGTACAGGTAGGCCTGGTCGTCCACGGGGTCGACGAAGCGGTGCAGGCCCTCACCGGTGTTGGTGTAGGCGCAGTCGGCGACGACCCGCAGGACGTTGCGGCCCTCCAGCAGGGCGGGCAGGGCGATCCGGGAGTCCTTGAAGACCTCGCCGGGGTCGAGCGCGTCGCCGTTGAGGGTCACCTCGTGGACGGCCGGGGCGACCAGGTCGATGAAGGACGCGGCGCTGTTCTCAGCGACGTCGAAGCGCACCGTGGTCACGGACCGGTAGGTGCCGCCCTCCTGCGCGCCGGAGAGGTCGAGATCGATCTCGTACGAGTCAACGGTGAGCAGCTTCGCCCGCTGCTGTGCCTCTTCGCGAGTCAGGTTTGTGCCAGGCACGCGGTCATCTCCTCGTGGTGTGTCGGTGCGGTCATCCTTCCACGGCACCTGAGCGGAAGGCGATGTCCGGATACCGCCGGTGAAAGGACCCTAAGGGCGCGAGCCTGGAGGCATGCGGACCACCACGACGACCACCTACCCGGCACGGCCCATCGCCCCCGCCGTGCTGAAGGAACTGCGGGAGAGTGACGACGCCGGGCGCAGGACGCGCCCGTTCGCCGACGCCGAGGGCGGCTCCCCCCTGCGCTGCTGCCTGCGCAGGAGCGAGCCGGGGGAGCGGATCGCACTGGTGTCGTACGCGCCGCTGCGCCGCTGGGCGCGTCGGACCGGGGCCGCCCCGGGGGCGTACGACGAGCAGGGCCCGGTGTTCATCCACGCGGAGGACTGCGCGGGGCCGGACGGTGGCGGACTCCCCTTCACCGACGCCCATCGCACGGTCCGCCGCTACTCGGCCGACGGCCGTATCCTCGGCGGCCGGCTGGTCGAGGGGAACCCCGCCGCGTTCGAGACGGCCCTCGCGGAAGCGTTCGACGACCCGGCCGTGGCACTGGTCCACGTCCGGGCCGTCGAGTACGGGTGTTTCCTCTACGAGGTGCGCCGGGACCGGCCGGCCGCCGGGGCGGGACCGGCGACTAGCCCTTGAGCTCCGCCGCCACCAGCTCCGCGAGCTGTACCGCGTTCAGGGCCGCGCCCTTGCGGAGGTTGTCGTTGGAGATGAACAGGGCCAGGCCGTTGTCCACCGTCTCGTCGCGGCGGACACGGCCGACGTAGGCCGGGTCCTGGCCGGCCGCCTGGAGCGGGGTCGGGATGTCGGACAGGGCGACGCCGGGGGCGCCGGCCAGCAGCTCGGTCGCGCGCTCCGGGCTGATCGGGCGGGCGAAACGGGCGTTGACCTGGAGGGAGTGGCCGGAGAAGACCGGCACGCGCACACAGGTGCCGGAGACCTTCAGCTCCGGGATCTCCAGGATCTTGCGGGACTCGTTGCGCAGCTTCTGCTCCTCGTCGGTCTCGTTGAGACCGTCGTCGACGAGGTTGCCCGCGAACGGCAGCACGTTGAAGGCGATCGGGCGCTTGTAGACCGACGGCTCGGGGAAGTCCACCGCCGCGCCGTCGTGGGTCAGCTTGTCCGCGTCCGCGACGACCTTCTGCGTCTGCCCGTGCAGCTCGGCCACGCCCGCCAGGCCCGAACCGGACACCGCCTGGTAGGTGGCGACGACCAGCGCCTGGAGCTCCGCCTCCTCGTGCAGCGGCTTCAGCACGGGCATCGCGGCCATCGTGGTGCAGTTCGGGTTGGCGATGATGCCCTTGGGGCGGTTCGCGATCGCGTGCGGGTTGACCTCGGCCACCACCAGCGGCACGTCCGGGTCGCGGCGCCAGGCCGAGGAGTTGTCGATCACCACGGCGCCCTGGGAGGAGACCTTTTCGGCCAGCGCCCTGGAGGTCGCGCCGCCCGCCGAGAACAGGACGATGTCCAGGCCGGTGTAGTCGGCCTGGGAGGCGTCCTCCACGGTCACGCCGTCGAGGATGGTCCCCGCCGAGCGGGCCGAGGCGAACAGGCGCAGCTCGGTGACGGGGAAGTCGCGTTCGGTGAGGATCCTGCGCATGACCGTGCCGACCTGACCGGTGGCTCCGACGATTCCGACCCTCACGGTGACTCCCTCTGGTGTGCTGTGCGTGCGTATGCGCTCGGCCGAGGCCTTTTCCATGATGCGGCCGACCCCGGTCCACGTGTCCAATTCTTTGCGTGCCGTGCCCGAGGAATGGGACGAGCCCGTCCCTCCCACGGTTGCGGTCCTACGGCGCCCACCCCTTCCGAACTGGAAAAATCCACCCGGCCGGGCCCCAGCGCCGCAAGCTGTGCTGCCCGGTGCCTGCCCGGTCGTCCCCGGCGCATACGGCGATGTGACGTACACCTCCTGCCGCCGGTGCCGAACGTTCCGGGCCGCCGCGGCGTCGTAGGGGGGACGCGAGGGCGGGAGGGGAGGGCGTGTGCTGCGCAGAGGGGCGCGCCGCGGCCGGGAGACGGGCCGCGGCGGCGACGATCCGCTGGACGCGGCCCAGGAACGCCGGGTGCGGGCGGTGCTCGCGCTCGGCGGGGTGCCGCAGACGGAGCTGCCGGACGGCGTGCAGCAGGTCCGCCTGCGGCTGCTGGAGCGCACCGCGAGCGGCCAGGAGCCGCCGCGGGACGTGTCGGCGTGGGCGGCGGTCGTCGCCTCCAACCTCGCCGTGGACTGGCACCGGGCCAAGCGCCGCCAGGAGCGCCTCGGCGAGCGGCTGGCCTCGCTGAGGCAGCGGGAGCACCCCTCGGGTGAGGACACCAGGCTGTTGTCCATCGCCGTCGCCCAGGGCCTGGACGAGCTGCCCGAGGCCCAGCGCCAGGTGCTGGTCCTGCGCTTCTACGCGGACCTGCCGGTACGGACGATCGCCGAACAGCTGGGCGTCCCCGAGGGCACGGTCAAGAGCCGGCTGCACGCCGCCGTCCGCGCTCTGCGCGACCGCCTGCACGAGGACGAGGTGGTGTGACATGACCGCCGAACGCACGCGGGCCGACGGCCCGTGCGAGCCGGACCCCCTGCTGGCCGCGATCCTGGACGAACCACCGGCCTCCTCGGACGTCGGCTACCTGGCCGACTACCACGCCGCACGCGCCGACCTCACCGAACTGCGCCGCCGGCTCGCGGCCGTCGCGGACGCGCTCGTCGGCACGGACACCGGCACGGACACCGACGTGGACTTCGACGCCAAACCGGTGCCGCGTCCCGGCGACGGCGTGCCCGGCGGCCGTCACCCGGCCGGCGGGCACCGGACCACGGCCGACGGACGGGCGGCGGACGGGCCGCCCGGGCGGCCGGGTCGCTCGGGGCCGCCGGGTGCGTCCCGGCGGGCGTGGCGGCGGCGGAGGGCCGTGGCGGGCTCCCTTGCCGCTGCCCTCGTCCTCTGCGGGGTGTTCGGGCTGGGCCGGCTGCTGGCCGCGAGCGGGACCCGGACCGACTCGACCGCCGATGCCGAGAGCGGCGGCGCGAAGGTCACCGCCGGGGGGTACGTGGCGTGCGCGCGTCTGATCGTCGAAGGGACGGTCACCCGCGTCGACCCCGAGCCCGGCACCGGGCAGGACCGGATCGGGCTCGCCGTGGAGCGCCGCTACAAGCCGCGGACGGGACCCGACCAGGTCACCTTCCTGATGGCGCACGACGTCTCGCCCCGTCCGCGCACCGGTGACCGGGTCCTCGTCGCCATCCCGGTGCATGCGAGCACCCCGGACATCTGGAGCACGGGCGAGCAGCGGATCGCCCGGGACCGCGCCTGGATCCTGGAAGGGCTCGCGGAGTCCCGCACGCTCACGTGCGACCGGGGTGACGGTTCGTCCGGCTGACGAAGGGCGGGCGCCCGCCGGAATCGGCGGGCGCCCGCCCGGGGCCGTGTGCGCCGCCGGCTACGGCACGACCTTCTCGATCTGCACGCTGCCCTGGCCCGCGACCGTGCCGCGCGCGTTCACCAGCCGCACCTGGCCGAAGAACTCGCGGCCCTCGGGTGCCTCGGCGGCCGCCGTGACCTTCCCGGTGACCGTCGCGGAGTCGCCGGTGCCCAGCTTCACCGCGGCCGAGTCGTCGACCGTGACGGTGCCGAGCGCGGCGGAGAAGAACACGTCCCGGTAGTCGTACTCGGTGGAGCCGGACGGCACCGAGTAGCCGGCCACCTCGATCGTGTACGTCCCCGCGGCGGGCGCGGCGATGGAGACCGCCTCCTCCGAGTCACCGTCCGCGGACTGGGCGACCTGCCGGCCGCTCGCGTCGTACACCGTCAGGTCCAGGTCGGCCGACTTGTCGGAGACGTTGCCGATGGCCACGTCGAGGGACTCGGCGCCCTCGGGGACGGTCACCGTCGTGGTCCGCTTCTCACCGCTCGCGATGGTGGGCCGGGACGACTCGGCCGAGCCGAGCGGGCCGCCGACCAGCTTGCCGTCCAGGGCCGCGAAGTTGTTCGTCACCTTCCAGGAGGCGGTGGCCGGCGTGCCGACCTTCGCCTCGGGGACGGTCACGGTCTCCGGGTCGAAGGCCGCGCCGAGGACGGTGACCTCCAGCCGGTAGGGGTTGTCCAGCAGCGGGGAGGTGCGGCGCGCCTCGACCTCGACCTCCCACACGCCGGGCTGCGGGTCGGCGTAGGAGCGTACGTCGGGCCGGCAGCCGTTGCCGTCGAAGTAGTTGCTGTAGCAGTTCGGGGTCGAGGTGTTGTCGACCGGGACGCCGTAGGGGTGGACGGCGATGAACCGCGTCTGGCTCTTGCCCTTCAGCCCGCCGATCGCCACCTCCAGCGACTTCGCGCCCTCGGGCACGGTCAGGAAGTAGGAACGGGTGCTGTTGCGCTGCACCGAGCCGGAGGCCGAGTAGACATGGGCGGCCGGGGCGGCCACCACGACCGTGGTGAGGATCTGCTTGTCGACCCCGGTCGTGAACGGGTCGTCGACCTGGAGGATCGCGCTGTGGAGACCGGCCGAACGCGGCGCGGCCTGCACCTTGACGGTGACCGGCTGGTTCAGTGGAAGCCGCACCAGCGGGGCGCCGACGACACGGAAGGTGTGGCCGGCGTTGTTCACCAGGCGCACCGTGTGCCAGACCGGACGGTCCGGACCTGAGGTGCGGGTGACGGTGACGTCGTACGTCTTCTTCTGACCGGCCTTCAGGCCGCCCTCGCGGTCGTACAGGCCGGTGCCGAAGCCGGGGGTCTCGAGCGCGTAGTCGATCGCGGTGTCGACGGGGGCCTTGACCGTGTAGTCGTGGGCGGTGGCGCCGAGGCGGATCGCCGTCCAGGCGTCCACGACGTCGATGAGGCCGGCACCCTCCTCGTAGGCCTGGACGCCCGGGATGTGGTGGGCGGTCGAGGTCAGCGCGGTGCGCAGATCGGCCGGGGTGAGGTTCAGGTGCCGCTGCTTCGCGGCGCTCAGCAGCAGGGCCGAGGCGCCAGCGGCCTGCGGGGAGGCCATCGAGGTGCCCTGGAGCATGGAGTAGCCGGCCGGCAGCGAGTAGCCCGCCTCGGGGACGGGGGAGCCCGGCAGCCAGGTCTGGGTGGTGTTGATCGCGGCGCCCGGCGCGGTCAGCGTCGGCGTGAACCCGCCGTCCTCACGCGGGCCGCGCGAGGAGAACGGCATCATCGCGTACGGGGTCTTCACGACCGATCCGTAGTCGGCCGCCCAGGTCTCCTTGGAGACGGACGCGCCGACGGAGATCACCTTGTCGGCCAGGCCCGGGTCGCCGATGGTGTTGGCGCCGGGGCCGGAGTTGCCCGCGGAGATCACCAGCTGGACGCCGTAGGTGTCGATGAGGCGGGTGTAGAGCGCGGCCCGCGCGTTGTTGCCGTCGTTGAGCGCGGGCAGACCGCCGATGGACATGTTGACGATGTCGACGCCGCGGTTCACGACCAGGTCGATCATGCCCTCGGTGAGGGCGACGTTGGTGCAGCCGCCGGACCAGGTGCAGGCTCGGGAGGAGACGATCTTCGCGCCCGGGGCCGCGCCGTTCATCTTCCCGCCGAACAGGCCGTTGGCGGCGGTGATGCCGGCGACGTGAGTGCCGTGCTCGGACTCGATCACGCCGATGTTGACGAAGTCGGCCTTCTTGCCGACCCAGGACCCGCCGTAGGGGTCCATCGGCACGTCCTTGCGGATCTGCACGACGAACGGCTGCCGTTCGGCGACGTCGGTCTTCGGGTCGTCGGTGCCGAACCACCCGATCTGGTAGCCGTCCTTGTACGGCTTCATCGGCTCGTCGTCGGTGAAGTCGTGGTCGTTGTCCAGGTCGACGCGGACGGTGCCGGCCGCCGCGTCGTAGAGGATGCCCCAGGAGTCGGTGGTGTCGGCGTCGCGGTCGGCGTCGCCCTTGGCGTCCCCGCCCGCGGTCGCGGACTCCTTGAAGGTGCTGATCTGGTACGAGCCCGCGGGGGCCTTCCAGGACTGGTCGCCGTAGGTGAACTCGGGGCCGGTGACCGCGCTGACCATCGGGCGCCAGGTGGCGTCGCCGTCGATGATCGGGTCCGTCGCGGTCACCCAGTCGACGATCTTGCGCTCGCCGGTGGTGGTCTTCTGGAGCGCCGGGTGGCCGAGGTCCACGCCGGAGTCGAGGATGCCGATGGTGACGCCGCGGCCGTCCGACTTCGGGTTCCGCTTCACGAAGTCGACGGCGCCCGTCTCGAAGGACGGGTTGTACGGGTTCTTGGCGGGGGTGTGCCTGCCGGGACCGGAGTAGGTGGTCCCCTTCGTGCCGTGGCCGGCTCCGGCGCCCTTCGCGGTGTCCGCGCCCGGAGTCGGATCGTCGAGCGGGATCTCCTGGCGCAGGTCGATGGCGTGCACCGAGGACAGCTTCTCGGCGGCGGCGATCGCCGCGTCCGCCTGTCCGGTGGGCACGGTGGCGCGGACGTAGCCGAGCTTGTCGTAGGTGCGGCCCACGGAGCCGCCCTTGACCGCGTCCAGTTGCCGGGCGACCTGCTCGGTCCCGCCGGGCGCGGTCGCGATCATCATCGTGACGTTCTTGGCGCCGTCGGCCTTGGCGGCGGCGAGCAGGTCGGCGTCGTCCGAACCGAGCTTGGCGCTCGCCGACTTGACGGCCGGGTCGGACGGGGCGGGGCCGCCCTGGGCGGCGGCGGCCAGGGGTATCGGCCCGGCCGCGCAGAGCGCGGCCACCACGCCGGCGGCCACGGCGGTGCGGGCCAGGCGTCTCGCGCCCGGCAGCGGAACGCGCTGGGGATCGGAGGTCATCAGCATCCCTTGTCGGTAAAGAGACCAGCGAGATGCGATCGGGTTCGATCGCGGTCGTCCGGATTTCGGAGCCGGACGATCGCTCAGCTTTACCCAAGGGAAAGATGTTTGGGGAGAGTTGACCGTGGCGGGATGGACTCATGGCGTACTTCCGCCATGCGTCAGCAGGGACACACCTGTGCGAACTCCCCTATGACGTGCGGTGGTTCAGTGGCGCGACCGCGCATAGTGGCGGGACGCCTTCGCACGGTTGCCGCAGGCGGCCATGGAGCACCAGCGGCGCGTACCGTTCCTCGACGTGTCGAAGAAGTGCAGGACGCACGCCTCGTGGGCGCACCTCCGGATCCGGTCCGGCGCGGTGGCGAGCAGTTCGAGGTAGTTCCGGGCGGCGAGCCAGGCCGGCCCCCACGCCGGATCGCCGAACTCCGGCCGCTCGACGGGACCCTCGGCGGTGAGCCCGGCACGGATCCGCCCGTGCGCGAGCACGGCGTCCACGAGCGGCGCCCCTTCCACGGCCGACCTGTCCACGACGGTCTTGAGGGCGTCCCGGGCCTGGAGCAGATGGCGCAGTACGGCGTCCTCGGGCGCGTACCGGTCGTCCAGCCCGTTGGCCGCCAGCCACACCGCCAGCCCGTCGGTGTCGGTGAGCAGGTCCTGGAGGGCCCCGTCCCGGTTCCAGTGCGTGTTGAGCAGGTCGAGTGCGAGCGGCTCGCCGGTGAGCGGTCGGGGGTCGGGGGCGCTGGGCATCCGGGGCTCCTTCCGTGCTAACCCCTCAAGCGTATGTGATCGGTTGACGCGGGTGCATTCTAACTCTTTAATTGCTTGTAACAGGTTAGCCGAGAGGTTGCCGGCCGGTGGGCCGCCGCAGCCGTACGGCCCACGCCCGAAGGAGGCACCCATGTCCCTGCGCACCGCCCACACCGGCCTGAACGTCACCGACCTCGACCGCTCCCTCGCCTTCTACCGGGACGTGCTCGGCTTCACGCTGCTCGCTGAGGGCAAGGAGGAGGGCAGGCGGTACGCGTTCCTCGGCGACGGCGGCGACCGGCCCGTGGTCACCCTCTGGCAGCAGTCGGCGGGCGGCTACGACGCCGGCCGCCCCGGACTGCACCACCTGGCCTTCACCGCCGAGTCGATCGAGCGGGTCCGGGCGTACGAGGCGGCCCTGCGCGCCTACGGCGTGGACTTCCACCACGAGGGAGTGGTGGCCCACCGCGAGCGCGCGGCCTCCGGCGGGATCTTCTTCCACGACCCCGACGGCATCCGCCTGGAGATCTTCGCCGCGGAGGGCGCCCAGGACGCGCCCACCCCGCACGAGTCGGCCCCGACCTGCGGGTTCTTCTAGGCATGGCGGTCGCGGAGCCCACCGCCATGAGCCTCTACCACGCCGGTTCGCGCGCCGTTCAGGACCGGGTCGGGGTGCGCGCGGCGGCCGACCACGTGGGCCGGTCCGTCGGCCGGGGCGTCAAACCGGTCGCCGCCGCCTTCCTGGAGCTCCAGCCGCTGCTCGTCCTCGGCGCGGCCGACCCCGCGACCGGCGACGTCTGGGCCTCGCCGCTCACCGGGGACCCCGGCTTCGTCCGGGCCACCGGCCCGCACCGGATGTCGGTCACCGGCGGCGTGCTCCCCGGTGACCCGCTGGCGAAGGTCCTCGCCACGGGCGGCCCGGACAGCACGGACGGGGCGCACGAGAGGGACGGCGTACACGTCGGCACCATCGCGCTCGACCCGCGCACCCGCCGCCGGATGCGCCTCAACGGCCGTCTGCGCCCCACCTCGCGGGGCTTCGCGGTCGAGGCGGACGAGGTCTTCTCCAACTGCCCCAAGTACCTCCAGAGAAGGCAGTCCTACGAGACGGTCGACCGCACCCCGGGCGAGGTGCGCCGGGGCACCGAACTGACCGTGGCGCAGCAGGACCTGGTGGCCGCCGCCGACACCTTCTTCCTGGCCACCGTGCACGCGCACGGCGCCGATGTCAGCCACCGCGGCGGCAACCCCGGGTTCGTCCGGGTGCTCTCGCCGCGCGAACTGCTCTGGCGCGACTACCCGGGCAACTCCATGTTCCTCACCCTGGGCAACCTCCACGCCGACCCGCGCGCGGGGCTGCTGTTCCTGGACTGGACCGGCGGGGCGGCGCTTCAGCTGACGGGCGAGGCGCGCACCGAGTTCGGTGCGGACGGGGAGCGCCGGGTCCGTTTCGCCGTCACGCGGGTGGCGGCGACCGACGGGGCGGTGCCGCTGCGCTGGGCTCCGCCGGAATACTCACCGGCCAACCCATGGGTGCCGTAACGTCTCCACATGCGTGAGGAGTTGCGGGTGGCGGCCTACGCCGTGTGTGTACGGGACGGACGGATGCTGCTGGCCCGCTGGGTCGCGCGCGACGGCGCCCGCCGCTGGACCCTGCCGGGCGGCGGTATGGAGCACGGCGAGGACCCCTACGACACCGTGGTGCGCGAGGCCGAGGAGGAGACCGGCTACACCGTCGAACCGGTCCGCCTCCTCGGCCTCGACTCCATCCGCCGCACCTACCCGCGCCCGCTCGGCGCCCAGGCCGACTTCCACGGCCTGCGCATCGTCTACGAGGGCCGGGTCACCGGCGGCGAACTGCGCCACGAGACGGGCGGCTCGACCGACATGGCGGCCTGGCACCCGCTGGAGGCGGTGCCCGGCCTGGAACGGGTCGGGCTGGTCGACGTCGGACTGCGCCTGTGGCGCGAGCGCCCCGCCGCGGGCCGGTCGGCGGCGCCACGGCCGCACTAGGCCCTGTCGTCACACCCCGGGGGGGTCCCGCGACCGCGGACCCGCGAGGAGCCGTCAGCGCGGCAGCACCACGACATACGCCGCCGGGTCGCGGTCGGCCGCCGCCATCAGCGCCGTGCGGACCACGGTGGCCTGCTGGTCCGGGGTGTCCCGCAGCTTCCTGGGGGTGAGGTGAACGACGGTGATGCCCAGGCGTTCCAGGTGCTCGCGCCTGCGGGCGTACTCCGACCACTCGTCGTCGTTCGCCCGGGGTGCGCGGGTGTCCAGCTCGAGGGCGACCGCCTGCTCCGGCCAGTAGGCGTCCAGGCCGCCCAGGTGCGGGCCGCCCGGCAGCCGCAGGTCCACGTTCCACACCGGGTCGGGCAGGCCGTACTCCGAGACCATCCGGTACAGCCGTTCCTCGGCGATCGCCCGGCCCTCGGCCAGCAGCGAGTCCACCGCGTCCACCACGTGCGGCCGGGTCAGGAGCTTCGCACCGGTCAGCTCCCGGACGACCGCGGCCGGTTCGCAGTGCCCGCCGCGCACCGCCTCCGTCAGCAGCCGCCGCACCGTGTCCCCGTCGTCCAGGCCGGCCAGCGTGTCCGCCAGGGCACGCGGCACCGGCGCCACCGGCAGACCGGTGACCGACTCCGGGACGGGCAGGTCGGCCGTGCGCACGATCCGCACACAGCCGGTCGAGCGCAGCCGGCGCAGCCGCGGCACCAGCACGTCGATCCGCTCCAGGGACAGCAGCGGGGGCGTGGCGGCGAAACCGTGCAGGGTGAGGGCGGCGAGTCCGGTGATCACCGCGTCCGCGTACACCGGCCGGTGCGGCTGCTGGGCGGTCGGCTGGGCCGGCACCCCGGGCATCCTGCGGGGCGCAGGGGGGCGCGCCGCGTACAGCAGGACCGCGTGCAGCCGCTGCTCGCCGGTCGGCGGGCCCGGGTGCAGCAGGAAGACGCCCGGCAGGAGCTGCTGCCAGGGACCGCCGGTGCGGCACTGCTCGGTGGTCTCGGCCGCCGACACGCCGTGGGCGCGCAGTTGGGCGGCGGTCAGGACCCGGCAGTGCGCCTCGGCCAGGTGGCTCAGGGGGCGGGGGGAGAGCGGGGTGTTGTGGTTCATGCCCGGCACGTTCCCGCGCCCGCTCGGCCCTGTAGCGGCTGTTACAAGAGCGGCACCGAACCCGGACAACCCCGCCCTAAAGGACGGGTGTTCGGATGCCGAAAACCCCTGGTCCGTTCAGGGAGGACCAGGGGTTACGGTGTGTCCTGACCGAATTTCGTAACGGTTACCGCCCGCCCGAGCCTTGGCCAGAGCTAGGGCCGGCCGGGTGACCCGGTGACCGCTCGGGCGCCGTCGGTGCGGCGGCGCCCCCACGGCTCACCCGCGCGCGTCGCACGCCTGGCCGCGCAGCGCCCGGGCCAGGTCGTCCCGGGCCTCCAGCACCAGCCGGCGCAGCGCGGGAGCGGCGTCCTCGTGCGCGGCGAGCCAGGCGTCCGCCGCGTCCAGTGTCTGCTGCGAGTCCTGCAACGCCGGGAACAGGCCCCGGACCACGTCCATCCCGATCTGGATCGACCGCTCGGCCCACACCCGCTCGATCGCCGCGAAGTACTTCTCGGCGTACGGCGCGAGCAGCTGCCGCTGCGAGGGCCGGCCGAAGCCCGCGATGGTCGCCTCCACCAGCGCGTTCGACAACGCGTCCGACTCCACCACCCGGACCCAGGCCTGCGCCTTCACGGCCGCCGAGGGGCGCGCGGCCAGGCAGCGGACCTGGTGCCGCTTGCCCGAGGCGGTGTCGTCCCGCACCAGCTCGTCGGCGAGCACCTTCTCGTCCGCCGCCCCGTGCGCGGCCAGCGGCCCCAGGAACGCCCAGCGCAGCTCCTGGTCGACGTCCAGGCCGGCGATCTCCTCGGTGCCGTCCAGCAGGCTCTTCAGCAGGTCGAGGTCGGCGGGTGCCGCCGCCACCGCGGCGAAGAAGCGGGCCCACGCCAGCTGGTGCTCGCTGCCCGGCTCGGCCTGGCGCAGCTCGGCCAGCGCGCCCTCGGCCAGCAGCCGCTCACCCGTCTCGCGCCACTCGGGTGCCACGTAGTGCACCAGCGCCGAGTCCGCCCACGCGTGCAGCATCTGGAGCACACCGATGTCGGACTCGCGGCCCGCGAACCGCAGCACCAGACCGATGAAGTCCCGGGCCGGAAGCAGTGCGTCCCGGGTCAGGTTCCACAGCGCCGACCAGCACAGCGCGCGGGCCAGCGGATCGGTCAGGGCGCCCAGGTGCTCGCGCAGCGTGGCCAGCGAGGTCTCGTCGAAGCGGATCTTGCAGTAGGTGAGGTCGTCGTCGTTGACCAGCACCAGCTCCGGCGCGTCCTGCCCGGCCAGCTCCGCCACCACCGTGCGCGTGCCGTCCACGTCGACCTCGGCGCGCGCGTACCGCTGCAGCTCCCCGGCCTCCGAGCGCCGGTACAGGCCCACCGCCACCCGGTGCGGGCGCAGCTCGGGGAGCGACTCCGCCGCCTCCTGCACCACCGCGAGCTCGTCGATCCGGCCCTCGGCGTCCAGCAGGACCGCCGGGGTCAGCGAGTTGACCCCGGCGGTCTGGAGCCAGGAACGGGCCCAGGCGGCCATGTCCCGGCCGCTGGTCTCCTCCAGGACGGCCAGCAGATCTCCCAGGCGCGTGTTGCCGTAGGCGTGCCGCTTGAAGTAGCGCCGGGCGCCCTCCAGGAACGCGTCCTGGCCGACGTACGCCACCAGCTGCTTGAGCACGGAGGCGCCCTTGGCGTAGGTGATGCCGTCGAAGTTCAGCTTGGCGTCCTCCAGGTCACGGATGTCCGCCGTGATCGGGTGCGTGGAGGGCAGCTGGTCGGCGCGGTACGCCCACGCCTTGCGGCGGTTGGCGAAGGTGATCCAGGCGTCCTTGAAGCGGGTCGCGCCCACGTTCGCGAACGTGCCCATGAAGTCGGCGAAGGACTCCTTCAGCCACAGGTCGTCCCACCACTCCATGGTGACCAGGTCGCCGAACCACATGTGCGCCATCTCGTGCAGGACGACGTTGGCCCGGCCCTCGTACGACGCCTGCGTCACCTTGCCGCGGAAGATGTACTCCTCACGGAAGGTCACCAGGCCCGGGTTCTCCATCGCGCCCAGGTTGTACTCGGGCACGAACGCCTGGTCGTACTTGCCGAACGGGTAGGGGTAGTCGAAGTGGTCGTGGAAGAAGTTCAGGCCCTGCTTGGTGACGAGGAAGACGTCGTCGGAGTCGAAGTGCCGGGCGAGCCCCTTGCGGCACATCGCGCCCAGCGGGATCTCCAGCCGCGTCCCGTCCTTCAGCACCCGCTCGTAGGTGTCCGTCACATAGTGGTACGGCCCCGCCACCACACACGTGATGTACGTCGAGATCGGCTTGGTCTCCGCGAACCGCCACACCCCGGCGTGCCGCTCGCCCGCGCCGTTGCTCCACACCGTCCACTCCTCGGGTGCCCGCACCTCGAAGCGGAACGGCGCCTTGAGGTCGGGCTGCTCGAAGGTGGCGAACACCCGGCGGGAGTCGGCCGGCTCGTACTGGGTGTAGAGGTAGACCTCCCCGTCCTCCGGGTCGACGAAGCGGTGCAGGCCCTCACCGGTGCGCGAGTAGGCGCACCGGGCGTCCACGATCAACTCGTTGTCGGCGGCCAGGTCCTCCAGCAGGATCCGGGAGCCGTCGAAGACCTCACCGGGGTCGAGGTCCTTGCCGTTGAGGGAGACCGCCGTGACGCTCGGCGCGATCAGGTCCGCGAAGCTGGAGGCACCCGGCTCGTTGCAGCGGAAGCGGATCGTGGTGACGGACCGGAAGGTGCGCGGCCCGTCCCCCTCCTGCTCGCCGACCGCCGAGCGCACGTCGAGGGACACCTCGTACCCGTCGACGGACAGCAGCGCGGCCCGCTCCCGGGCCTCCTCGCGGGACAGATTCTCACCGGGCACAGGCGGCACTCCCTCGGGTCGCGTTCACGATGTGGACAGCACCGATCCTGCCATGCGGCCCTGACACGCGGCAGCCGGGAATGCCGGGGGCGAGGATCGACGTTGCCTGGGGAAAGACCACATACCGAGGAGAGTCATGTCCGAGACCGCCTCCGCCCCCGCCGGCAGGACCCCCGTCGACTTCTGGTTCGACCCGCTGTGCCCGTGGGCCTGGATGACCTCCCGCTGGGTGCTGGAAGTGGAGAAGCTGAGGGACATCGAGGTCCGCTGGCACATCATGAGCCTCGCGGTGCTCAACGAGCCCAAACTGGACGAGCTGCCCGAGGACTACCGCGAGATGCTCACCACCAAGGCGTGGGGTCCCGTCCGGGTGGTGACCGCCGCCTGGCAGAAGCACGGCGACGACGTCCTGGGCCCGCTCTACACCGCGCTCGGCACCCGCTTCCACAACCAGGGCGAGGGCCCCACCCGCGAGGCCATGGCCGCCGCGCTGGAGGAGGTCGGCCTGCCCGCCGACCTGATCGACTACGCCGACCAGGAGGACTTCGAGTTCGAGGCGGAGCTGCGCGCCTCCCACAAGGAGGGCATCGACAAGGTCGGCCAGGACGTCGGCACCCCGGTCATCGCCCTGCCCGGCGCGGACGGCGAACAGATCGCCTTCTTCGGCCCGGTCGTCACTCCCGCCCCCAAGGGCGAGCAGGCGGCCCGCCTCTGGGACGGCACGGTCGCGGTGGCCTCCATCCCCGGCTTCTACGAGATCAAGCGCACCCGTACGGCAGGACCGGACTTCAGCAACCTGTGACGCGCACCGCGCGGCTCACTCGGGCACGGGCAGCTTGATGGGTCGGGCGAACGGCTTCTTGTTCCCGCCCGTGCGCAGGTTCCGGCACTGCCTGCCGGTCTCGGCGTCGAGCACGGCCTCGCAGATCCAGAACTCGTGCACGCTGTTGCGGCCCAGCCGCTCCTTGAGCACGGCCGCCTCGGCCGCGTTCAGCTTGCGGTGCGGCTGGTCGGCGTCGCAGGTGTGGCAGTAGTACGTCCGCATCCCGACACCATCCCCCGGAGCCCGCGATACCGGAAGACCCCCGCGAGACACGAGCTCGCGGGGGTCTTCCCGCGTCCGCCCGTGGAAGCGGGGCGGGTCAGTCCTGCCGGGCGCGGGCGCGCTGCCGGACGTACCCGGCCGCCGCCAGGAACAGCGTCATCCCGCCCGTCGAGTACAGCTGCACCCGGGTGTCGGGCTGCCGGGCCATCAGGACGAAGATCGCCGCCATGCCGGCCAGGGCCACCCAGGTCAGCACCGGGAACGCCCACATCCGCACGACCAGCCGCTGCGGGGCCTCCCGCTCAAGCCGGCGCCGCAGCCGCAGCTGGGAAGCGGCGATGAAGATCCAGACGACCAGGATCACCGCGCCGATCATGTTCAGCAGCCAGGGGAAGACGTCGTCGGGCCGCCAGTAGCTGAGCAGCACGCAGGCGAAGCCGAAGACGCTCGACACCAGGACGGCCGCGCGCGGTACCCCGCCGGAGACCTTGGCCAGCACCTTGGGCCCCTGGCCGCGCTCGACCAGCGAGTACGCGATGCGCGAGGAGCCGTAGATGTTGGCGTTCATCGCCGACAGCAGGGCCACCAGCACGACCACGTTCATCAGCTGCCCGGCGCCCGGGATGCCCAGGCGGTCCAGGGCGGCGACGTACGGGCCCTTCTCGACGACGGCCGCCGAGTCCCAGGGGACCAGCGTGACGATGACCGCCATGGAGCCGACGTAGAACAGGGCGATGCGCCACATCGCGGTGCGGACCGCGCTCGCCACCCCGCGCACCGGGTCCTGGGACTCGGCCGCCGCGATGGTGACCGTCTCCAGGCCGCCGTAGGCGAAGACGGAGGCGAGCAGGCCGATGATCAGGCCCTGGCCGCCATGGGGGAGGAGGTCGGTGAGGTTCGAGGAGCCGGGGGAGTCGGTGCCGGGCAGCACGCCGGCGACGGCGAGCACGCCCAGCACCAGGAACAGGGTGATCGCGCCGACCTTCAGCGCGGCGAACCAGAACTCGAACTCGCCGAAGTTCTTCACCGCCGCCAGGTTCGTCCCGCAGAACACCACCATGAACAGCGCCACCCACACCCACTCCGGGGTGCCCGGCAGCCAGCCGTTGACGATCTTCGCGGCGCCCATGCCCTCCAGGCCGACCGCCGTGCACAGCAGCACCCAGAACGACCAGCCGGCGGTGAAGCCGGCCCACGGGCCGAACGCCCGCTCGGCGTGCGCGGAGAAGGAACCCGAGGACGGACGCGCGGCCGACATCTCCCCGAGCATCCGCATCACCAGCATGACGAGCAGGCCGGAGACGGCGTAGGCGAGGACGATCGACGGTCCGGCGGCGGCGATGCCCGCGCCGGAGCCGACGAACAGCCCGGCGCCGATCACGCCACCGAGCGCGATCATCGACAGATGGCGCTGCTTGAGGCCGTGGGAGAGGGCGGCTGCGTCCCGCTGCCGCGGTGGTGTGTCCGTGGTCGTGCTGCTGGGCATGGAAAGCGGCTCTCCCAGGGCAAGAGGTGGCAAAAACCCGGCCAGTCTGGGCGGCCCGTCCGCTCACGCGAAGGGGGCGTCCAGTATCCGGACACCGCCGGTGCGGTGGGTGAGATTCCGGTTACCTCCTCATGGGGATCGGAAGAGGGAGCCGGTCACGCCGCCACGGGGGTGTAGTGCGAGGCGTCGCCCTCGATCGAGTAGCTCTGCTTGCCCTCGATGCCGACCGGGATGTCACCGGCGACGGTCACCCGGTTCAGCCGGCGGGGCAGGCCGTCGTAGTTGTCGATCGCGTAGTGCTGGGTGATCCGGTTGTCGAACAGCACCAGCTCGTTCGGGGACCAGCGCCAACGCAGGACGTTCTCCGGGCGGGTGACGTACACCTGGAGCAGGTCCAGCAGCTTGCGGGACTCACCGGCCGACAGCCCCACGATCCGCTGCGCGAAACCGCCGATGAACAGCCCGCGCTCACCGGTGAGGCGGTGCACACGGACCACCGGGTGGGCGGTGCGGTAGGCGATCGAGGTGAACTCGGCGCGCTGGGCCGCCTTCTCCTCGTCGACGGCCTCGTCCGGGACCGCGTAGTCGTAGTCGTTGGTGTGCTCGGCCCACAGGGTGTCGACCAGGCGGCGCAGCGGCTCGGGCAGGTCGCGGTAGGCGGTGGCCGCGTTGGCGATCAGCGTCTCGCCGCCGTACGGCGGGACGGTGATCGAACGCAGGCTGGTGGCCTGCGGCGGGTTGAGGACGAAGGTGACGTCCGTGTGCCAGTGGTTGGCGCGCCCCCGCCCGCTGTCGACGGGCAGCACGTTCGGGGCGCCCTCGACGGCCGGCACGGTCGGATGGGCGGTGGTGATGAGCGTGGGGGCCGGGGTCAGGTACTGGTTGGCGGGCCGGGGCAGGCCGTAGTGGTCCCGCAGGGTCCGGTGGGGGCCGTAGGCGGTGCGGAACAGGCCGCGGCCGCGCAGGATCGGGACGACCTGGTCGACGAAGGTCTCCAGGCCGGAGGGCAGCACCGCGGGCATGATGTTGAAACCGTCGGCCGCGCCCTGGGTGAACGACGTCTCGATGGCGTCCGCCACCTGCTCGGGCGTCCCGGCGAAGGTCAGGTGCCCGCGCCCGCCGCCCAGCCGCCCGATCAGCCGCCGCACGGTCAGCCGCTCGCGTCGGGCCAGCTCCACCACGAGCGTGTAGCGGCTCCTGGCGCCCTCGATCGCGGACTCCGGCGGCAGGTCGGCGGGCAGTTCGCGGTCCAGGTGCAGGGTGCCGGGCTCCAGGCGCAGCAGGTTCTCCAGCCGGGCCACGCCGTGCTCGTGGACGATGTGGTCCTCGAGGACCTGCTCCGCCGCCCGCGCCTCGGCCTCGGTGGAGCCGATCACCGGGACGATGCCGGGCAGCACCTTGACGTGGTCGGGATTCCTCCCCGCGCGCCGGGCGCGGGCCTTGAGGTCGGCGTAGAAGGCCTGCGCGTCGGCGAGCGTCTGCTGGGCGGTGAACACCGCCTCCGCGTACCGGGCGGCGAACGCCTTGCCGTCGTCCGAGGAGCCCGCCTGCACCAGCAGCGGATACCCCTGGGGTGTGCGGGGCACGTTGAGCGCCCCCGCCACACTGAAGTACGTCCCCTGGTGCCGCGCGGGGTGGATCCTGGCGTCGTCGCCCCACACGCCGGCCGCCTTGTCGGCGACGATCGCGTCGTCCTCCCAGCTGTCCCACAGCTTCAGCGCCACGTCCAGGAACTCGGCGGCGCGGGCGTACCGCTCGGCGTGTGCGGGCTCGGCGTCCAGGCCGAAGTTGTGGGCGGCCTCCGCGCCGGCCGTGGTGACGATTCCGGTACTCGGCGGGCACGGACCCGGCCGCGATGGACTCGAAGCGCCGGTCGAACAGCGAGCGGACGTCGAACTTCTTCACGAATCCGCCCTCGGCGAGCAGGTCCGCGGTCTCCTGCTCCCACCGGATCGCCTCGTCCCAGCTCGGCGGGAACAGCGGCTTGTTGGCGAGCCTGGTGACGGACTCGGCCTGAGCGAGGGCCAGGTTCTGCGTCTTGACGTAGAACTCCCGGTTCCAGACGTCCGGGTGCTCCCACTGCCACACCTGGCCCTTGGCCCACTGCGGGATGTAGGCGGCGATGGCGGCGGCCTTCGCCCGGTCGGCCAGTACGGACGCCGGCGCCCACAGCAGATTGAGCAGGTCGACGACGTCGGTGGGAATGGTGTGGGCGCCCTTGGACCCGTACTGCTTCAGATACGCCGGCGCCTGGCTGTTCTGGAGCGGCGCCACGTCCACCTGGCCCGACTGCAGGGCGGTGCGGAACTGGTTGCTGGTCAGCGGCACGAGGCGCACGTCGTCGTACGCCAGGCCCGCCTCCTTGAGCGCCCGCAGCAGCATGACACCCTGCGCCTGCCCCTGCGACGAGGCAAGTCTCCGCCCCTTGAAGTCACCCGTCGTACGGATGTCGCTGCCCGGCTTGGTGGCGAAGAGGTAATTGGGTTTTCGGGTCAGGCCGATGGCGACGATCCTCGCGTCGAAACCCTGGTAGTGCGCCTGGATCGGCGGAATGCCCGCGTTGGCGGCCACGTCCAGGGACTTGGCGCGGAAGGCGTTGATGACATCGGGACCGGCGCCCGTGTTCAGCCAACTCGAGACGGTGAACGGCAATTTGGGAAGCCCGGCGAGCCTGGACTGCAACTGCTGGACGCCCTGATAGGAGGCGATCTTCAGGCTGGTGCCCGCAGGAACCTCGTTCGCGAGCGGGGCGGAGAGATCGACGGACGACTTCGAGGCGGCCGCGCTCGAACCGGCGCAGCCGCTCAGCCCCGCGGCCGCCGCGGCGGCACCGAGCAGGGAGGAGAGGAAAAGGCGCCGGTCTACACCGGACGCTGGTGCGGAGAGCATGAAAGAACTCCATGGATGCACAGGGCAGGAAAGGCCTACGGCCGTGGCGGGGCACGTGGACGAGGGCACGCGGCCGTGGACGGAAGAAGGCATGCGGGAATTCCGGGCGGCGAGCTCAGGGTGGAAGCTTCCGAAAAGCAAGCGCGGTGACGGGAATTCACACCGGGAGAGAAGAACCGGAGAGGGCGCTCCGGGGCGCTTCAACGGGTCAGCGACAAAGAGTGCGACAGCTCGTGAGCGGGTTCATGGGAAAGATGCTCCCGGTTGCGCACAACCCCTGTCAACGTTCCAATTTTTTCAAATTCGTGAAGTCCGAAGGCGCATGGAACCGGGACGGCACGTCCGCCGGCCGAGCACGTCCGCCGGCCGGTGACCCGGACGTCCATCGCCCGCGGACCCGGCACGTCCATCGCCCGCGGGCCGAGCATCTCCACCGCCCGCGGGCTCTCCGTGCATCCGCGGGCGGCGGGCTCTTCAACATCTTTGGCCGATCTCCACAGAAGCGGCCGACACCTTCCCCGTCGCCCACACCACGCCACCTCAGTGACCGGCATCACGCCGCCCCCGGTGTAACCGGCGCGCTTTGTCCGGAGCCAACGAAGTGCACGATCAAGCCTTTGTCGAGCGCTGACGGTGATCGGCGCGAGGGCGCCGGTATAGCGTCGCGGTGTTCCCACCTGCCCACACACCCGCGGAGTCCCCATGAGCACCGCCACCGTCACCGCACGCCCCGGCGCAGTCCTCGCCGATCTGCTGCCCGCCTCGCGCGTCCGAGACGCCGCCCTGGTGGTCGGCGGTGCCGCGCTCACCGGCCTCGCGGCCCAGTTGTCGGTCCCGATTCCCCACTCCCCGGTGCCGGTGACCGGGCAGACCTTCGCCGCCCTGCTCGTCGGCACCGCGCTCGGCGCCCGTCGCGGCTTCTTCTCCCTTGCCCTGTACGCACTCGCCGGTGTGGCCGGCGTGCCGTGGTTCGCGAGCGGCACCTCCGGCTCGGGCGCCGTCTCCTTCGGCTACGTCCTCGGCATGCTGCTCGCCTCGGCGGTCGTGGGCGCCCTGGCCCGCCGTGGCGCCGACCGCTCCCCGCTGCGCATGGCGGGCACGATGATCCTCGGCGAGGCGGTCATCTACGCCGTCGGCGTGCCGTACCTGGCCCTGGCGGCCGGCCTCTCCGCGTCCCAGGCGATCGCGGCCGGCCTCACCCCGTTCCTGATCGGCGACGCCCTGAAGGCCGCCCTGGCGATGGGCGCGGTGCCGGCCGCCTGGAAGCTCGCGGACAAGCGCTGAGGCCGTAGCCGGCCGCCGGCGACGCGCAGACACAAGGAGGAGGGAGCCCTCGGGGCGCCCTCCTCCTTGTGTCTGCGGTGTTTGCGCGGACCGCGTCAGCCGACCGGGACCTTCTCGGTCTCGCCCTGCTCCGTGACCGCCGTCCGGTGGCCGCCGCCGAGCTTCTGCTTGACGAAGGCGATGACCAGCACGACCGCCGCGACCAGCAGCGACAGCAGCACGGTTTCGCGCCCGTCGTGCTCGGTGTCGGTGAGCATGTAGCCGAGGACGAAGACGATCAGTGCGGCCGTCGCCCAGGTCAGGTACGGGTACAGCCACATCTTCACGACCAGCTTCTCCGGCGCCTCGCGCTGGATGATCTTCCGCATCCGCAACTGCGAGAAGCAGATCACCAGCCAGACGAACAGGGCGACCGCGCCGGAGGAGCTGACGAGGAAGAGGAAGACGGTGTCCGGGAATTTGTAGTTGAAGAACACGGCCAGGAAGCCGAAGAGGACGGAGACGGTGATCGCCGTCCGCGGCACGCCCCTGCTCGTGGTCCGGGCGAAGGCCTTCGGCGCGTCCCCGCGCTCGCCCAGCGAGAAGGCCATGCGGGAGGCGGTGTAGAGGCCGGAGTTCAGGCAGGACAGCACCGAGGTCAGCACGATGAAGTTCATGATCGTACCGGCGTGCGCGATGCCCAGGGAGTCCAGCGCGGCGACGTAGGAGCCCTTCTCGGCGATCGACTTGTCGTCCCAGGGGATCAGGGAGACGACGACGAGGATCGAGCCGAGGTAGAAGACGGCGATACGCCAGATGATGCTGTTGGTCGCCTTGGTCACGGCACGCTGCGGGTCCGCCGACTCGCCCGCGGCCAGGGTGGCGATCTCGCTGCCCATGAACGAGAAGACGACGAGCAGCACGCCGGTGAGGATGGAGCCGGGGCCGTGCGGCAGGAAGCCGCCGTGTCCGGTGAGGTTGCCGAAGGACGCCTGGTCGGTGTGGACGCCGGGCAGCACGCCGAAGACGGCCAGCAGGCCGATGACGATGAACGCGGCGATCGCGACGACCTTGATCCCGGCGAACCAGAACTCGAACTCGCCGTAGGAGCCGACGGAGACCAGGTTGGTGGCGGTCAGCACCAGCATCACGATGAGGGCCCAGCCCCATTGAGGCACGGCCGGAATCCAGCCGGCCAGGATCGCGGCACCGGCCGTGGACTCCACGGCCAGCACGACGACCCAGAAGAACCAGTAGAGCCAGCCGATGGAGAACCCGGCCCAGCTGCCGAGCGCGCGGTCGGCATGCGCCGAGAAGGAGCCCGAGGTGGGGTTGGCGGCGGACATCTCGCCGAGCATGCGCATCACGAGGACGACGAGCGTGCCGACGAGGGCGTACGAGAGCAGAATGCCGGGCCCGGCGGTGGCGATGCCGGAGCTGGAGCCCACGAAGAGGCCGGCGCCGATGACGCCGCCGATCGCGATCATCGTCAGATGTCGGTTCTTGAGTCCAGCCTGAAGTCCGGAACCAGGTGTCATGGGGACGGAATTCCTTTGCGCCGGTTGAGCGGTGTGCCGTACGAGGGGGTGCCGTTGTGGGGGCTGTGTACGAGCCGGTCCAGTGAATCTGAGGTGTTGGAATTCGGAAACCTTTGAATCCTGATTGTTACTTGAGGTTCATCTGAGGTTCTATGGCGCGCCTCACAGTTTCCGTCGCGAACACCCGGAGCTGCTGCCCGGGGTGCGGCGTGTCACACTCGTCCCATGCGCGTGTATCTCGGCTCGGACCATGCGGGCTTCGAACTCAAGAACCACCTCGTCGAGTGGCTCAAGGCGGCGGGACACGAGCCCGTCGACTGCGGGCCGCACATCTACGACGCCCAGGACGACTATCCGCCCTTCTGCCTGCGCGCCGCCGAGCGCACGGCCGGCGACCCGGACTCCCTCGGCATCGTGATCGGCGGCTCCGGCAACGGCGAGCAGATCGCGGCGAACAAGGTCAAGGGCGTCCGCGCGGCCCTCGCCTGGAGCGAGGAGACCGCCTCCCTCGGCCGTCAGCACAACAACGCGAACGTCGTCGCGGTGGGCGCGCGCATGCACACGGTGGAGGAGGCGACCAAGTTCGTCGAGACCTTCCTCAACACGCCCTTCTCCGGTGACGAACGCCACATCCGCCGCATCGACATGCTCGCGGACTACGAAACGACGGGCGACCTCCCGCCGATCCCGGCGCACCACCCGCAGCAGCAGTAGCGGCGGCCACATGTGAGGGGGCAGGGGCCATCCCGGGACCCGAGGGTCCGGGCGTGACCCCGGTGGGGTCCGGGGCCCAGCCCCGGACGCCCTCCCGATCGCGGGTTCCCGGGGGCCGGAGCGCGGCCCCCGGGAGGCGATCGCACAACGCACCGCGGAACAGGATCCCGGGGCGGAGCCCCGGGACGCGGCAGGAAAGGACACCACACCGTGCCAGAGGGGCACACGATCCACCGCCTCGCACAGGACTACGCCGCGCGCCTGACCGGCACGCCCACCCGGGTCACCAGTCCCCAGGGCAAGTTCTCCGACGCCGCCGAGCTGCTCGACGGCGCGGAACTCACCCGCACCGAGGCCCACGGCAAGCACCTCTTCCTCGGCTTCCGCGACAGCGACTGGGTCCACATCCACCTCGGCCTCTTCGGCAAGGTCACCTTCGGCGACGCCCCCGCCCCGCCACCCACGGACACCGTCCGCCTCCGCCTGGCGAACCCCACCGCGTACGTCGATCTGCGCGGCCCCACGACCTGCGCCCTGATCACCGACGCCGAGAAGGCGGCGATACACGACCGTCTCGGCCCCGACCCGCTCCGCCCCGACGCCGACCCGGCCACCGCCTACGCCCGCGTCCGCCGCAGCCGTACGGCGATCGCCGCGCTGCTGATGGATCAGAAGGTCATCGCCGGCGTCGGCAACGTCTACCGCGCCGAGGTCCTCTTCCGGCACCGCATCGACCCGTACCGCCCGGGCAGGGACATCACCCCCGCCGAGTGGGAGACGATCTGGACCGACTTGGTCGGCCTGATGCGCGAGGGCGTCCGCAACAACCGCATCGACACCGTCCGCCCCGAACACACGCCCGAGGCGATGGGCCGCCCTCCGCGCGTCGACGACCACGGCGGCGAGGTCTACGTCTACCGGCGGGCGACCCAGCCCTGCCACATCTGCGGCACCGAGGTCCGCACCGCCGGCCTGGCCGCCCGCAACCTCTTCTGGTGCCCCACCTGCCAGCGGAACTGACGGAACCGGCACGCGGACCCCGTGCAACCGGCGGAGTCCCGGAACGCGCCGGCTAGTGCAGCGACAGGCAACGTTCGCCCCGTCGCAGCACTAGAAGCCGTGCGGCAGCCAGGGCGCCACCGCCGCCCCGAAGCCCGCCGCCGCCTCCGCCAGCGCGCCCGCCCGCAGCTCGCGGACCCGCCCGGCCGCCGCCAGCGCCGTCAACGACACGCCACCGAGGTACGCCGCCCCCAGTTCCCGCACCGAAAGCGCCAGGTCCGCCGCGTCGGAGGTCCGCTCACAGGACGCCCCCTTGGTGTCCCCGCTGAGCCGCCACCGCCCGGTGTTCCAGGGACAGAACGCGTCCTCGACCTCGAACACCACGTCCACCGGCGTCTGGTACGTCCGCGCGGCCAGCGCCGCCCCGACGTCGACCGGCCGCAGGTACAGCGCGTCCCGCAGGCGCGGTCGGCACCGCCGTAGGTCGGACACCAGGTACTGCCAGGCGTCGTCGACCGGCCGCCCCCGCACGGTCAGCGTCGTCGTCAGGTCGATGCCGAACAGGAAGCGCCACAGCGCCGCGTCCGTCGCCGGATCGAGCGCGGCCAGGTCCTCCAGCCGCACCGTGCCGTCGTGCCCGCCGGCGCCCCAGCCGAGCTTGGTGCGGAACCGGGCGTACCCCGTGACCTCGCCGGCCCGCTCGGCCACCACGCACTGCAACGGGGACGCCCCGTCCCGCTCGCTCTCCGGGTCGAGCAGACCCGCCCGCTCCCAGCCGGGCCGCCGGGCCAGCATTCCCGGCCGGGAGGGCACCAGCCGCGCGTACACCGCCTCGCACGCGTCGAGAACGTCCGCGGGCGCCGCGTACCGCAGCCGTACGTCGTCCGTGCCGGCCGGGACCGACAGTCCGGCCCGGCCGGTGTCGATCTCCGCGTCGAGCTGGAAGGTCGCCGCGGCGTACCCGAAGCGCCCGTAGATCGCGGGCTCGGAGGCGGTCAGCACGGCCAGCGGCTCCCCCCAGGAGCGCACGTCGTCCAGCTGCCGCCGCATCATCGACGTCAGCAGCCCGCGCCGCCGGTGCGTCGCGGCCACGCTGACCATCGTGATCCCGGCGGCCGGCACCAGGGCCCCGCCGGGCACCGTCATCCGGAAGCTGAACGCCCCCGCCGTCCCCACGCACGTCCGGCCGTCCCAGATCCCCAGCGAGCGGTCGAACTCGGTGAGCGAGCGGTCCAGCTCCCGCTCCTCGGGCGTGCCCGGCCCGCCGCCGAAGGCACGGACGAGGTTGTCATACCACGCGTCCCACTCGTCCCGCCGCAGCACCCTCAGCTCGGTCGCAAGGTCAGTCGCCATGCGCCATGCCTACCAGGGCGATGCGGGGCGGGCGAGGGAATTTCCCGCCGGTGGCGGGCGGTCCGGCCGGCGTGAGGTTCCGCGTGACCCCGGGCCTCGGACGGGGGATAAGTCGGACCTCCCGTGCCAAGCGGCGGGTCCGGTGGATAGGGTCCCGGACTAATGGCAGCACGACGAGAGCGGCGCACGGGAGCCGAGACGTACGCGGCCCGGTTGAAAATGCAGTGGCACCGGGTCCGCGTCGGCGTACGCAGAGCCGCCGTCGACTACTTCCGCGGGGACGGCTCGGAGTGGATCGCGCTCGGCGGTCTGCTGCTGACCATCCCGCTGATCGCAGCGCTCACGCTCGTCGACTCGGTGTGGTTCTCGCCGGTCGCGCTGGTGCTGCCCATCGTCGCCGGCGGGCTGCTGCTGCGCCCTGCCAGCCTGCTCGGCCTGTACGCGGCCGCCGCCACCGCGCTGATCGTGGAGTCGGTACGGCTCGGCCCGTACACCGAGGGACCCTCCCGGGTGACCCCGGGCGTGGTGCTGGTGGTCGCCGCCTGCGGTTTCTTCGGACTGCTGATCGCACAGTTCCGCAGCCGGGTCGGCGTGCCCTGGCGGCGCGGCGGCACCATGCTGTTCGACCTGCGCGAACGCATCCGGGTACAGAGCAAGCTGCCGCAGCTGCCCGGCGGCTGGCACCGTGAGATGGCGCTGCGCCCGGCCGGCGGCCAGTCCTTCTCGGGCGACTTCGTGGTCGCGGCCCGCACCAACGGCGGCCGCACCCTGGAGGTCGTCCTCACCGACGTCTCCGGCAAGGGCATGGACGCGGGCTCGCGTGCGCTGCTGCTCTCCGGTGCGTTCGGCGGCCTGCTGGGCAGCCTGCCCCCGCACGCCTTCCTGCCCGCGGCCAACGGCTATCTGCTGCGCCAGGACTGGGAGGAGGGCTTCGCGACCTCCATCCACCTGGTGCTGGACCTGGACTCCGGCGACTACGAGCTGTACTCCGCGGGCCATCCGCCCGGCCTCCAGCTCAGCGCGGGCAGCGGCCGCTGGGAGGAGAAGGCGGCCGAGGGCCCGCTCCTCGGGGTGTACGACGGCGCCCAGTTCGACTCGGTCAAGGGCTCCCTGCGCCCCGGCGACGTGCTGATGCTGTTCACCGACGGCCTGGTGGAGACCGCCGACCGGGACATCACCGAGGGCATCGACCGCCTCACCGGCGAGGCGGACCGCTATGTCGCGAGCGGCTTCCACGGCGCCGCCTGGCACCTGATCGAGGCGGTGGCCAAGGACGTCAACGACGACCGCGCGCTGCTGCTGATCTGCCGCGAGGGCCCCACGGCCCAGGCGCTGCGATGAACCCGGCCGGTCACACTTCAGGGGTGGCCCACACCCACCCCGAGGCACCGCGGCCGCTCACCCTGGCCGAGGTCGAGGCGCTCGCCCGCACCGCCCACGCCGGCCAGACCGACAAGGCCGGCCGGCCCTACGCCGAACATCTGCACGCCGTGGCCGAGGGCGTACGGGCCCGCGGCGGCGACGCCGAGCAGATCGCGGCGGCCTGGCTGCACGACGCCGTGGAGGACGACGCGCTCCCGGAGCGGTGGCTGCGCGAGGCGGCGCTCAGTCGTCGTACGAAGGACATCGTGCTCGCGCTCACCAAGCGGGCGGGGGAGGAGTCGGAGGCGTACGCCCGGCGCGTGCTCGCCACGCCCGGCGCGCTGCTGGTGAAGGAGGCGGACCTGGCGCACAACGCCGATCCGGCCCGCCTCGCGGTCCTGGACGAGGCCACCCGCACGCGGCTGACCGAGAAGTACGCGCGGATGCGCGCACTCCTCGGCCTCACGCCGGACGGAACGAACGGCGAAGGAGCGGACCGACGCTGAGGAGCGCTCCGGTCACGGCCCTCAGGCGCCGACCCGCTCGTCGGACCGGGCCCCGGAACTCGCGGACGACCCCGAGCGGCCGACAGCCGTCCCGGACCCGCCCGTTCCCGTTCCCGCCCCTGCGTGCGTGCCCGCCGACTGCCGGAAGGCCCAGTCCATCCTCGGTTCCACGGCGAACCGGAGGACGCGCCGTACGGGCTCGGTGCACAGCAGGGTGACCGCGGCCGCGGCGGCGACGGTGACCACGACCGAGCCGAGCGGGCTGTGCAGCGCGGCCGTGTCGAACCCGCCCGCGTACAGCACGCCCTTGACCACGAAGCCGTGCAGCAGATAGCCGTACAGCGTGCCCGTGCCGAGCGCGGTGAACCAGGTCCGCCGGCCCGGCACCCAGGCGAAGAAGCACGCGGTGAGCAGCACCGCGCCGCCGAACATCACCAGCACCATGACCGGGCCGGCCCACCAGGGCGCCCCCAGGCCCTGTGCGGCGTCGTTCCGGTAGACCCACGAGGCGTTCACGCGTGGCGCCGTCCACCACGCACCCGCCAGCGCGACGGCGAACACCGGCACCGACAAAATCCGCACGGCGCGGCGGCGCACCAGGTGGAAGTGTTCGGGCTTCATGCGCAGCCCCAGCACGAAGCAGGGCAGGAACTGCAGGACGCGCTGGAAGTCCAGCTCACCGCCGATTCCCGGGGTGAGCGACGCGAGCATGGCGATGCCCAGGGCGAGCGGCAGAGGCCCGCGCACGAGATTCCAGACCGGGGCGGTCAGGCGCCACACGAACAGGGCGCACAGGAACCAGGTCAGATACCAGGGGGTGAGAAGGCTGATCTGATGATCGTCCGAGTGGCCGACGAAGATCCGGAAGAGTGAATAGGCGGTCTCGAAGATGACGTACGGCACGACGACGCCGGTGATCAGCCGTTTCAGCCGGTCCGGACGCAGGTCGAAATTACGGGAGAAGAAGCCGGAGATGATGATGAACGCCGGCATGTGGAAGGTGTAGACGACGTTGTACGCGGCTTCGAGTGTCCGGCTGTCGCTCTTGACCGTGGCCCAGGTGTGCCCCACGGCCACCAGCACGATCGCCAGGTATTTGGCGTTGTCGAAGAACGGATCGCGCTGCTTGCCGGGTCTTCCGCCGGGATCACCGGACCGGCCGGCACTCGGCGCGCCTGCGGCCGCCGGTGACTGGGCCGAAGGAAGCGGTGTTCTGTTCTGTCCGGGAGACGAGGCGGAGTGGAACATCTGAGGCACCCTAGCGCTCTCTGCGGGATTACGCGGAACCCCCGATCGGGAATGTCGGCTATTCGCCGCGCCTACCCAGGATTTGACGAAGCTTGTGTGACCGCGAGGGTGACGGTGGACACATCGCATGCCCCGTTCGTGTACATCGAACACGTCTTCAATGTCCGGATTCGTCATAACGAGTTGCGTCATGGAGGTGGCGCCCACCTGCGGTATTCGAATTATTTGCGAACACGATGTGTGGACCCGGAAACGAAGGCGCTGAATTCCGGACGGAGACACGGCGACGGTGAGCTTCGAATTCCCGTACGACGCGCGGCTGGTGAAGGGCGGTCGTCGTGAGGTCCCTGAGATCCGTGGCGCGGACCTGGCCGATGATGCGTCAGGCGTCGCATACGTGAGCCGCGTTGGTGGCACGATGGTTCCAGCGGGGGCGCGGGGATGGCGCCTCCGGGCCGGGAGAGCGGACCGACCGAGGGTGTGATCAGTGTGGCCATTTCACTGTCCGTGGTGCTGCTGTTGGCGATCATCCTGGTGGTGTTGCTCAGAGGCGGGTCGATCAAGGCCGGGCCGGCCATCGTCGCCGTGCTCTTCGGCTTCTTCCTCGCGTCCACCGGTATGGCGCCGTCGATCAACCGCTTCCTGAACTCGATAGCGGCCACGATCAACTCGATCAACTTCTGACGAGGGGCGTCCCCCGGCCCACGTCGGCCCGAACCCGGCGGAACGCCCCGGACACGACCGAGGGTCAGGTCGGAGAACCCGTCCTCCGGCCCGGCCCCGAGTCACACGGAGCGGGACGACGGGAACCGAACCCGCGTAGCCGGTTCGGAAAGTTGCCCGTTCGTCACCGGACTTGGCTGTCGCACCGCTGTTCGGGATGCGGCTGCGCCAGCCACAATCGCACGCATGTCGACCTCGGACCCGCAGCCACCGCTCGGCTCGGAGCCCCCCGCCTCCCCCGAACTGGTCTTCCGGTCCCCCCTCGGCATCGCCACAGGAGCGGTGCTGCTCGTCATCGTCCTGGGGCTGGGCCTCAGCACGGTCGTCAGCACCGACGGCGACCTGCTGTGGAGAGCAGTGGCGTGGATGCTGCTGCTGGTTCCGCTGCTGATCGCCCTCACCCTGCGGCCCGCGGTCTTCGCCGACGACCACAGGCTGCGCATCCGCAACCCGTTCCGCACCATCACCCTGCCCTGGGGCGCCGTCTCGGGTCTGCGGGCCGGCTACTCCAACGAGGCCTTCGACCAGCTCGGCACCAGATACCAGTTGTGGGCCATCCCGGTCTCCGCGCGCGGCCTGAAGCAATCCGCGCGCGAGCGGGTCAGGATGGCCGAGTCCTCGCTGTATCCGGGTGGCCCCGTCCCGGACCGCCAAGGGCTGTTCGACGCGGGACGGCCCGGCCGGCCGAACGCGGAGGCGGAACTCCTGCGGCCCGGATCCGACCGAACCATGGAGAGCCTGCGCGCGCTCCACGAGGCAGGTGCCATGACCAAGGAGGGCCGGGGCCGGCCGGAGGTGCGCTGGGCGTACGAGGTCCTCGGCCCGGCGGCGGCCGGCCTGGTGCTGCTGGTGGTCCTGCTCGCCGCGTCCTGACCCGAAGACGCCGGAGGCCGCGACCCGCGCAGTCCCGTAACGCTTCCCCGCCGCTTCCCCTCGTTCCAGCCCACGCGCCGTCCGATCGGGCGTACAGGGGCCACGCGCGCCGCTCTCCCGGTGCGGCACGCGCGGCGGGACCCGGTTCGACAGGATGGGCACGACCGGCGCAGGGTGAGCCGCATGCCTGATTCCTCTCCACAGTGGTTGCCGGCGGGCTGTCGGTGCCGACCGGCGACCGCCGCCGACGCCTCGGCGATCCATCGCTTGATCGTTGCCTGTGAGCGCGAGGTCCACGGCCGCGCCGAGACCGAACCGGATCGCGTCGCCGCCGACCTCGCGGTGCCCGGCCTGGTCCCGGAGCTGGACACCCTGCTCGTCCACGACCGGCGGTCGGGAGAGCTGATCGGGCGGGCCTGGGTCCGCGGCCGGCGGACCGCGATCGACGTGCATCCCGACCACCGGGACCGTGGCCTGGGCAGCTCATTGGTCGCCTGGGCCGAGGCGAGGGCTGTCCAGGCCGGTACCGAACGCCTCTCCCAGACGGTCTCGGACAATGATCGTCCGGCCGTCGTGCTGCTGCGCTCCCGCGGGTACGAGACGCTCGTCAGCGAGTGGCTTCTGGAGTTCGCGATGCCGGACGAACCGGCGGTGCCCGAGCCGCCGTCGGACATCACGGTACGGCCGTTCCGCTCGGGTGACGAACAAGCGGCGTATCAGCTCGTCGAGGACGCCTTCGACGAGTGGCAGCAGCGCCGGGAGAGCTACGAGGAGTGGGCCCTGCGCACCGTCCGGCGCGCCACTTTCGTTCCCGAGGCATCGCCGGTGGCGTTCGCCGACGGGCAGATGGTCGGCGTGGTGCTCGCGTTGGACCCCGGTACCGGAGAGGGGTATGTCGAGCGGGTCGCGGTACGGCGCGACCACCGTCACCGCGGGATCGCCCGTCTCCTGTTGCGGGACTCGTTCCGCACCTTCCACCGGCGACGGAAGCAGGCCTGCGTCCTGTGGACGCATTCCGACACCGGCGCGCTGTCGCTCTACGAGCGACTGGGCCTGACGGTCCGCCGCAGCTTCACGGTCTACAGCAGGACCCTCACCTCCGGGGAGCCGTCCCGCGCGGCGGACCGCCCGGAGGGCTGATCCGACCCCTGGGGACGACTCAGGCCCAGGGAGCGGGAAAACCCCGTCTCACCTGGGCCTGAGCCGTGTCGGAGCGGGCGACGGGAATCGAACCCGCGTAGCCAGTTTGGAAGACTGGGGCTCTACCATTGAGCTACGCCCGCACACAATGCGCGCCGCAGGTCGACCGACCGCGGCACATCAGGCATCGTAGCGGGTCGCCCCCCGTCGACGCACACCCCTTCCCCTTCCGCACCTCGGCGGAGCCCGGTCGCGCTTCCGGCGGAGACCCCGCGCGCCGCTTCCTGTCCGCGGACGGCCGCTCGGGCTCCCTCGGCGCGCCCGGGCGGCTTTCGGCCGAAGGGGTGGGGCCGGTGTGTCGGGGCGCGGGACGAAGGGGTGCGGAGGCGGGCCGACGGGGCGGGCGGCAAATGCGGCGGCCGTACTGGCTGCGGGCATGTACCCTACGTGTCGCACCAGACGGGGTGTGGCGCAGCTTGGTAGCGCGTCCGCTTTGGGAGCGGAAGGCCGTGGGTTCAAATCCCGCCACCCCGACCACCCGCCGACCGGGGCCGTCGCCGACCGGGATCACCACAGGTCGGCGCGGGTCTCCCGCGGGCGTGTGAGCCACGGGACCCGCTCGTGGTTCCCACCGTGATCCTCCGCGCGAGCGCCCCGTGATCGCCTTTTGGGACGCCGTGCCGCTGCGGTTACTATGCAAGCTGCGCGCCCGTGTGTCCGGCCTCTTGGCCTACGAACTCCTCCGGGCGGCGAATCCGCCGGACCGCCATGACGGCTCCGGCGAAATCCGAGAAGTCAGCCACAAGGAGACCGAACCGTGAAGAGCGCCGTGGAGACCCTGAACCCGACCCGGGTTCGGCTCACTGTCGAGGTGCCCTTCGAGGAGCTCAAGGACAGCCTCGACGCGGCGTACAAGAAGATCAACCAGCAGGTCACGGTGAAGGGCTTCCGCAAGGGCAAGATCCCGGCCCGGGTCATCGACCAGCGGTTCGGCCGCGGTGCGGTTCTGGAGGAGGCCGTCAACGACGCGCTTCCGCGGTTCTACACCGACGCGGTCAACGAGGCCGAGCTGAACCCCCTGGGCCAGCCCGAGGTCGACATCACCGAGCTGAAGGACGGCGAGACGCTGAACTTCACCGCCGAGGTCGACATCCGCCCGACCATCGAGATCCCGGACTACTCCGGCATCGAGGTCGAGGTCGACGCCGTCGAGGTGACCGACGAGGACGTGACGAAGGCCGTCGAGCAGCTGCGCGAGCGCTTCGCCTCCACCTCCCCGGTCGAGCGCGCCGCCGAGGACGGCGACGTCGTCACCATCGACCTGGAGGCCAAGGTCGACGGCGAGGTCCTCGAGGACGGCATCGCCAACGGCGTCTCCTACACCATCGGCTCCGGCGAGCTGCTGGACGGCATCGACGACGCCGTGAAGGGCCTGGAGGCCGGTGGCGAGGCCACCTTCACCTCCGAGCTGAAGGGCGGCTCGGCGGCCGGCCGGGAGGCCGAGGTCACCGTCAAGGTCAGCCAGGTCGCCGCCCGCGAACTGCCCGAGCTGGACGACGACTTCGCTCAGCTCGCCTCCGAGTTCGACACCCTCGAGGAGCTGCAGGCGGACAGCCGCAAGCGCCTGGAGAACATGAAGCAGTACGACCAGGCCACGCAGGCCCAGGAGCGCGTCCTGGACAAGCTGCTGGAGCTGGTCGAGGTGCCCGTCCCCGAGAAGCTGCTCGAGGACGAGATCAACACCCGCAAGCACAACCTCGAGCACCACCAGCTCGCGCAGATGGGCCTCACCCTCGACAAGTACCTGGAGCTCCAGGGCAAGACCGCCGAGGAGTTCGAGGAGGAGACCCGCGAGGCCGCGGTCAAGGGCATCAAGACCCAGTTCGTGCTCGACGAGCTGGTCAACAAGGAGAAGCTCAACGTCAACCAGGAGGAGCTCACCGAGCACCTGATGCGGCGCGCCGCCTCCTCCGGCATGTCCCCCGACGAGTTCGCCCAGGCCGTCGTGCAGCAGAACCAGGTTCCGCTGCTGGTCGGCGAGGTCGCCCGCGGCAAGGCCCTGGCCGTCGTCGTCGAGGCCGCGACCGTGAAGGACACCAACGGCGAGATCGTCGACCTGGAGGACGAGGACGAGGCCGCCGAGGCGCAGACCGCCGCCGAGGCCGAGGCCGAGGGTGACGGCGAGGACAAGGCCGAGGCCTGATCCACCGCCTGATCCGCGCGCGTCGTCCACGGCGCCGTACGTACGATGGGCCCTGGGGATCCGCTCCCCAGGGCCCGTTGTCATGACCGGCCACCCGCGCACCGCAGGCCCGGCGCGCTACGCCCCCGGCGAACACCCCCCTCAGCGGGATTCCCCGAAGGGAGCCGCGCGTTAGGGTCCATGAATACGAGGGCAGGGGAGTCCCCGAACACCGCCGGACGGCCCCACGCCCCGGCAGAACACGTGAGACGGCCCGGCGCCGTCGTAAGACGAGCAGGTGGATACGTGACGAATCTGATGCCCTCCGCCGCCGGCGAGCCTTCCATCGGTGGGGGCCTCGGCGACCAGGTCTACAACCGGCTGCTCAACGAGCGGATCATCTTCCTCGGCCAGCCGGTCGACGACGACATCGCGAACAAGATCACCGCACAGCTGCTGCTCCTTGCCGCCGATCCGGACAAGGACATCTACCTGTACATCAACAGCCCCGGTGGCTCGATCACGGCCGGCATGGCGATCTACGACACCATGCAGTACATCAAGAACGACGTGGTGACCATCGCCATGGGCCTGGCGGCCTCGATGGGTCAGTTCCTGCTCAGCGCCGGCACCCCGGGCAAGCGCTTCGCGCTGCCGAACGCCGAGATCCTGATCCACCAGCCCTCCGCCGGTCTGGCCGGTTCGGCCTCCGACATCAAGATCCACGCCGAGCGGCTGCTGCACACCAAGAAGCGCATGGCCGAGCTCACCGCCCAGCACACCGGCCAGACGGTGGAGCAGATCACCCGGGACTCGGACCGCGACCGCTGGTTCGACGCCCACGAGGCCAAGGAGTACGGCCTCATCGACGACGTCATCACACACGCCGCCGGCATGCCGGGCGGCGGCGGCACCGGGGCCTGAGCCGCTCCCTCGGAGGCGCCGCTCCCACCCGTGACAGGCCCCTGAAGGCCGTCAGGGCGCGGGAGGGGCCCCGGACCTCCCGGACACCTCCGTGCAGCCCAGCCAGCCCCTCAGCCGACCGCCCAGCCCCTTTCCAGGAGACATCGTGAACGACTTCCCCGGCAGCGGCCTCTACGACCTGCCCCACCGCCTCCAGGGCGTGGGAGGTGCCCCCAAGGCCGAGTACACCGGCCCCACGGCCGAGTCCCGCTACGTCATCCCGCGCTTCGTGGAGCGCACCTCGCAGGGCATTCGCGAGTACGACCCGTACGCGAAGCTCTTCGAGGAGCGCGTGATCTTCCTCGGCGTCCAGATCGACGACGCCTCCGCCAACGACGTCATGGCGCAGCTGCTGTGCCTGGAGTCGATGGACCCCGACCGGGACATCTCGGTCTACATCAACAGCCCCGGCGGCTCCTTCACGGCGCTCACGGCCATCTACGACACCATGCAGTTCGTCAAGCCCGACATCCAGACGGTGTGCATGGGCCAGGCGGCCTCCGCCGCGGCGGTGCTGCTGGCCGCCGGCACGCCGGGCAAGCGTATGGCCCTGCCGAACGCGCGCGTGCTGATCCACCAGCCGTACAGTGAGACCGGCCGCGGTCAGGTCTCCGACCTGGAGATCGCCGCCAACGAGATCCTGCGGATGCGCTCGCAGCTGGAGGAGATGCTGGCCAAGCACTCCAGCCAGTCGATCGAGAAGATCCGTGAGGACATCGAGCGCGACAAGATCCTCACGGCCGAGGAGGCGCTGTCGTACGGGCTGATCGACCAGATCATTTCCACCCGGAAGATGAACAACTTGGCCGTCCGCTGAGGCGGACACCACACCCGCCCGTCGCTCCTTGGCACGGTCACGTCGAAGTGAACCGTGCCAAGGGGGGCCCGAACGGGGGGCCCGGCAAGGTACCGTCGACATAAGGCAGCACCAGGAGCCGCTGGACCGCAAGGTGTCCAGGCGTCTCCCAGGCGAAGGGGAAGCACACCGTGGCACGCATCGGTGACGGCGGCGATCTGCTCAAGTGCTCGTTCTGCGGCAAGAGCCAGAAGCAGGTCAAGAAGCTCATCGCAGGGCCCGGTGTGTACATCTGCGACGAGTGCATCGATCTCTGCAACGAGATCATCGAGGAGGAACTCGCGGAGACCAGCGAGGTGCGCTGGGAGGAACTGCCCAAGCCCCGCGAGATCTACGAGTTCCTGGACGGCTACGTCGTCGGGCAGGAGGCCGCCAAGAAGGCCCTGTCCGTCGCGGTGTACAACCACTACAAGCGCGTCCAGGCCGGGGAGAACGGTGGCGGCCAGGGCCGCGAGGACGCCATCGAGCTCGCCAAGTCCAACATCCTGCTGCTCGGCCCCACCGGTTCCGGCAAGACCCTGCTGGCCCAGACTTTGGCCCGGATGCTGAACGTTCCGTTCGCCATCGCCGACGCCACGGCGCTGACCGAGGCCGGCTATGTCGGTGAGGACGTCGAGAACATCCTGCTCAAACTGATCCAGGCGGCCGACTACGACGTCAAGAAGGCCGAGACCGGGATCATCTACATCGACGAGATCGACAAGGTCGCCCGTAAGAGCGAAAACCCGTCGATCACTCGTGACGTCTCCGGCGAGGGCGTCCAGCAGGCCCTGCTGAAGATCCTGGAAGGGACCACGGCCTCGGTCCCGCCCCAGGGCGGCCGCAAGCACCCGCACCAGGAGTTCATCCAGATCGACACGACGAACGTCCTGTTCATCGTGGGCGGCGCGTTCGCGGGCCTGGAGAAGATCATCGAGGGCCGGGCGGGTGCGAAGGGCATCGGCTTCGGCGCGACGATCCGCTCCAAGCGGGAGCTGGAGGCCAAGGACCAGTTCGAGGACGTCATGCCCGAGGACCTGGTCAAGTTCGGCATGATCCCGGAGTTCATCGGCCGCCTCCCCGTGATCACCAGCGTCCACAACCTCGACCGCGAGGCCCTGCTGAAGATCCTGGTCGAGCCGCGCAACGCCCTGGTGAAGCAGTACCAGCGCCTGTTCGAACTGGACGGCGTGGAACTAGACTTCGAGCGCGAGGCCCTGGAGGCCATCGCCGACCAGGCCATCCTCCGCCAGACCGGCGCCCGCGGCCTGCGCGCCATCATGGAGGAGGTCCTGATGTCGGTGATGTATGAGGTGCCGTCCCGCAAGGACGTGGCCCGCGTCGTCATCACCGCCGACGTCGTCCACTCCAACGTCAACCCCACCCTGATCCCGAGGGACGCCCGCGGCCGCGGCACGGGCGAGCAGAAGACGGCGTAACCGCCCGAGCGACGCGACGAGGGGCCCCGGTCACACGACCGGGGCCCCTCGTCGTAGCGGTACGTGCGTGCCCGGCGTCAGGCCTTCACGCGGACTTCCGCGCGGAACTTGGCGGTGGTCTCGGCGGCGCCCGCGGGGTCGGTGGACTTGCCCGCCAGCATGTCGGCCATGTCCATCGGGATGATCATGCCGAGCGTGCTGTGGTCGCCCCAGATGCAGACCGTCATGCTCATCGACTTCGGCTCGCCCTTGCCGCCGGTGGAGTTGTCGATCTTGGCCTGCTGGCACTTGAGGACCGCTCCGTCGAGCGCGGACGGGGAGTAGGCCTTCGGGTCGCCGACCAGGGTGACGTCCTCGTCGTCGCCGCCCTTCTTGCTCTCGTCCCTCATCTTGGCGAACATCGCGTCGACGGTCTTCTCGGGGTCGTCGATGGTGCCGTAGACGCCGTTGAACTGGATCTGCTTCATGGCCAGCGGGTTGTCCTTGTCCCCGGCCTGGTACGCGGCGCTGACGTCCTTGGGGTTGTGCACGCCCCACTTCTCGGCGTCCTTCATGTCGTCCTTCGACATGGAGCCGCTGTCACTCTGGCTCTTCTTGTACTCCGTCAGCACCGTCGCCGGAGTCGTCAGCTTGTGCGGGCCGTCGTCGGCCACCGAGCCGCCGCCACTGCCCCCGATCAGGAAGTACGCGCCCACCGCGATCGCGGCCACGACCGCCACCGCGCCGATGATCAGACCGGTCTTCTTCTTGCCGCCGCCGGGGGCCGGGGGCTGCGGGACGCCGCCGTAGGGCGGCTGCTGGCCGTACGGCGGCTGGGGCTGCTGACCGTAGGGGTTCGGCTGCGGCGGGACGCCCTGCGCGGACTGCTGGGGGTAGCCGTAACCCGGCTGCGGGGCCGACGGCTGCTGAGGGTAGCCGTAACCGGGCTGCGCGGGCGGTGCCTGCGGCGGCTGCTGGCCGTAGGGGCCCGGCTGGCCGTACGGTCCGGGCTGCTGGGGCTGCCCGCCGTACGGGCCCGGCTGGTTGTAGCTCATTACAGGGTTCCCCTCCAGATGCTTATGTGTTCCTGACATCCTGGCGCAGGCGCGCGGGGGGCAGGGCACCGGGGTGGGGACCGTTACAGAACAAATGCGGTTCGGGACCGCGCCGTGACACCTCTAAACTGGGCCCGTGACCGAGAACGCTCAGCAGCAGCCACCAGCGCCCGACACCGAACTGCCGACCCAGTACGCGCCGGCCGACGTAGAGGGGCCGCTGTACGAGCGCTGGGTAGAGCGCGGTTACTTCGAGGCGGACGCCAAGAGCGACAAGCCGCCGTACACCATCGTCATCCCGCCGCCGAACGTCACCGGCAGCCTCCACCTGGGGCACGCCTTCGAGCACACGCTCATCGATGCCCTGACGCGCCGCAAGCGCATGCAGGGGTACGAGACGCTGTGGCAGCCCGGCATGGACCACGCCGGCATCGCCACGCAGAACGTCGTCGAGCGGGAACTGGCCAAGGAGGGCAAGTCCCGGCACGACCTGGGCCGGGAGGCCTTCGTCGAGCGCGTCTGGCAGTGGAAGGGCGAGTCCGGCGGCCAGATCAGCGGCCAGATGCGCCGCCTCGGCGACGGCGTCGCCTGGTCCCGTGAGCGCTTCACCATGGACGAGGGCCTGTCCCAGGCCGTGCAGACCATCTTCAAGCGGCTCTACGACGACGAGCTGATCTACCGCGCCGAGCGCATCATCAACTGGTGCCCGCGCTGTCTGACGGCCATTTCGGACATCGAGGTCGAGTACCAGGACGACGACGGCGAGCTCGTCTCGATGAAGTACGGCGAGGGGGACGACACCATCGTCGTCGCCACCACGCGTGCCGAGACGATGCTCGGCGACACCGCCGTCGCCGTGCACCCCGACGACGAGCGCTACCGGCACCTGGTCGGCAAGCTCATCAAGCTGCCGCTGACCGACCGCTCCATCCCGGTCGTCGCGGACGAGCACGTCGACCCGGAGTTCGGCACGGGCGCCGTCAAGGTCACCCCGGCCCACGACCCGAACGACTTCGAGATCGGCCGACGGCACGACCTGCCGGCCATCGCCGTGATGGACGAGCACGCCGTCATCACCGCGCACGGCCCCTTCCAGGGGCTGGACCGCCTGGAGGCCCGCTCCGCCATCGTCGCCGCGCTGCGCGCCGAGGGCCGGATCGTCGCCGAGAAGCGGCCCTACGTCCACTCCGTCGGCCACTGCTCGCGCTGCAAGACCACCATCGAGCCGCGCCTGTCCATGCAGTGGTGGGTCAAGGTCGGACCGCTGGCGAAGGCCGCCGGCGACGCGGTCCGCGAGGGCAAGGTCAAGATCCACCCGCAGGAGATGGAGAAGCGCTACTTCGACTGGGTCGACAACCTCCACGACTGGTGCATCTCACGGCAGTTGTGGTGGGGCCACCGCATCCCGGTCTGGTACGGACCGGACGGCGAGGTCGTCTGCGTCGGACCCGACGAGGAGCCGCCGGCCGGCGACGGCTGGCACCAGGACACCGACGTCCTCGACACCTGGTTCTCCTCCGGCCTGTGGCCGTTCTCCACCCTCGGCTGGCCCGAACAGACCGAGTCGCTCGCGACGTTCTATCCCAACTCCGTCCTGGTCACCGGCTACGACATCCTCTTCTTCTGGGTCGCCCGGATGATGATGTTCGGCCTGTACGCGATGGACGGCACCCCGCCGTTCCAGACCATCGCCCTGCACGGCATGGTCCGCGACCAGTTCGGCAAGAAGATGTCCAAGTCCTTCGGCAACGCGGTCAACCCGCTGGACTGGATGGACAAGTACGGCTCCGACGCCCTGCGGTTCACCCTCGCCCGCGGCGCCAACCCGGGCGTGGACGTCCCGATCGGCGAGGACTGGGTCCAGGGCTCGCGCAACTTCGCCAACAAGATCTGGAACGCCACGCGCTTCGCCCTGATGAACGGCGCGACGGTGGACGGGCCGCTGCCGGACCCGGCGAAGATGTCGTCGACCGACCGCTGGATCCTGTCCCGGCTGAACTCCGTCGTCGCCGAAGTCGACGCCCACTACGACGACTTCCAGTTCGCCAAGCTGTCCGACGCCCTGTTCCACTTCGCCTGGGACGAGGTCTTCGACTGGTACGTCGAGCTGTCCAAGACGACGTTCCAGGCGGGCGGCGAGGCGGCCGAGGTCAGCAAGCGCGTCCTCGGCGAGGTCCTCGACGTCACGCTGAAGCTGCTGCACCCCGTGGTCCCGTTCGTCACCGAGACCCTGTGGACCACGCTCACCGGCGGCGAGTCGATCGTCATCGCCGAGTGGCCGAAGGACAGCGGCTTCCGCGACGCGGACGCCGAACGGGAGATCGAGACGCTCCAGTCGCTCGTCACCGAGGTCCGCCGCTTCCGCGCCGACCAGGGGTTGCAGCCGGGCCAGCGGGTCCCGGCGCGGCTGACCCTGGACGGCACGGCGCTCGCGCCGCACGAGGCGGCCGTCCGTCAGCTGCTGCGGCTCCAGCCGGAGGGTGACGGCTTCACCGCCACGGCGACGCTGCCGGTCGCCGGTGTCGAGGTCGCGCTGGACCTGTCCGGGGCGATCGACGTGGCGGCGGAGCGCAAGCGGCTGGCGAAGGACCTGGCCGCCGCGGAGAAGGAGAAGGCACAGGCCACGGCCAAGCTGGGGAACGAGGCGTTCCTCGCGAAGGCGCCCGACCACGTGGTCGACAAGATCCGTACGCGGCTGGCGAAGGCCGAGGAGGACATCACGCGGATCGCCGCACAGCTGGAGCGGTTGCCGCAGGCGTGAGGTTCGCACGTCGCCGAAGGCTCCGGAGTCGGTGAGGCTCCGGGGCCTTCGGTCGCCGTGGGGGCGGGACACCGGGGGAGCACGGCCACCCGCAGCCCCCTGCTCCTGCGGCGCGACCGCCCGCGGCACTGGCGCTGTGGCGGTGCGGCTGGCCGCAACCACGGCGGCGGGGGTACGTAGACTGGCCCCGTGAGTGAGCTCCCCCCAGACAGCACTGGCCCGTCTGATCCCCTCGAGTCCTTCGACGAGATCATCGCGGCCACGGAGACATCAGCCGTTTCCGCGGCGGGCGACCGGGACCCCGATCTCGCGGTGATCGAGGCAGGCAGCCGTACCCTGCGCACGCAGGGTGGTGCGCCGAGCGTCGAGGTACCCGCCCGCCCCGAGGACCCCGAGGTCGACAAGGCGCTGCGCGAGGTCGAGGCGGACCTGGCGACCCGCTGGGGCGAGACGAAGCTGGAGCCCTCGGTCGCCAGGATCGCGGCGCTGATGGACGTGCTGGGCGAGCCGCAGCGGTCGTACCCGTCCATCCACATCACGGGCACCAACGGCAAGACCTCCACCGCCCGCATGATCGAGGCCCTGCTCGGCGCCTTCGAGCTGCGCACCGGCCGGTACACCTCGCCGCACGTGCAGTCGGTCACCGAGCGGATCAGCCTGGACGGCGCCCCGGTCTCCGCCGAGCGGTTCATCGAGACGTACCACGACATCAAGCCGTACGTGGAGATGGTCGACGCCTCGCAGGAGTACCGGCTGTCCTTCTTCGAGGTGCTGACCGGCATGGCCTACGCGGCCTTCGCGGACGCTCCGGTGGACGTCGCGGTCGTCGAGGTGGGGATGGGCGGCAGCTGGGACGCCACCAATGTGATCGAGGCGGACGTCGCCGTGGTCACCCCCATCTCGCTCGACCACACGGACCGGCTGGGCGGCACGCCGGCCGAGATCGCCGGGGAGAAGTCCGGCGTCATCAAGCAGGACGCCACCGTGATCATGGCGCAGCAGCCGGTGGACGCCGCGCAGGTGCTGCTGAAGAAGGCCGTGGAGGTGGACGCGACCGTGGCCCGGGAGGGCCTGGAGTTCGGTGTCGTCGCCCGGCAGGTGGCCGTGGGCGGGCAGATGCTGACCCTGCGCGGTCTGGGTGGCGAGTACACGGAGGTGTATCTGCCGCTGCACGGCGCGCACCAGGCGCACAACGCGGCCGTGGCGCTCGCCGCCGTGGAGGCGTTCTTCGGGGTGGGCGCGCAGCGCGCGGAGCCGCTGGACGTCGAGACGGTCCGCAGGGCGTTCGCGTCCGTCACCTCGCCCGGCCGGCTCGAGGTGGTGCGGCGCTCGCCGACCGTCGTGCTGGACGCCGCGCACAATCCGGCGGGCGCCCAGGTCACCGCGGAGGCGGTCCGGGAGGCGTTCGACTTCAGCCGGCTGATCGGCGTGGTCGGGGCCAGTGGCGAGAAGAACGTGCGGGGGCTGCTCGAGGCCTTCGAGCCGATCTTCGCGGAGGTCGTGGTCACCCAGAACTCCAGCCACCGCGCGATGGACGTCGACGAGCTGGCCGGGATCGCCGTCGAGGTGTTCGGCGAGGAGCGGGTCCAGGTGGAGCCGCGGTTGCCGGACGCCCTGGAGGCGGCGATCACGCTCGCCGAGGAGGAGGGCGAGTTCGCCGGCGGCGGTGTGCTGGTCACCGGTTCCGTGATCACGGTCGGTGAGGCCCGGCTGCTTCTGGGGAAGGGCTGACATCTCGTGCGTACGCTGTGTTCCTCGACGCTGATCGGCGAGTTCTTCGTCATCGGGTTCGCCGCGCTGGTCGCGATGAAGGACCCGGATCTTTCGATGGCGAGTGTCTGGACGGTGAGCGGCGTCGCGATGGCGCTGTGCGTGCTGCTGTGCGGTGTGGTGACCCGGCCCGCCGGGGTGGCGCTGGGCTGGGCGCTGCAGATCGGGCTGGTCGCCTCCGGTGTCGTGGTGCCGACGATGTACTTCCTGGGCGCGGTGTTCGCCGGGCTGTGGTGGGCGTCGGTGCATTTCGGGCGGAAGATCGACGTGGCGAAGGCGAGATTCGCGGAGCGGTCCGCCCAGGCGCCGTCCTCCCCTGACGCTGCGTGATCGGCGCCCTGTACTCTTCGTTCACCGCACATCTGCAGGAGAAGGAGTCCCCCCGTGACCCAGCGCACCCTCGTCCTCCTCAAGCCCGACGCCGTCCGTCGTGGCCTGACCGGCGAGATCATCAGCCGTATCGAGCGCAAGGCCGGCTGGCAGATCACCGCGCTGGAGCTGCGCACCCTGGACACCGACACGCTGGAGCAGCACTACGGTGAGCACAAGGGCAAGCCGTTCTACGAGCCGCTGGTGGCGTTCATGTCCTCCGGTCCGGTCGTGGCGATGATCGTCGAGGGCGAGCGGGTGATCGAGGGGGTGCGCGCGCTGGCCGGTCCGACCGACCCGATCGCCGCGGCCCCCGGCTCCATCCGCGGGGACTACGGCGTGATCGTCCGGGAGAACCTCGTCCACGCCTCCGACTCCGAGGAGTCCGCCGAGCGCGAGGTGAAGATCTTCTTCCCCGGCCGGGGCTGATGCTGGTATTTTCTGACGTGCCGTCAGGCTTTACCTGCGCCTGACCTGGGCGGCCGTGAAAAACGGCCGCCCCGCGGCATATGCGATGCCGATCGGGGGAACGCGTGCCTCCGATGGGCCGTCTCCACAAGCGAGGCGGTACGCCATCTGCTGACAATGGCGAAGACCCTCGCGCAGTGTTCGTGCAGGCGCGTTTACGATGGAAGCCTTCACGTCACAGCACCCACCTCGCCGTACCTGAAATGCCCTCAAAGCACCCAGGGAAGGCCAGACGAATCCTGATGGGGAACTCAATGTCGTTCATCGGCCGTGACATGGCTGTCGACCTCGGGACCGCCAACACGCTGGTGTACGTCAGGGGTCGCGGGATCGTACTCAACGAGCCGTCCGTCGTCGCGATCAACACGAACACCGGTGGCATCCTCGCGGTCGGCGCCGAGGCGAAGAAGATGATCGGGCGCACGCCCGGGAACATCGTGGCCGTGCGCCCGCTCAAGGACGGCGTCATCGCCGACTTCGAGATCACCGAGCGGATGCTGCGCTACTTCATCCTCAAGATCCACAAGCGCCGGTACCTGGCCCGTCCGCGCGTCGTGGTCTGCGTGCCCTCCGGCATCACCGGCGTCGAGCGCCGCGCCGTCATCGAGGCCTCCTCCCAGGCCGGCGCCCGCCAGGTGCACATCATCGAGGAGCCCATGGCCGCGGCCATCGGCTCCGGCCTGCCGGTCCACGAGGCCACGGGCAACATGGTGGTGGACATCGGCGGCGGCACCACGGAGGTCGCGGTCATCTCGCTCGGCGGCATCGTCACGGCCCAGTCCATCCGCGTCGCGGGCGACGAACTGGACAATGCGATCATCCAGCACGTCAAGAAGGAGTACAGCCTCCTGCTGGGTGAGCGCACGGCCGAGCAGATCAAGATCACGATCGGTTCGGCGTACGACCTGGACTCCGACGAGCACACCGAGATCCGCGGCCGGGACCTGGTCTCCGGGCTGCCGAAGACCGTCGTCATCTCGGCCGCCGAGGTGCGCAAGGCGATCGAGGAACCGGTCAACGCGATCGTCGACGCGGTCAAGACGACCCTCGACAAGTGTCCGCCGGAGCTCTCCGGCGACATCATGGACCGGGGCATCGTGCTGACCGGCGGCGGAGCGCTGCTGCGCGGCCTGGACGAGCGGCTGCGCCGCGAGACCGGCATGCCGATCCACATCGCCGAGGACCCGCTGGACAGCGTGGCGCTCGGCTCCGGCAAATGCGTCGAGGAGTTCGAGGCGCTCCAGCAGGTCCTTGACGCCCAGCCACGCAGATGACACAACTCTTCGATTCCGCCGTACGAGCAGTTCTCCTCTCGTGCGGCGGATCGTTGATATAGAGGCATAAGCTCCCACAAATGGGCCCCTTGGGATCGCGCTCAGGGTCAGCGCTTCTCGGGGGCCACCCAATTTCCGACGAGGAAGGGCACGGCCGCCGCACGTGAGGGACACGAAAGAGAGCCGGCTGCTCCTGGTGCTGCTGATCGCCGTCGCGTTCGCGCTGATCACGGTGGACATCCGCGGCGGGGAGAACTCCCCGGTGGACGGCGCCCGGCAGGCCGCCGCCGCCGTCTTCGGCCCCATCGAGAACGGCGTGTCGGGCGCGGTGAACCCGGTCGGCGACGCCGTCTCCGCGGTCCGTGACTCCGGCGAGCGCCACGACCGGCTCACCGCTCTGGAGAAGGAGAACGCCGCCCTCAAGGCCGAGCTCGGCAGCGACGACCGCAACCGCAGCCGCCTGGACCAGCTCAACCGCATGCTGAAGCTGGCCGGCCAGGGCCAGTACGGCATCAAGGGCGCGCAGGTCATCGCCATAGGAGCCGCGCAGGGCTTCTCATGGACCGTCACCATCGACGCGGGCGCGCGCGACGGCATCAAGCGCGACATGACCGTCCTGAACGCCGACGGCCTGGTCGGCAGGGTCACCACCGTCGGCCCCGACTCCTCCACCGTGCTGCTCGCCAACGACCCCGACTTCACCGTCGGCACCCGGATGGAGGGCAGCGACGAACTCGGCTTCGCCTCCGGCCAGGGCGACCGCCCGCTGCGCGTGCAGCTCCTCAACGGCAAGGCGGAGGTGAAGAAGGGCGACCGTCTCGTCACCTTCGGCTCCCAGGGCGACAAGCCCTTCGTGCCGGGCGTCCCGGTCGGCGTCGTCTCCCGCGTCGACCCCTCGGGCGGCGACCTGACCCGCACCATCTACGTCACGCCGTACGTCGGCTTCACCAAGCTCGACATCGTCGGTGTCGTCGTCCAGGGCCCGAAGAAGGACCCGCGCGACGAAGTGCTGCCGCCCAAGCCCAAGCCGACCCCGACGCCCACCGTGACGGTGACGGTCACCCCGTCCGCCGACGCGAACACCAACGACGGGTCCGACGGACAGGCCACCGACGACGGGCAGTTCAACGACGACGCGCAGTCCGACGACGGCGCGCAGTCCACCGACGACCAGCTGCCGTAGGAGCGAGAAGTCCCCATGCGCATCAACCGGATTCTGCTCTCCACCGCGCTGGTGGTCGTGGCCCTGGTGATCCAGGTGAGTGTCCTGTCCCGGCTGCACCTGCCGGGCGCCGTCCCCGACCTGCTGCTGCTCACCGTCCTCGGGCTGGCCATGGTCTACGGGCACGTCGGCGGCGCCCTGGTGGGCTTCGGCGCCGGGCTGCTCGCCGACCTCGCCCCGCCCGCCGACCACGCCGCCGGCCGCTACGCCATGGTGCTGTGCGTCATCGGCTACCTCGCCGGGCTCATCAAACCCGAGACCGGGCAGGTGAAGTCGGCCACCGGCCCGATGACCGTGGTGGTCGCCGCCGCCCTCGGCTCGACGCTGCTGTACGCCGGTGTCGGCGCCCTCGTCGGCGACACCGCCGCCCGCCATGTCGGCCTGCCCGGCCTGCTGATCAGCGCCGCCGTCTACGACCTGCTGCTCGCCCCGTTCGTCGTGCCCGGCATCATGGCGCTGGCCCGGCGCTCCGAGCACGACCCGCTGTCGGAGACCTCGGGCGCCAGACAGGCCACGGACATCTCCTCCGGCTGGCTGTCCTCCGGTACCGGGCTGCGCATCGGCGGCCAGCGCGGCGCCCTCGGCGGCCTGAAGACCAGAGCCCGCGCCCGCAGCACCCGGGTCGGCCGCATCAAGGGGGTCAAGCGACTGTGACAGCACGGCAGTCGACCGCCTCCGGCGGTCACGGCTCCATGGGACACGACCCGTACCGGCGCCACCGGCGCGCCACGTACCGGTCCGACGTCCGTCAGCACCACGCAGACCGGCACGGCTCGCTCGCGCACTGAGAGGGGGAGGCAGCACCAGTGACCAACATTCCCGAGACCGGCAGGACCCCACGGGTCCGGACCCGGCTCGTCGTGATCCAGATCCTCGTCCTCTCCCTGCTCGGCACCCTCGGTGGCCGGCTGTGGTACCTGCAGATCCGGGAGGGCGCCCAGTACCAGAAGCAGGCCTCCGGCAACCACGTCCAGCAGGTCGTCCAGCCCGCCCCGCGCGGCTCGATCCTGGACGCCCGCGGTGTGCCGCTCGCCGACAACGAGACCCGGCTGGTGGTCTCCGCCTCCCGCACCGACCTGCTCAAGCAGAAGGACGACGGCAAGGCGGTCCTCACCAAGCTCGCCGGCGTCCTCGGTATGAGCCCGCAGGAGGTCATGCAGAAGGTCCGGCTGTGCGACGCCGAGACCCCGCAGCCCTGCTGGAACGGTTCGCCGTACCAGCCCATCCCGATCACCGACGAGGCCACCCCCAAGCAGGCCCTGCAGATCCGGGAGCGCTCCGAGGACTTCCCCGGCATCACCGCCGAACCCGAGGCCGTGCGCAGCTACCCCGGCCCCGGCAAGTCCAACACCGCGCAGGTGCTCGGCTACCTCTCGCCGGTCACCGACGAGGAGGTCCAGAAGGCCAAGGACACCTCCTCGCCCTACCTGCGCTCCGACATGGTCGGCCGCTCCGGCCTCGAGCGCCAGTACGACCAGGCGCTGCGCGGCAAGGCGGGCGTGACCCGCTACGAGGTCGACAACCTCGGCCGGGTCATCGGCAAGGCCAAGTCCGACGTCGCCGAGCCCGGTTCGAACTTGGTCACCAGCATCGACGCCCGGGTCCAGCGGGTCGCCGAGTACGAGCTGGACAAGGCGATGAAGGCCGCCCGCCAGCAGTTCGACAAGATCACCGGCACCAACTACAAGGCGGACTCCGGCGCCGTCGTCGTGATGGAGGCCAAGACCGGCCGCATCGTCGCCATGGCGTCCGCGCCGACGTACGACCCGAACGTCTGGGTCGGCGGCATCTCCGCCAAGGACTACAAGGCGCTCACCGGCAAGGACTCCGACTACCCGCTGCTCAACCGCGCCACCCAGGGCCAGTCCGCGCCCGGTTCGACCTTCAAGGTCGTCTCCACCGCCGCCGCGGTCCAGGCCGGCTACGACTTCAACGGCAAGTACCCCTGCACCAGCTCCTACTCGGTCGGCGGCCAGGTCTTCATGAACTTCGAGGGCGAGAACTTCGGCCCCATCTCCCTCGGCAAGGCCCTCGAGGTCTCCTGCGACACCGTCTTCTACGGCCTCGCCGACAGCGAGTGGAAGAGGGACGGCGGCATCAACCCCAAGAAGGGCCAGCCCAAGGACTGGTTCTTCAAGACCGCCCACCAGTTCGGCCTCGGCAAGAGGACCGGCATCGACCTGCCCAACGAGGTCACCGGCCGCGTCCCCGACCGCCAGTGGAAGCTGGACTACTGGAAGGCCAACAAGGACACCTGGTGCAAGTCCGGCAAGAAGGACGGCACCTACGTCGAGAAGATCTTTTACGAGAACTGTCTCGAGGGCAACAAGATGCGCGAGGGTGACGAGATCAACTACTCCATCGGGCAGGGCGACACCCTCCTCACCCCGGTCCAGGAGGCCGTCATCTACGGCGCCATCTCCAACGGCGGCACCATGTACACCCCCACCATCGGCAAGGCGATCGTCAGCCCCGACGGCAAGCACGTCACCGAGATCAAGCCCCGGTCGCACGGCAAGCTGCCGATCACCAAGGCGACCCGCGACATGATGGACGAGGCCCTCGCCGCCGTCGTCACCCGCGGTACCGCCGCCTGGAAGTTCAGCGGCTGGCCGCAGGACAAGATCCCGCTGCACGCCAAGACCGGTACGGCCGAGGTCTACGGCAAACAGACCACGTCCTGGCTCGCCACCTACAGCAAGGACTACACGGTCATCATGACCATCTCCCAGGCCGGTACCGGCTCGGGCGCCTCCGGTGAGGCGGTGCGCAACATCTACAGCGCCATGTACGGCGTCCAGGCCGACGGCTCCATCGACAACAAGAAGGCCCTGCTGCCCACGCCGCAGAAGAGTCTGCCGAAGATCCAGCCGGACGGCACCATCGCCGCCCCGAAGATCCCCGGCGACCCGGCCAAGGATCAGGAGAAGATCGCCGAGGAGGTCGCCCAGCAGGGCGGCATGACCGGCCCGGACGACGAGCAGACGCCCGCGACCACGGCGTCCCCGACGGACAACCGCGACACCCGCAGGCGCCCGCGCGGCAGGAGAGGCCGGAGGAGCACCGCATGACCGGCGCCAACAACTTCTCCGTCTCCGGATACGGACCGCAACGAGCCGGCTGGACGCGTCTGTTCGCGCGCGACTCGGTGACCCGCCGGCTGGACTGGCCGATGCTGCTGGCCGCGCTGGCGCTGTCCGCGATCGGCACCGCTCTGGTCTTCTCCGCGACCCGCAACCGCACCGAGATCAACCAGGGCGACCCGCACTACTTCCTGGTCCGCCAGCTGATGAACATCGGCATCGGGCTCGCCCTGATGGTCGGCACCGTATGGCTCGGCCACCGTGCCCTGCGCAACGCCGTGCCGATCCTCTACGGCGCCTCGGTCTTCGGCATCCTGCTGGTGCTCACCCCGCTCGGCGCCACCATCAACGGCAGTCGCAACTGGATCGTCCTCGGCGGCGGCTTCTCCCTCCAGCCCTCGGAGTTCGTGAAGATCACGATCATCCTGGGGATGGCCATGATGCTCGCGGCCCGGGTCGACGCCGGTGACCGGATGTACCCCGACCACCGCACGGTGCTCCAGTCCCTGGGCCTGGCCGCCGTACCCATCCTGATCGTGCTGCTCATGCCCGACCTCGGCACGGTCCTGGTCCTGGTGACCATCATCCTCGGTGTGCTGCTCGCCTCCGGGGCGTCCAACCGGTGGGTCTTCGGCCTGCTCATCACGGGCACCCTCGGCTGCGTCGCCATCTGGCAGCTGCACGTCCTGGACGAGTACCAGATCAACCGGTTCGCGGCCTTCGCCAACCCCAGCCTCGACCCGGCCGGCGTCGGCTACAACACCAACCAGGCCCGGATCGCCATCGGCTCCGGCGGACTGACCGGCGCGGGCCTCTTCCACGGCTCCCAGACCACCGGGCAGTTCGTCCCCGAACAGCAGACCGACTTCGTCTTCACGGTCGCGGGGGAGGAGCTGGGCTTCGTCGGCGCGGGCCTGATCATCCTGCTCCTGGGGGTCGTGCTCTGGCGGGCCTGCCGCATCGCCCGCGAGACCACCGAGCTGTACGGCACCGTCGTCGCCGCCGGGATCGTCGCCTGGTTCGCCTTCCAGGCCTTCGAGAACATCGGCATGACCCTGGGCATCATGCCGGTCACCGGCCTGCCCCTGCCGTTCGTCTCCTACGGCGGCTCGTCGATGTTCGCGGTCTGGGTGGCGATCGGCCTGTTGCAGTCGATCCAGGTGCAACGTCCGATGTCGGCGTGAGGCCTCGGAAAGGACGCCTTCCCGGATCGAACGGTACCGGGGGGCGCCCCCGGGGCCCCGGGGCGCCTACATTCGGTTCATGGCGGCCACCAAGCGCGAGATCGAGCGGAAGTACGAGCCCGGACGGCCGGACGAACCGGGCGGGTCACGACGGCCGGGCGGTGCCGGCGGTGCGGGTGGTCCGAAGGCGGGCGGCCTGCCCGACCTGACCGGCGTCGGCCCGGTCGCGGCCGTCGTCGACAAGGGCGTCGCCGAACTGGACGCCGTCTACTACGACACCCCCGACGAACGCCTCTCCGCCGCCGGGCTCACCCTGCGCCGGCGCACCGGCGGCACCGACGCGGGCTGGCACCTCAAGCTCCCGGTCGCCCCCGGCGTACGCGACGAGATCCAGGCCCCGCTCTCCGACACCGTGCCGCCCGACCTCGCCGGGCTCGTCCGCTCCCGCGTCCGCGACAGGGAACTGCGGCCCCTGGTCCGCCTCCGCTCCGCACGAGCCGTCAGCCACCTCCTCGACGACGACGGCACGCTGCTCGCCGAGGTGAGCGTGGACACCGTGCACGCCGAGCGGCTGACCGGCGACGGCGGCACCGCCCGCTGGACCGAGATCGAGGTCGAACTGGCCGACGGAGGCGAACCGGCCCTCCTGGACAAGGTGGACAAACGGTTCCGCAAGGCCGGTCTGCGCCCCTCGGCGGCCCCCTCGAAACTGGCCCGCGCCCTCGCCGAGACCGCCCCGCCGGCCCGCTCCCGCACGACCCCCGAACCCGCCCCCGCCACCGCCGGCGACCACGTCCTGGCCCATCTGCGCGCCCAGCGGGACACCCTCGTCGCCCTCGACCCGGCCGTCCGCCGCGACGTCGAGGACTCCGTGCACCGCATGCGCGTCACCACCCGCCGGCTGCGCGGCGCCCTGCGCAGCTACGCCCAGATCCTGGACCGCACCGCCACCGACCCGCTCGGCGAGGAACTGAAGTGGCTCGGCGGCGAACTCGGCCTCGACCGCGACCAGGAAGTGCTCACCGAACGCCTCACCACAGCCCTGGACGCCCTGCCCGCCGAACTCGTCACCGGCCCCGTCCGCACCCGGCTGCGCTCCTGGTCCGCAGAGCGCCGCGGAGGCTCCCGCCGCCGCCTCCTCGACGTCCTGGACGGCGGCCGGCACCTGCGGCTGCTCGACGCGCTGGACGCCCTCCTGGCCGACCCGCCGCTGCGCCCGGCCGCCTCGGGGGCACCGGCCGAGGTGCTCACCCGGGCCGTGCGCAAGGACTTCGCGAAGCTGGCCACCCGGCTCGAACACGCCCTCGCCCTGCCGCCCGGCACCGACCGGGACGTCGCCCTGCACCAGGCCCGCAAGCAGGCCAAGCGGACCCGGTACGCCGCGGAGGCCGCCGTGCCCGCCCTCGGCGAGGCGGCGGCCGGGGTGGCCCGGGCCGCGAAGACGCTCCAGAGTCTGCTCGGCGACCACCAGGACAGCGTCATGACCCGCGAGGCCCTGCGCGACCTCGCCGCCCGGGCTCAGCGGGCGGGGGAGAGCTCGTTCACGTACGGGGTGCTCTACGGGCGGGAGGAGCGGCGCGCGGCCGAGCTGGAGGCGGAGCTGCCCGGGACGTGGGCCGACCTGCGGCCGTACGGGTCGGCCCTGCGACCGGGTTAGGCTTGATGGTCACACTCCCCCAGCCGTCGGCCGGGGGGACCCCAGTCAGCTCACGAAGGTATATCCCGCGATGTCTGTCGAGTCGGTCTTCCCACAGCTCGAGGCCCTGCTCCCGCATGTGCAGAAGCCGATCCAGTACGTGGGCGGCGAGCTCAACTCCACCGTCAAGCCGTGGGACGGCTGTGACGTCCGCTGGGCGCTCATGTACCCGGACGCGTACGAGGTCGGCCTGCCCAACCAGGGCGTGCAGATCCTGTACGAGGTGCTCAACGAACAGGACGGCGTCCTCGCCGAGCGCACCTACAGCGTGTGGCCCGACCTGGAGGCGCTGATGCGGGAGCACGGCGTCCCGCAGTTCACGGTGGACTCCCACCGCCCGGTGAAGGCCTTCGACGTGTTCGGCCTGTCCTTCTCCACCGAGCTGGGCTACACCAACATGCTCACCGCGCTGGACCTCGCGGGCATCCCCCTGGAGGCCAGGAACCGCGCGCTCGAGGACCCGATCGTGGTGGCCGGCGGCCACGCGGCCTTCAACCCGGAGCCGATCGCCGACTTCATCGACTGCGCGGTCATCGGCGACGGCGAGCAGGCGGTGCTGGAGGTCACCGGGATCATCCGCGCCTGGAAGGCCGAGGGCCGCCCCGGCGGCCGGGAGGAGATCCTCTTCCGCCTGGCCAGGACGGGCGGGGTGTACGTCCCCGGCTTCTACGACGTCGAGTACCTGCCCGACGGCCGTATCGCGCGTGTCGTCCCCAACAAGTCCGGCGTGCCGTGGCGCGTGTCGAAGCACACGGTGATGGACCTGGACGAGTGGCCGTACCCCAAGCAGCCGCTGGTGCCGCTCGCCGAGACGGTCCACGAGCGCATGTCGGTGGAGATCTTCCGCGGCTGCACCCGCGGCTGCCGCTTCTGCCAGGCCGGCATGATCACCCGCCCGGTGCGTGAGCGCTCCATCACGGGCATCGGCGAGATGGTCGACAAGGGCCTGAAGGCGACCGGCTTCGAGGAGGTCGGCCTGCTCTCCCTGTCCTCGGCGGACCACTCGGAGATCGGCGACATCGCCAAGGGACTGGCGGACCGGTACGAGGACGACAAGATCGGCCTGTCCCTCCCGTCCACCCGCGTGGACGCCTTCAACATCGACCTGGCCAACGAGCTGACCCGCAACGGCCGCCGCTCGGGCCTGACCTTCGCCCCGGAGGGCGGCTCGGAGCGCATCCGCAAGGTCATCAACAAGATGGTCTCGGAGGACGACCTGATCCGCACCGTCGCCACGGCCTACGGCAACGGCTGGCGCCAGGTGAAGTTGTACTTCATGTGCGGCCTGCCGACGGAGACGGACGAGGACGTGCTCCAGATCGCCGACATGGCCACGCACGTCATCCAGAAGGGCCGCGAGGTCTCGGGCTCGAACGACATCCGCTGCACGGTCTCCATCGGCGGCTTCGTCCCCAAGCCCCACACCCCGTTCCAGTGGGCGCCCCAGCTCTCCGCCGAGGAGACGGACGCCCGCCTGGCCAAGCTGCGCGACAAGATCCGCGGCGACAAGAAGTACGGCCGCTCGATCGGCTTCCGCTACCACGACGGCAAGCCCGGCATCGTCGAGGGCCTGCTCTCGCGTGGCGACCGCCGCATCGGCGCGGTCATCCGCGCGGTCTACGAGGACGGCGGCCGCTTCGACGGCTGGCGCGAGCACTTCTCCTACGACCGCTGGATGGCGTGCGCCGACAAGGCCCTGGCCCCCTTCGGCGTCGACGTCGACTGGTACACCACCCGCGAGCGCTCCTACGAGGAGGTCCTGCCCTGGGACCACCTGGACTCCGGCCTGGACAAGGACTGGCTGTGGGAGGACTGGCAGGACGCCCTCGACGAGACGGAGGTCGAGGACTGCCGCTGGACACCCTGCTTCGACTGCGGCGTGTGTCCGGCGATGGACACATGGCCACAAGTAAGCGACAGCGGCAAGAAGCTGCTGCCGCTGACGGTCAAGAAGTCGGCTCCGACCAGCTGAAACGGGGGACTGGGGGGTGGATGAGCCGCTGCGACGCATCGCTGAGGCTGTGGCGGATGTCACAGAGGAAGACGCGGTGGCGGTACTGAGCGCACTCGGCATACAAGGGGGACGGCAGCGGCTGGCGCAGGAAGCGCTCAAAACGCCGCTGCTGCCGCCTGGAGGCTCCTCGGCCGTCCTTTCTGAGGTGGAGTGGGTCTGAGGCGTGGCACGGGGCCTGCCGCCCGGTGGTGACGTCAGCTGGTTTCCAGCGATAGGGCTGGATCGACGGGATAGCCGATAGTCCAGGCCTCCTGGACGACGTCCTTGACGGAGGCCGTGGGGTTGAGTCTGGTGATCAAGGGCCGGTCGAGGGAACGCAGGCTGTAGACGTTACGAGCACTGACGTGAGCGAGACACTCGGTCAGGTGATTGAGGCGCTGGCGGGTGGGCGAGGAGGAGGAGGAGGCTGCGCTGGCTATGGTCGGTGCTTCGCACCCTCGCCCGTCGGCACCGTCGGCCTCCTTCCGGACGCCGCTGCCGGGCCCTGGAGGTGCCCCGCAGATCGTCTCAGAGGCGGAGTGGGGCTGTGAGGGGCTCTCTCCCGGTTGTGTGCGACTGCGTGACCCATTGAGCCTTCTTCCTGCTTGGGAGGGGGTTCAATGGCGTTTTGGGCCGTCCGCTGCCGGATCCACATACAACCTGCAAGAATTCACTCGCCCATCCTCCAGCATCCTTCGAAGGGGAGGCTTTGCCTCGTTTGCGACGACTCAGACAGCCTCCTATGTCCGCCCTTGGGGCGTCCCTGGGACTGTTCGTCGTGCTGCTTTGCCTGGAGGGGTGTGCTACCAGCGCGCCAAAGCCAGCGGTGACCCGCACAGTAACGGCGACCCCAACCGTGGTCGTGAAGAGTGTCTCGGTCCAACCATCTGCGAGCGCAACCCCCACCCGTGCAACGTCCGCACCCCCGACCACCAGTTCACCGCCTGCGGTTGCCACCCGTGCCATCAAGGCGCCCCAGGGAGATGTGGCTCTCGCGGAGTGGCACGATGAAGGTGCCAGCAATAAGTGCGTCTCCGTCTCAACTCGCTATGAGAACCGGTCGGATACTGCGGTCAACACCATCACCCAGACGTTCCAGACTCTCTACACCCCTAGACACAAGGACGGCGAGTACCCGGACGAGGTGAACGGACCTACGAAGACCCTCACACAAGTGGCTGGGATTGCTCCGTATCAAGAACGCACCCTCTACTGGGACGTGTGTGCGCCCGAACTCGCCAGCAAGCAGAATCCTCCGCCATCGGACGGTATCGACGGTTTCATGAGTGAGATTGGGGCGCAGCCGAAGCAGTACTCCTGGAAGTGGAGCACACCGTAGCTGCGTCATCGACGTGCTGATACCACGGCGCAGTGGCTGTGTAGGAGCCAGACGGCAACACTCACCTGATGTAACGGGGCGGCGGAGGTCTGCCACCGTACGGATTGGCCGCCGGAGCGATTACTCCCTGGTGGGATACGCGGGGTCGGGAAGTGGGATCTCCTTCGAGCGCGACAACCAGTAGGTGCGAATCCGTGGCGGCTGGAGTGCGTAGTCGACGCAGCGCGCTGCCGGCTCGTCCAACGTTGGGTACGTCAGGTGCCAGATACCGTCCCTGTCCGGGTCGGGCTGAATGGGGAAGCCCGACAGCTTTAGCTCCCACGAGTCGATGACGCCGTTGTCCCGATCGTCGTGGACGCGGACCAGCCCGAGTGCCTGTGCCAGCCTCTCGCGTGTTCCTTCGGTGTAGACCTTGTGGTTCTGGGCCCAGTCCCTGAGCTGAAAGTGCTTGCGGAGATCCGCGCTGACGGACTGTTCCGGCGCCAGCAGCATCCGGTGGTCCATCTTGGTGGGCCTGTCCGCGCCTTCTACGAACGGGCGGTACAAGTCGCCCTGGAAGGTCACGTGGACTTGCCGGTTGCTGTGGTTGGTGACGTGAAGCGTGACACGCAGGGCCAAGAGTATGTCTTCATCTCGGGGGAAGTGCCACTCCTGCACCGCGGGCCACGGCTGTGGCCATCCAGAACTCGGGCCGAGCGGAGGCCAGGCAGGCTCTCCCAGGTGGACTTCAACCTGAGGAGCTTGGTCGTCCAGACGGCTGCGGGCTGCATCGAGGGCGACCGCCTGCGAGGACTTCAGTGCGTTCTGGCTGATGTTCGTGGAGCGGCGTGTCTCACCGGCTTGCCAAGCCACGAATAGTGCTGAGGCCGAGGTCGCCACGGCTGCGGCTATCCCCCAAGAATCTGTCATGGCTGGTGATTCTCCAGCCACAGAGGCTATGCACGCCACTCTACTGGTGAGACCGCTGGACCGGTACACGGTATGCGGTGGTCAGAGGCAGGCTGCCACTCGGTTCTGCGTTCCACCTCGCTGACGTCTCGTCAGAGAGGCGCGGCAAGAGCATGAATCATCGATCAGCGGTAGCCGACTGAAAGGACACGAAAGCGTCCGGTGGTGCACTGCCCCGGGCCGTCATGCGTGTCCAGCTGTCCGGCCATGGACACCTCCATCCAGATCGGCCCGACCGGCAAGAAACTGCTGCCGCTGACGGTCAAGAACGCAGGTCCGGCGCCGGCTGCGAGCGGGCACGCGCACTGAGGTGGGCGAGGCACTTGATCGGGTGAGCCGGCGGGGGTGACCTGGGAGGAAACGGCTGAGGCTGCCGGCTACGGTCGGCGCTTCGCCGCACTCACCCATCTCGGAGAACCGGGGCTGCGGATCTCGGCGGTCCTCGACGCCCCCTGCGCCGGCGCCGGGGAACGCGGGCGGGCCGCGGCGAACGCACGCGGTCACCTGGACGGACGTGTCGGCACGCGCTCGGTTCCCGACCGTGGTTTCGTTCCTTGCACGACTCCCCGCCCGTCAGGGCGGGCGATACGCAGGAACGCACTCCGCGCGTCGAATCGAGGAACCGATGACCATGTACCGGGTCGGCTACTTCGTGGGAAGTCTGTCGACCCAATCCATCAATCGGACGCTCTCGAAGGCCCTTATCCGGCTTGCCCCACCTGAACTGGAATTCTTCGAGATTCCGATCAAGGATCTGCCTCTCTATAATCACGACTACGACAGCGACTATCCCGCCGAGGGCAGGGCGCTCAAGGATGCCGTCGCCTCCGCCGACGCCATCCTGTTCGTGACCCCCGAGTACAACCGGTCCATTCCGGGTGCACTCAAGAACGCCATCGACTGGGCCAGCCGGCCCTGGGGGAGCAACTCGTTCGCGCACAAACCCTCCGCTGTGATCGGAGCGTCCCCGGGTGCCCTCGGCACCGCCCTCGCCCAGCAGAGTCTGCGCGGTGTCCTGTGCTTCTGCGACTCGCCGCAGATGAATGCGCCGGAGGCCTACGTCAGATTCAAGCCTGATGTCTTCACCAGCAACGGCGAAGTGCGTGACGAGCATACGGAGCGTTTCCTCCGGGACTTCATGGAGGGATTCCGGGATCACGTCGTCCGGGTTCTCACGGTGCTCCCGCCCAAAGGCTGAGCTGTGCGGGTTCGGGACCGGCGAGCGGTGCGCCGGTCAAGAGCATCGCGTCCATCACGGGGTGCGTGAGGGGGCGCAGCTCCACGAAGGCCGACTCCACCGGTTGTCACTGGGCTGAGTCTCGGACCGGAGGCTTTCCCCGGCCCGCCTCGTCATCGTGTGACGCCGTGGGCGATCCGGCACGACGCGCCGACGCGGGGGCGGGCGGTCGAGCGCGCCCGTCCCGAGCGGGGCCGGAGGCACCACCGCCGAGCAGTAGTCGCGACGCCCGGAGCCGATCAGGCACGACGTCGGGCGGCGTGGGAAAATTGGGTGGGTTCGCACTCCCCTCGACATGCTGGGAGGCTCCCGTGAGCGAACGTCTCGACGCGTGGCCGGAACTGAACCACGCGGAACTGGCGCCCATGGTCGACTACGTGAACCGCATCGTGCAGGTAGCGGGCAAATACACCCTGGACGATCCCTTCGAAGTGGGCTGGGGCAACATCGTCCTCGACGTCACACCCAGGGGACTGGGCACACCGACGTTCCGGCACCAGGACGTGACCTTCACCGTGCACTACCGGCTGCTCGACGGTGACGTCGTCGTCGAGACGGACCGCGACGAGCGGAGACTGCCGCTGTCCGGCGAGTCGGTCGCCTCGTTCTACGGGGCGTTCTGCGAGACCGCCGCCGAACTCGGCATTCCCGGGCCCCGTACGTCGCTGATCTGCGAGATTCCGGGCGCCCCGGCGACCTTCGAGGAGGATCACGCCGAACGCACGTGGGACCCGCACGCCGCCCGGCTGATGTGGCGGGCGGAGAACCTCGCCGCCGGGGGACTGGAGTCGTGGCAGGCGCCCTTCCTGGGCCACCGCCCCCGGGTGGGTGTGATGTGGGGCGGGTTCGACCTGTCCGCCACACGGCACCGGGCACGACCCACCACCCCGCCGCGCAACGCGCCGACGTTCATGCAGAACGCCCAGCTCAACGAGTACGTCTCGGTGGGCTTCTCGTTCCAGAACCTGCCCGACAGGCCGAGTATCGGCATGTACGCCTACATCTGGCCGCAGCCGGACGGTCTCGAGGACCGGTCCTGGGGCGTAGAGGGCGCGACCTGGAACGCGGACGCCGGACTGGTGCTGCTGCCGTGGGAGGTGCTGCGGCAGACCAAGGACCCGCATCAGACGATCGTGGCCTTCGGGGACGCCGTCTACCAGGCAGCGGTCGAGACGGCGGGCTGGCCCGCGGAGCTCGTCGGCCCGCGCGTCGACGGCTGGTACGCGAGCCGGACACCGGCCTCGGTGCTCCAGCAGTTGCAAGGCTGACCATTTATCCAATAGTTCGGACTGATGATGGGACTTTTAGGGGATGTCCGAACTGAGTGACCTGTCGGCATGTGCGACTGCGACCCTCGGTTGCCTTCGGACAGTACTTCGCCATTGAGTGAGGTCGGGGAATTGGGGAAGGTCTTCCGGAATCACGATCCGCGCACCTTTTCCGGGCGTCCGCGCCGGTCGGACGGCCGGCGCGGTTCAAGGGGCCTCTGGTGTGGTCGCTGATCGTCAGCAATATGCTGATGGTCACTTCGGCCATGGTGAACATCGGGAATTCCTGCCGCCGCACGCCATCGCTGATGGTCACGTACTTCTTGAGTGCCGGTTCATCGAGTCGTCCTTCCCCGGCATCGGAGTGCACGTCATGCCTTGATGAAGGCATGGATGAATCACTCGACGTGGCTGCGGCCCCCGGTGGCGAGCGCTGCCGTCGAACCATGGCCTCCACGGCGCGAAAGGTGTGACGTTCGTGATTGCGCGGCGCAAGGACGTGGCTGCGCGGAATAGGGATGCGGGACGCGCATCCATGTGCGCGTGCGCTGCGTCCATGTCGGTATGGACCTTCAGAAGCCGCCGCCGCAGCCGCGGAACCCCGAAGGGTGCCTCGTCGTCGCGGTCCGCGTTCCGTTGCGGATCGTCGTGCTCGTGCTGGTGGTCCCGGTGCGGATGGTGTGGGACGTGCTGGTCGTCGCCGGCCGCTTGCTCCGCGACACCGTGGTGCGGCCGGTGGGGCGGGCACTCCTCTGGGTCGCCTGGGCGATCCTCGTGTGGCCGTGGCTCACACTGTGGCGGTATGTCCTGGTGCCCGTCGGCAACGCGCTCCAGTGGCTCGGCCATGTCCTCCTCGTCGTGCCGACGCGGTGGCTGTACACCCACGCGCTGACCCCGCTGGGCCATGCTCTCACCTGGGTCGCGGGCAAGATCGGCACCGGTCTGGGATGGCTGTACGCGCGCGTGCTCACGCCTGTCGGCCGGGGCGTCGCCTGGCTGGTCAAGGGAATCGGCTTTCTGCTCGCCGCCGCCGGAGCGGGTGTGTCCGCCGTCGTGGCCTGGCTGGTGCGGTATCTGTTCGTCGTCCCCGCGCGGCGGCTGTACGACCGGGTCCTCGCCCCGCTCGGGCGGGCCGTGGCCCGGCTCGCGGGTGCCGTCGTCAACGGGATCGGCGCGGTCCTGTACTGGACGGCGCGCATCCTCCTCGTCCTGCCGGCCCTCGCCCTGTGGCGCTGGGTTCTGGCCCCGCTCGGGCGGGCCGTGGCCCGGCTCGCGGGTGCCGTCGTCAACGGGATCGGCGCGGTCCTGTACTGGACGGCGCGCATCCTCCTCGTCCTG
>NZ_JBSFRB010000012.1:0-45171 GCF_053589015.1 Streptomyces sp. NPDC003393 | reverse complement strand
GCCGGCCCTCGCCCTGTGGCGCTGGGTTCTCGCCCCCGTCGGCCGGGCCCTGGCCGTCGTCGCCCGGGAGATCGGGGAGGCGCTCGGGCACGCCTGGCGGGTCGCGGGGCGGATCTCGCGCGCCGTCGGGCGGGCGCTCGCGACCCTCTTCCGGTGGATCTTCGTCGAGCCGCTGCGCTGGGTGTACCGCACGGTCCTCACCCCGGTCGGGCACGTCGTACGCGACCACGTCCTGCGGCCCGCCGCCGAGGCCGCGCGCGGCGTGGGGCGGGTCGTCCGGCAGACGCTGGCCTTCGCCCGCGAGACCGTGCGGCAGGCCCGCGCCGACTTCAGGAGGATGCTCTTCGGCGAGCCCCGGCAGCCGGTCGCGGCGGACCGCCGGGAACCCTCGGGGCGCGACCCACGTACTCTTGGTAGCAGTAGGACCGCTCTCACGAAGGACTGAACGACACTGGGCAAGCGACAACCCGAAGGCCCGCCGCCCGCACCCGCGGTGCAGCGCATCCGACTGCGCTACACCAAGCGCGGCCGCCTCCGGTTCACCAGCCACCGTGACTTCCAGCGCGCCTTCGAGCGTGCGCTGCGCCGTGCCGAGGTGCCGATGGCGTACTCGGCGGGGTTCACTCCGCACCCGAAGGTCTCCTACGCCAATGCCGCACCCACCGGCACGGGCAGTGAGGCGGAGTACCTGGAGATCGCGCTCGCCGCGTCCCGCGACCCCGAGCGGCTGCGTGTCCTCCTCGACGAGTCGATGCCCGCCGGGCTGGACATCGTCGAGGCGGTCGAGGCCCGTACGCCGGGACTCGCCGACCGGCTGGAGGCTTCCGTGTGGGAGCTGCGGCTGAACGGCGTGGACCCGGCCGAGGCCGAACGCGCGGTCGCGGCCTTCAACGGCGCCGAGGCGGTCGAGGTGCAGCGCCTGACCAAGAACGGCGTGCGCACCTTCGACGCCCGCCCGGCGGTCGTGAGCCTGCAGAGCGCGCACACGCATCGTCCGGCAGCTGATAGGCCGACCAACCAGCCCTGTGCGATACTGCGCCTGGTTGTTCGGCACGTGACGCCTGCCGTACGACCCGACGACGTCCTGTCCGGTCTCCGCGCCGTGGCCGACCTGGCGCCGCCGGTCCCCGCAGCGGTGACCAGGCTGGCGCAGGGGCTGCTCGATGAAGAGACCGGCACGGTGACCGACCCGCTCGCGCCCGACCGCGAGGCAGAACCGGCCGCCCCAGCCGCTTCAGTAGGGGGCGGCGACGCTGCCGCCGCGAAGGCGTCGGCTTAGGGAAGGTTCCGTAGGGACGGACGTCGAAGCGCCGCCCTCGTACTCGGGAGCCACCTGGGTCGGGCAGCGCACCGACCAGAAGACTTTCGCCAGGCCGTAAGCGACAAGGCGTACGGAACCGGCGAGACAGGACACAGAGAGCTCCCGTGCGGCGCCCGCGCCCCGGACGGCGGTCATCGCGCAACCGCGTGGCCGTGGACGTCAACGGCGTTCGATCGAATCCGATCGGCGCCGGACCAGCGCGGCGCCCGGGAGCCTGACGGGAGATACGCCCGCATGCTCGGACCGAACGAGCCCGCCCAGGGCTCCGAAGAACTGAACACCCCCAGCGACACCCTGCCGCCGCGTCGTCGGCGCCGTGCCGCCTCCCGACCGGCGGGTCCACCCGCCGGCACCGCCGCCGCCCCCGAGGCGTCGGCCGAGCTCACCACACCGGCCATAGCGCCTGCCGAGACCACCGAGGCCGCGGCACGGACGACGGAGCCCGTGGCGCGGCCGGAGAGCGAGACCGCGGAGGCCGTCGAGACCGAAGAGGCGGCCGAGGCCGTCGCCGAGCCCGCGCCCGCGCGTCGTACGCGCCGCCGGGCCTCCGCGCCGTCCGGGGCGCCCACGGCCGCGGCGGTGGACGCCGCAGAGACCGTCGTGCCGGTGACCGCCGACGCGACGCCGGCCGTCGAGGCCGCCGAGACGTCCGCCGGAACCGTGGAGAGCGGAGAGGCCGCCGCGCCTCGGCGTACCCGCCGCCGTGCCACGCGCAGCGTCTCCACGCCCACCGGGACCGAGGCGTCCGCCCAGGCCGCCGAGACCGTCGTGGCCGCCGAGGCCCCTGTGCAGGCCGAGCCGGCCGCTGCCGAGTCCGCGCCCGCGCGTCGTACGCGTCGCCGGGCCTCCGCGCCCGCCGGTGCGCCGCAGGCCGCCGCGAGCGCGGCGCCCGCCGAGACCGCCGCGGTTGCCGAGACGGCCGACGAGGGCGAGCCCGCGGCTGCCGAGGCGCCCGCGCCTGCCCGTCGTACGAGTCGTCGCGCCTCCGCGCCCACCGGTACGCCGCAGCCCGCCGAGGCCGCCGCACCGGTGGAGACCACCGCCGGGACGGCCGCGGAAGAGACGCCCGCCGTCGAGGAAGCGCCCGCCGCCGAGGAGGCGGCTCCGCGTCGTACGCGCCGCCGTGCCACGCGCCGTGCGTCCGCGCCCGAGGGCGCGGAGACGGGTTCGGTGAGCGCGTCCGTGGCCGAGGCCGCGCAGGCCCCCGCCGAGACCGCCGAACCGGAACCCGTCGCTGCCGAGCCCGCCGCTCCGGCCGCCGAAGAGGTGGAGGAAGTCGCACCGCCGCGTACCCGCCGTCGTGCCACCCGCCGCGTGTCGGCGCCCGCCGGCGCCCCCGAGGACGAGTTGATCGAGCCGGCGGCACCGGCCGCGACTGCTGCGGAGGCTCCTGACGTCGCTGAGGTCCCTGAGGCCGTCGACACCAAGCCCGCCGAGGAGCCCGCGCCGCGGCGCGGACGGCGCCGGGCCGTGCGCCGTGCCGCGACCGGGTTCTCCGAGCCCGCCCAGCAGCCCGCCGCCGTGGAGGCCCCGGCCGCCGAGGCCGAGGGACCGCGCCGTCCGGCGCGGCCGGCCGTCGCCGTCTTCCAGCCGCCCGTCTTCACCGAGCCGAAGTTCCAGACCCCGCAGCGGGCCGCCGCCGAAGCGGCCGCCGAGGCCGCCGAGGCGGAGGAGAGCGAGGAGCCGGAGGAGTTCCCGGAGGAGCGGGCCGAGCAGGCCGAGCAGACCGGGACGCGCCGTCGCCGTCGTCGCCGGGGTGACGGCGCCGGCGAGGAGCCCGAGGCCGAGGCCGCCGTCCCCGCCGAGGAGGAGGCCGAGGAGGCGGAGTCCGAGCCGGCCGACGAGATCGCCGAGGAAGAGGGCGAGGAGACCGGGTCCCGGCGCCGCCGTCGCCGTGGAGGCCGTCGCCGTCGCCGGGGCGAGACCGCGGAGGCCGGTGGCGAGGAGGAGCCGGAGGAGACCACCGAACTCGCCGCCGCCCAGGCCGCGCAGGACGCCGAGGACACCGCCGAGCAGCTCGAGGAGGACATCGAGGAGGCGGCCGAGGAGGGCGCCGGGGACGAGGAGCACTCGGGTGCCGGCGCGGGCGGCGGCACCAGCAGCCGCCGCCGTCGCCGCCGCCGTCGCCGGGCCGGTGACACCGGCGTGGACGCTGAGCCGTCCTCCGACGACCCCGAGCGCACCGTCGTCAAGGTCCGCGAGCCGCGCAAGAAGGAGAAGAACGAGCACCCCTCCGACGAGGTGCAGTCCATCAAGGGCTCGACCCGGCTGGAGGCCAAGAAGCAGCGCCGCCGCGAGGGCCGCGAGCAGGGCCGCCGCCGCGTCCCGATCATCACCGAGGCCGAGTTCCTGGCCCGGCGCGAGGCCGTCGAGCGCGTGATGGTCGTGCGCCAGCACGGCGAGCGCACGCAGATCGGCGTGCTCGAGGACGGCGTGCTCGTCGAGCACTACGTCAACAAGGAGCAGGCCACCTCGTACGTCGGCAACGTCTACCTGGGCAAGGTCCAGAACGTGCTGCCGTCGATGGAGGCCGCCTTCATCGACATCGGCAAGGGGCGCAACGCCGTCCTGTACGCCGGTGAAGTGAACTTCGAGGCGCTCGGCATGGCCAACGGGCCGCGCCGGATCGAGTCCGCCCTGAAGTCCGGCCAGTCGGTCCTGGTGCAGGTCACCAAGGACCCGATCGGCCACAAGGGCGCGCGCCTGACCAGCCAGGTCTCCCTCCCGGGCCGCTACCTCGTGTACGTCCCCGAGGGCTCGATGACCGGCATCAGCCGCAAGCTGCCCGACACCGAGCGGGCCCGGCTGAAGACCATCCTCAAGAAGATCGTCCCCGAGGACGCGGGCGTCATCGTGCGCACCGCCGCCGAGGGCGCGAGCGAGGACGAGCTGCGCCGGGACGTCGAGCGGCTCCAGGCGCAGTGGGAGGACATCCAGAAGAAGGCCAAGAACGGCTCCAGCGCCCCGTCGCTGCTCTACGGCGAGCCGGACATGACCGTCCGGGTCGTGCGCGACATCTTCAACGAGGACTTCTCCAAGGTCATCGTCAGCGGTGACGAGGCCTGGGACACCGTCCACGGCTACGTCTCGCACGTCGCGCCGGACCTCGCCCCGCGTCTGTCGCGCTGGACCAGCGAGGTCGACGTCTTCGCCACGTACCGGATCGACGAGCAGCTCGCCAAGGCGCTGGACCGCAAGGTCTGGCTGCCCAGCGGCGGTTCGCTGGTGATCGACCGGACCGAGGCGATGGTCGTCATCGACGTCAACACCGGCAAGTTCACCGGCCAGGGCGGCAACCTGGAGGAGACGGTCACCAGGAACAACCTGGAGGCGGCCGAGGAGATCGTGCGTCAACTGCGGCTGCGCGACCTCGGCGGCATCATCGTGATCGACTTCATCGACATGGTCCTGGAGTCCAACCGCGATCTGGTGCTGCGCCGTCTGCTGGAGTGCCTGGGCCGCGACCGTACGAAGCACCAGGTGGCCGAGGTGACCTCGCTGGGCCTGGTGCAGATGACGCGCAAGCGGGTCGGCCAGGGTCTGCTGGAGTCCTTCTCCGAGACCTGTGTCCACTGCAACGGCCGCGGTGTCATCGTCCACCTGGACCAGGGCGCTGCCGCGGGTGCCGGGGCCGGCAAGCGCCGCAAGCGCGCCCGCGCCGGTGCCGAGCAGCCGCACGAGCACGAGGCCGTGACCGCGGCCACGGAGGTCGCCGTCCCGACCGCCGAGGAGGAGGCGGAGGCCGAGGCCGAGGCCGAGGTCGCCGAGCCGGTGGCGCTGCCCGCGCCGGAGATCGCCCCGGACGAGGAGCTGTACAGCAGCGTCGCCGAGGCGGAGGCCGCGGCGGGTCGCGGCCGGGGCCGGCGCCGGGCGAGCCGCCGGGCGTCCGCTCCCGCGGGCGCGCCGAAGGCGATGGCCGACGGTGGCCGTTCGGCTGCCCCGGCGCCCACGGCCCAGGACGTCACCGCCGCTCAGGAGGCCGAGCGCCCGGTGCGTCCGGAGCCGGCCGCCGAGGCGAAGGCCGAACCCGTGGCCGTCGAGGACCCGGTCGTCACCGAGGCGCCTGCCGCCGAGGAGGCCGCGCCCAAGGGCCGTACGCGCCGTCGCGCGACCCGCAACGTGTCGGCGCCGGCCGGTTCCCCCGCGGGGGCCGAGGCGGCCGTGGTGACGGTGCCGGAGTCCGCGCCGACGGCCCCGGCGGAACAGGCCCCGGAAGCCGAGGCCCCGCAGGCGGAGCAGGCCGAGGCCGTCGCCGAGCCGGCCGCCCCGGCCCGTCCGCGCCGTCGCGCCGTGCGCAAGGCCACCGCGCCGACCGCGTCCGAGGAGACGGCCGTCGTGGTCGTCCCGTCGGCCCCGGCGCAGGAGGAGGCCGGCGAGGCGCCTGCTGCCGAGGAGGCGGCCGAACCGGCGGCCGAGGGCGCGGAGCCGGCCGAGGAGGCCGCCGCGGCCAAGAAGACGGCCCGCAAGACCGCCAAGAAGGCCACGGCGAAGAAGGCCGCCACGAAGAAGACGGCGGCCACGAAGACCGCCGCCAAGAAGGCCACGGCGAAGAAGGCCGCCACCAAGAAGACGGCGGCCACGAAGAAGACGGCGGCCACGAAGACCGCCGCCAAGAAGGCCACGGCGAAGAAGACCGCGGCGGCTCAGCAGTCGCTGCCGTCCGTCTCGGCCTCGACCGACGAGGGCTGATCCGGGCCGGCCCGGTCACCGGCGCGAGGTGGCCCTGCCCCCTGCGGGCAGGGCCACGGCGTCCGGGACGGCCGGGTCGGTTTGACCCCTGCCGGACAGGCCCCGTAACCTTGACCGTCGGCGTGTCGAGTGGCACGCCACATCCCCGTAAACCTCTTCCTCCCGGACACCCCGGACACGGGTCGTGCCCTGGGAGAGGCCGTTCGCGTCCGACGCCGGGCGGCTGGACTGCGGGGGTGCCGTTCCCGAGCGAGAGAGTGAGATCCGCGTGTACGCCATCGTGCGCAGCGGTGGTCGCCAGCACAAGGTTGCTGTCGGCGACATCGTTGAGGTTGACAAGATTTCCACTGCCAAGGTGGGCGACACGGTCGAGCTCTCGACCCTGCTCGTCGTCGACGGCGACGCTGTGACCAGCGACCCGTGGGTGCTGGCCGGCATCAAGGTCCAGGCCGAGGTCGTGGACCACCACAAGGGCCAGAAGATCGACATTCTGCGCTACAAGAACAAGACCGGCTACCGCCGTCGGCAGGGCCACCGCCAGCAGTACACGGCGATCAAGGTCACGTCGATCCCCACGGCTGCGAAGTAAGGGACTGAAGAGACATGGCACACAAGAAGGGCGCATCGTCCACCCGGAACGGTCGCGACTCCAACGCCCAGCGGCTCGGCGTGAAGCGCTTCGGCGGTCAGGTCGTGAACGCGGGTGAGATCCTGGTCCGCCAGCGCGGCACCCACTTCCACCCCGGCGCCGGCGTCGGCCGTGGCGGCGACGACACGCTGTTCGCGCTGCAGGCCGGTGCGGTGGAGTTCGGCACCCACCGTGGCCGCAAGGTCGTGAACATCGTTCCGGTCGGCTGACCGGAGACCTTCGCGAGGCGGACCTCACTTCCCGGTCGGGGAAGGCGGGTCCGCCTTTCGCGTGTTACCCAAGAGACATTCCCGAAGTTCTGGAGGCACCCCACCATGACCACCTTCGTGGACCGCGTCGAACTGCATGTCGCCGCGGGTAACGGAGGCCACGGCTGTGCCTCCGTACACCGCGAGAAGTTCAAGCCGCTGGGCGGCCCGGACGGCGGCAACGGCGGCCGCGGCGGCGATGTGATCCTGACCGTCGACCAGTCGGTCACCACGCTGCTCGAGTACCACCACTCGCCGCACCGCAAGGCCACCAACGGCAAGCCCGGCGAGGGCGGCAACCGCTCCGGCAAGGACGGCGACGACCTGGTGCTGCCGGTGCCGGACGGCACGGTCGTGCTGGACAAGGCGGGCAACGTGCTCGCCGACCTGGTCGGCCACGGCACCTCCTACGTCGCCGCGCAGGGCGGCCGGGGCGGCCTCGGCAACGCCGCGCTGGCCTCGGCGCGGCGCAAGGCGCCCGGCTTCGCGCTGCTCGGCGAGCCCGGCGACCTCGGGGACATCGTCCTGGAGCTGAAGACCGTCGCCGACGTGGCACTGGTGGGCTACCCCAGCGCCGGCAAGTCCTCGCTGATCTCCGTGCTGAGCGCGGCCAAGCCGAAGATCGCCGACTATCCGTTCACGACGCTCGTCCCGAACCTGGGCGTGGTGACGGCCGGTTCGACCGTCTACACCATCGCCGACGTGCCCGGCCTGATCCCGGGTGCCAGCCGGGGCAAGGGGCTGGGCCTGGAGTTCCTGCGGCACGTGGAGCGGTGCAGCGTCCTCGTGCACGTGCTCGACACGGCGACCCTGGAGTCCGACCGCGACCCGGCCTCCGACCTCGACGTCATCGAGGAGGAGCTGCGGCAGTACGGCGGCCTGGACGACCGTCCGCGCATCGTCGTCCTGAACAAGATCGACGTGCCCGACGGCAAGGATCTCGCCGACATGGTCCGGCCCGACCTCGAGGCCCGCGGCTACCGCGTCTTCGAGGTGTCCGCGGTCGCGCACACCGGGCTGAAGGAGCTGTCGTACGCGCTTGCCGACCTGGTCGCGAAGGCGCGTGCCGCCCGGCCGAAGGAGGAGGTGACGCGGATCGTCATCCGCCCGAAGGCCGTCGACGAGGCCGGCTTCACCGTCAGTCGCGAGGAGGTCGGCGGCGAGCCGCTGTTCCGGGTGCGGGGCGAGAAGCCCGAACGCTGGGTGCGCCAGACGGACTTCAACAACGACGAGGCCGTCGGCTACCTCGCCGACCGGCTGAACCGCCTCGGCGTCGAGGAGGAGCTGATGAAGGCGGGCGCCCGGGTCGGCGACGGCGTCGCCATCGGCCCCGAGGACAACGCGGTCGTCTTCGACTGGGAGCCCTCGGTGACGGCGGGCGCGGAGATGCTCGGCCGCCGCGGTGAGGACCACCGCTTCGAGGGTGTACGCCCGGCCGCGCAGCGCCGCCGCGACCGCCAGGCCGAACGGGACGAGTCCGAGCGGGAGTACGACGACTTCGAGCCGTTCTAGAGCGGCTCGGCCGCCCGGTCCCGGCCGGTTGCCCGGTGGGTCCGGTGCGGCTGTCCGGACGGCCGTACCAGGTGGGCCCGGGTGCGGCCGTCCGGGTTCCGCGGTTCGGATCGGGCCGAGCCGCGGTACGCCTCGCGGGTGTGGCCCGATTGTGACCGGCCGGTGAACAACCCTTCGTCCCCCTGCCATGTCTAACGGGCCGGATCACCGCCAAGGACGGCTCGGCGCGCGGCGCCTGGATGGGGAAAACACACAGTGAAGATCGCATTCCTGGTTCGTGACCTGTGTCATATGGGGGGCGTGGTGAGCGCCACGCAGAACCTCGCGGGAGCGCTCGCCGAGAAGCACGAGGTGGAGATCGTCGCACTGCGCAAGGTGCGCGACGAGTCGTACTTCCCCCTCGACCCCCGTGTGTCGGTCCGGGTGCTGAGCGATCTGCGCCCGCACTCGCCGGTCAGCGACCTGGACGACCCGCTGGTGGAGAAGTTCCCGCTGGTCTACCACCCGAACGCGGGCGCGAAGAAGCCGGTGGTCAGCCGCCTCGCCGAGCTGCGCCTGCTGGAGTACCTGGCCACCACCGACGCCGACGTGGTGGTCAGTTCCAGCCCCCGCAACACCATCATGCTGGCGCACGCCCAGGGCACCTATCTCAAGGTCGCCCAGGAGCACTCGATGCCGTCCATCTACGCGCACGACATCAAGCCCCGGCTGTTCAAGGCCTATCTGTCGCTGGACGCGCTGACTGCGCTCACGCCGGAAGAGGTCGAGAGCATCGGGCGGCAGGTGCCCGCGGTCAGGGACCGGCTGGCGGTCATGCCCAACTGCGTTCCCGCCGCGCCGGTCCGCTCCCGGGGCACCAACAAGGTCGTCATCTCCGCCGGCCACCTCAGCGACAACAAGAACCACGCGCTCCTCGTCGAGGCCTTCGCCAAGATCCACCCCCAGGCGCCGGACTGGACGCTGCGCATCTACGGCGACGGGGCCGAGAAGAAGAAGCTGAAGGCCCGCATCAACGAGCTCGGGCTGTCCAACAGCATCCTGCTGATGGGTCAGGTCGCCCCGGTCAGCCCCGAGTTCGGCAAGGCGTCGATCTTCGTCCTGCCGTCCAAGCGGGAGGCGTTCGGCAACGTCCTCGTGGAGGCGATGGCCGCCGGTCTGCCCGTCGTCAGCACCGACGCCGACCACGGCCCGCGCAACATCCTCACCGACGGCCAGGACGGCCTGATCGTCCCCCGCGGCGACGTCGACGCCATGGCCCAGGCGATCCTGCGCCTGATCCGGGACGACGGGCTGCGGGCGAAGATGTCCGAGAACGGAGTGCGCAACGCCGAGCGGTTCCACGAGACCGCCGGCCGGGAGCGCTTCGAGGCGATTCTGGAGCGGGCCCTCGCCCGCAAGGCACTGCCGAGGCACGCCACCGCCCGGGTCGACACCAGCGGCAGCGTGCACATCGGCGTGGGCCCGCTGCCCGAGCAGGCCCGGGGCGCCGAACTGGCGCTGCGCCGCGGCGGCAAGGACCCCGAGGAGCGCCGCTTCGCGCTGTCCGCGGACGGCCGGGCCCTCGTCCCCTGGGACGCCGGTCTGACGCACGGCACCTGGGAGACGTTCCTCGTCACCCCGTCCGGCACCGAGGTTCCGCTGACCACCGACGGCTACGGCTGCGACACCCGCGACCTGCTCGCCGTGGAACTGCCCCGGGCCGGCGCCCACCCGCTGGCGCTGCTGCTGCCGCACTGGCACGACGACGGCCGGCTGCGGGTGCGCAGCGCGCTGCGCGAGGTGCACGCGGAGGTCGGTCCCGTGCAGGTGGACCAGGAGGCCATCCGGGTTCGCGCGGACCTGTGGGGAGCCGCGCTGGGTGCGGGCGCGGTGGTGGAGGCCGTGCACCGGCGGGACAAGGAGCGCGTGCTGGCCTTCCCGGTGCGGGCGGAGGGCGACGGCACGGCCGCCGCGGTGATCGACTGCCGGACCCTGGTGGACCGGCACACCGACGAGGAGGACAAGGAGGTCATCTGGGACCTCTGGCTCCGCCCGGCGGACGGGGCGCCCAGGGTGGCCCTGGCCAAGCTGGCCACCGACGTGCTGAAGACGACCGACGTGTTCACCTTCCCGCGGCCCATGATCACCGAGCCCGCGGCCGGGGCGCCGTCCGTGGTGAGCCGCGCCGTGCGCAAGGCGCGGCGCACCCTGGGCGCCACACCCGAGGTGCCCCGGCCGAAGAAGACGGAACTGCGGCCCTACTTCACGGTGCTGCACCAGTTCGCGGTGAAGACCGTACGGATGTGAGCCGCCGCCCGGGCCCGCGGCGGCGTCCCTGCGACGACAGGGGGCGCGTGGCGGCGAAGGGCGGGACGGCGGCGGCAAAGGGGCGGGGCCCGGAGGGAAATCCTCCGGGCCCCGCCCCTTTGCCGTCGGCCGGCTCAGACCTCCTTGGCCTGCTCCAGCATCCGGTCCACGACCCGCGCGGAGGCGTGGCCGTCGTCCAGGTCGCAGAAGAGGTGGTGGAAGCGGTCGAAGCGCTCCTTGTACTCCGCCGAGACCGTGTCGATGTCCCGGATCGCGTCGACCAGCTCCTTGGAGGTGAAGACGAGCGGCCCGGGGGAGTCCTGCTCGAAGTCGAAGTAGAAGCCGCGCAGGGTGTCCCGGTAGTGCTCCAGGTCGTAGGTGAAGAACAGCATCGGCCGCTTCAGGTGCGCGTAGTCGAACATGACCGAGGAGTAGTCCGTGATCATGATGTCGGCCGCGACGTAGAGGTCCGCGATGTCGGGGTACTCAGACGCGTCCCACACGAAGCCGTTGCCCGCGCCGGGCACCGCGTCCACCACGTTGGAGTGGCGGCGGATGAGCAGGACGTGGTCGTCGCCCAGGCGCCGCTGCGCGTCCTCCAGATCGATCCTGAGGTCGAACAGGTACTGGCCCTGGCTGTGCGACTGGTCGTCCCGCCAGGTGGGCGCGTACAGCACGATCTTCTTGCCCTCGGGCAGGCCGAGCCGCTTCTTCACCCGCTCGGCGATGGCGTCCTTGTCCGGCGAGTACAGGTAGTCGTTGCGGGGGTAGCCCGCCTCGAGGATCTCACCGTCGTAGGAGAAGGCACGCTTGAGGATCGGCGTGCTGAAGCGGTTGGAGGAGACCACCATGCTCCACTGCTTGGCCTCCAGCGCCAGCTTCTCCTGGTAGCGGCGGTCGAAGTGCAGGGTGTCGATGTCGTGGCCGATCTTCTTCAGCATCGTGCCGTGCCAGGTCTGCACGATGACCTGACCGGGCCGCCGCTCGATCCAGTCCGGCAGGTGGCCGTTGGTGACGATGTAGCGACTGGAGGCCAGCGCCTCGTACCACTCGCGGCCCCACATCCGTACCCGCTCCACGCCCTCGGGCAGGATGACCTGCCCGTCGCGCACGGCCCACAGGTGCTTCAGGTCCGAGCCCCGGCTCTTCAGCTCCTCGTACATCGCGCGCGGGCTGTCGGAGAACTGCTTGCCGTTGTAGCTGAGGTAGAAGACCTGGTCCTTCAGCGGCTGGCGGCGCAGCGGCTGGTACAGCTCGGTGCGCAGCTGCTTCTGGCGGTACGGGCCGCGCTCCAGGTCGTCCAGCTCCGAGCGGCAGTTCAGCTGCGGGAAGTCCGCCCAGCGGTTCTCCAGCCAGTAGCGGCGCCCGTTCAGTTCCGCGCGCAGCGGGAACTGCGCTGCCGCGAGCCGGTCGGTGACGAAGGCGACGTCGGGCCCCTGGCCGTCGGCGGGGCGCAGGAAGAGGTTCCAGCGGCCCGCGCGCAGCGGGACGTCGTTGTTGCCGCCGAGCCGGGAGGGGTCGAAGGCGACCTCGAAGCGGCCGTCCTCGAACCACCGCGTCTCGACGAAGCGCTCCTCGAACCGGGCGCGGGGCTTGAGCAGGAACCTGGCCCCGGCCAGGCGGGGGTCGGTGTGTCCGGTGATGACGATGCCGTTGTCGCCCAGGTCCACCCGGTCGATCGTGGCGCGGCGGGTGCGGCCGGCGAACTTCAGGTAGCCGTTGTGGCCGCCGATCACGGCCAGCTCGCACAGTTCGGCCTGCGCGCCCATCGACGCGGGCAGGTTGTACCGCGCGTCGGCCAGGCCCTCCTGCAGCACGGTGCTGAACTGCCGCTCGGCGCCCTGCGGGTCCCGCGCGACCAGCACGGTGGACCAGGTACGGCTCTCCGGCTGCGCCTTGGCGTCGACGCCCTCGTGGAACACCAGGGCCACGTCCGCCACCGGGACCTCGGCCGAGAAGCGGCGCGTGCCGCCCTCCTCGGTCAGGGTCACCGGGTACTCGTGTATCTCGGCGCCCTTCTGGTTCTTCACCCGGAGCACCACCTGCTCGCCCGCGGCGAGCGGCACCCGGATCTCGCCGGTGATCTTCAGCCGGTCGTCCTGAAGCGTCCGCCCGGTGATCAGCGTCCGGACCTTCTCCACCCGCAGCTTGAGCGCGCCGCGCTCCACGGAGGGCAGCAGCCTGAAGTCGGGGCTCAGCCACTGGTAGGGCGGGAAGTTGCAGGCGGCGCCGCCGCTGGACATCACGGCCGCGCGGCGCACCAGGCCGGAGGCGTAGAGGCCGAGGCCGACGTGCCAGAGGCCCTCCTGCCAGTCACCGCCCTTGCGCAGCTTCGCCGGGTCGAGGCTGACCTCCCAGCCCGCCCAGTCGTAGTTGTAGCGGTCCTGCCCGGAGTCCGTGGTGCACTCGGGGCGTTCCACGTTCCGCGCGGGCAGCACGATACGGCGGCGCGACTTGTCCTTGCGTATCTGCAGGACCTTCACCGAGGAGCGCTTGGACGGCAGGTCGATCTTGTCGATCCAGGCGTTGCCGGACAGCACCAGCTTGCCCTCGGACCAGGTGATCTCCCTCAGCGGGGCGCGCATCGTCAGGTCCTTGTCGATGCGCAGCGCCTTGCGGGGGAAGTCCAGGTGGGCGTCGGCCAGCGAGGGGAAGGAGGCGTACTTGCGGACCAGACCGCTGACCTCGACGGCCTCCTTGCGCCGCTGCCCGGCGAGCAGGGTGATCAGCTCGTCGAGCTGGTGCTTGCGCACCAGCAGCCACTGCACGCGCACCTGGGCGGGCAGCGCCATGACGACCTTGGGGTCGATGTGGTCCATGAAGCGGTTGGCCGACCGCAGGAACTCGGCTCGGTACTCCTCGCTGCCGTCGGGCACCACGTTGAGGAACAGCCGCAGGTCGTCCAGGAGGACGCGGGTGTCGTACTCCTGCTTGAGCCGGGCGAACGTCTCGCCGCTCTGCCGGCCCAGGAAGTCGCTGATCTCCAGCACGGAGGTGACGCGGTCGCGCACGCCGGCCGGGTCGGTGCGGCGCTGCGTGATGGAGGGCGCGGACTCACCCTCGCGAAGCCGCCAGTAGTAGCAGGGCTCGGAGATGACGTCGACGGCCTCGGCGAGGTAGTGCGCCCGCATGGTGACGGGCGTGTCCTCGTACAGCCGGCCCTCGGGGAAGGCGAAGCCGTGCTTCTCCCAGAACGTGCGGCGGAACACCTTGTTGCAGGCGATGCGGTCGGCGACGAGTTTGGCGTAGCGGGATATGTGGGTGCGCTGGCGGGCCTCGCCGGCGAGCATCCGCATCAGCGGAACCTGCCAGGACTTCTCGCCCTTGAGGTGCCACACGTTGCCGGTGGCGAAGTCCGAGCCGGTCTCGTCCAGGCTGCCCACCATGAGGCGGTAGGCGTCCGGCGGGATCAGGTCGTCGCTGTCGACGAAGGTGACGAACTCCGCTTCCGGGGACATGTGGGCGATACCGGTGTTGCGGGCGGCCCCCAGACCCCCGTTCTCCTTGCGTATCAGCCGGAACCGCGGGTCACGCTCCGCGTAGGTCTCGGCTATGGCGGCCGAGCCGTCCGGTGAACCGTCATCCACCATCAGGACCTCGAAGTCCTGGAACGTCTGGGCGGCCAGCGAGTCGAGACAGGCCGGCAGATAGCGCTCGACGTCGTACATGGGGACGATGACACTGAGCCGAGGGGCCATGGCTTGGTGGGTCTCCTTCTCCGGGGTCAGGCCCGCTCGACCAGTTCGAGCGCCTGTGCGGGGGTCGGTGCGTGGGGACGCTCGGCGAACGGGACGAAGGGCAGCGGGGTCTTCTCACCGAGGAAGACGCGGCGCACCACGCGTTCGGCTGCATGTCCGTCGTCGAACTCGCAGAAGCGGCGCCGGAAGGCGGCACGGAGTTCGGCCGCGCGCTCACCGTCGTACTCGTCCGACCCGAGCAGCCGGATCAGCTCGGCCTGGGAGGTGGCCACCGCGCCCGGCGACTCCTCCAGCAGGTTGAAGTACGTGCCGCGGACGGCGGAGTAGATGTCCCAGTCCGGGGCGAAGACGATGATCGGCCGGTCCAGCACGGCGTAGTCGAACATCGCCGAGGAGTAGTCCGTGATCAGCGCGTCCGCGGCGAGGTACAGCTCCTCCACCCGGGCGTGCCCGGACACGTCGACGATGCGGCCGCTGCGCCGCAGCTCGGCCACGTGCGGCGAGCTGCCGTAGAAGTAGTGGCCGCGCACCAGCAGGGTGACGTCCGGGCCCAGTTCCTCGGCGAGGCGGGCGAGGTCCAGGCTGGGCGTGAAGCCCGGCTGGTACTCGCGGTGGGTCGGCATGTAGAGGAACGCCTTGGCGCCGTCGGCGAGGTCGAGCGCCTTGCGGGCCCGGCGCACGTCGTCGGACGTGGCGTTCACGAGGATGTCGTTGCGCGGGTAGCCCGTCTCCAGGGACTCGTAGGAGCAGGGGTAGACCCGCTCCCACACCGCGGTGGAGAACCGGTTGGAGCTGATGCTGAAGTCCCAGCGGTCGCAGCGCTCCAGGAGCTTGTCGAAGTCCATGTCCGTGGAGGCGGGGTACTTGCGCTGGTCCAGGCCCATGGTCTTCAGCGGCGTGCCGTGGTGAGTCTGCAGGTGCACCTGGCCCTCGCGCTTGACCACGGCGTCGGCGAAGTTCACGTTGTTGACGAGGTACTTCGCGCGGGCGAGGGCCGCCCAGTAGTCCTTGGAGCCGACCCGGACGACCTCCACGCCCTCGGGCGCCCGGTCCGCGCTCTCCGGCTTGAGGGCCCACACACGGCGGATGTGCGGGGCGAGACGGGCCAGTTCGGCGTCGACGGCCGCCGGGTTGCAGGAGACGCTGCGGCTCCAATAGGCGGAGAACAGCGCGAGGTTCTCGTCCAGCGGCAGCCTCAGCTGGGACTGGTAGAAGACGCCCATCGCGCTGCGCTTGGACCGGTTGATCACGGTCCGGGTGCGGGTGCGGACCGCCTGGCGGAGTTTGACCGCGGCCGTGGCACCGGCCATCGCGGTGTACGCGTCCCGCTCCATCATTCCGTACTTGTGGCCGCGGCCCCCGCCCGGCCGCTGGAAGCCCTCGGGCACGCGGGCCTGGTAGTCGGCGGCGGCACGGTGGAAGAACTCCGCCCGCGCGTCCTGCGGCAGACGGCCCGGGCGCTCCAGGATGGTCAGGTAGTGGTCGACCATCTTGCGGAACAGCGCATCGCGCCAGGAGTCGAGGCCGGGGTGGGCGTCTATGTACTCGAAGACCCGGCGGTACTGGTCGAAGACGTCGAAGTGCTTGCGGCTGACGGTCTTGAGGATGTTGCCGCCCTCGCGGCGCTGCCGGTACAGCACGCAGATCCGGTCGAGCACGGCGATGCGCTCGGCGCTGATGAGGGAACAGAAGGTCCAGGGGGCGTCCTCGTAGTACCCCGGCGGGAACGTGAGGCCGTGGCGGGTGACGAAGTCCCGGCGGTAGGCCTTGTTCCAGACGATCTGCAGCAGGTCGAGCAGCTGTGGCCGATCGGCGAGGGGGAACACCTTCGGACCGTCCTGGCTGAGCAGGCCGGCCAGCTGGTTGGGGCGGACCCGCCCGTCCCAGTAGGTGCGGGCGTAGTCGTAGACCAGTATTTCGGGATCCCCGGTGGCTTCCAGACGCTCGGATATCGCTCGGAGCGCGCCGTCGGCCAGCGTGTCGTCACTGTCGAGGAACAGGACGTAATCGCCTTGCGCCTTTTCCATCCCGGCGTTGCGGGCGCGCCCCAGCCCCACGTTTTCCGTGAGGTGAATCACATGAACGCGAGCGTCGCGCCGCGCGTACTGATCAAGAATGGCGCCCGAGCTGTCCGGTGAGCAGTCGTCGACGGCGATGACCTCGAAGTCCGTGTAGTCCTGTCCGAGGACGGAATCCAGGCACTCGGCGAGGTAGCCCTGAACCTTGTACACGGGGACGACTAGAGAGAGTCTGGGCATCCTTACAACCTGTTCCGAGACCGATCACGCGAGTGGGGTGGGGGTGGTGCGCTTCGCCTGCCGTTGGATCCGAAGTGCGCCGGCCGCATCAGCGTAAAGGATTCACCTCTGGTTAGTGTGAGCGCCGGTTGTGAGACGTTCAGGAGGCCGATCGGCCCCTTGAAGAACCGGCGCAGAAGCGGCAATTGAACCCTTCCCGTCGAGTGGAGAAGTTCCTCACAGTTGGCCTCGTCTGATTCGAGCGTGTTTGTGGTCGAATGTCGGACTCGATTTTCCGCAGACCATGAACCAGGGTGCTTCCAGTGACACGAACGTGACACGGATCGAGGAGGCACGAGGATGAGCTGGCTGGTCACGGGCGGCGCCGGATACATCGGCGCGCATGTGGTGCGTGCCATGACCGAGGGCGGCGAACGCGTGGTCGTCTACGACGACCTGTCGACCGGCAGCGCCGACCGGGTGCCCGAGGGCGTACCCCTGGTGGTGGGCAGTGTGCTGGACGGCTCCCTCCTTCAACAGACCATCCGCGACCACGGCGTGGTGGGCGTCGTGCACATCGCGGCCAAGAAGCAGGTGGGGGAGTCGGTGGAACGGCCCCTCCATTACTACCGGGAGAACGTCACCGGCCTGCAGACCCTCCTGGAGGCGATGACCGCCACCGGGGTCGACCGGCTCGTCTTCTCCTCCTCCGCCGCCGTGTACGGCATGCCGGACGTGGACCTCGTCACCGAGGACACCCCCTGCGTCCCCATGAGCCCCTACGGCGAGACCAAGCTGATCGGCGAGTGGCTGATCGCCGCGGCCGCCCGGGCCCACGGGCTGAAGGCCGCCGCCCTGCGCTACTTCAACGTCGCCGGAGCCGCCACGCCCGAACTGTCCGACGCGGGTGTCTTCAACCTGATCCCCATGGTCTTCGAACGGCTCGAGGCGGGCCGGCCGCCCCGCGTCTTCGGCGACGACTACGCCACGCCCGACGGCACCTGCGTCCGTGACTACATCCACGTCCAGGACATCGCCTCCGCGCACCTGGCGGCGGCACGGCGCCTGACCGAGGCGCCGGAGGGCACTTCCCTCGTGCTCAACATCGGGCGCGGCGAGGGGAGTTCGGTGCGGCAGATGGTGGACCGCATCCTGAAGGTCACCGGCAACGAGGACGTCACCCCGGAGGTCACCGCGCGCCGGCCCGGCGATCCGGCCCGCGTCGTCGCCTCCGCCGATCGCATCCGCGCGGAACTGGGCTGGACGGCCCGCCACGGCCTGGACGAGATGATCGAGTCCGCCTGGCAGGGGTGGCGCCACCGGCACGGCTGAGCCGTGCGGCCGGGGCGCGCCCGGCTGCCCCGCGCCCGGCTGCTCCGGGTCCGTGGGGCTGCCCCGCGCGCCCGGCTGCCCTGCGCGTGCACGGCTGCTCCGAGCGCCGCCGGGTGCGCCACGCGCCGGTCCGTCAGCTGAAACGGACAGGCACCGCATCGACCTCTTCGCGTAGATTCGGCACGTGGATCCGGGCAGGAAGCCGGACCGATGCGAGGGGACGGGCAACAAGGTGGCAGGGGCAAGGCAGGCCGTGCGCGAGGCCCGCAGGATCGTCGTCAAGGTGGGCTCCTCGTCGTTGACCACCGCGTCGGGCGGACTGGACGCCGACCGGGTGGACGCGCTCGTCGACGTCCTGGCCAAGAGCCGGAACCAGGGCCCGGCCCGCAGGGCCTCGGCCGAGGGCGGAGACGGACGACGGGCGGGCGCCGGGGAGAAGGAGGTCGTCCTGGTCTCCTCCGGCGCGATCGCCGCCGGGCTGGCCCCGCTCGGCCTGCGCCGCCGCCCCCGGGACCTGGCCCGCCAGCAGGCCGCGGCCAGCGTCGGCCAGGGCCTGCTGGTGGCCCGCTACACCGCCTCCTTCGCCCGCTACGGCGTCCGTGTCGGCCAGGTCCTGCTGACCGGTGACGACACCAGCCGGCGCGCGCACCACCGCAACGCCTCCCGCACCCTCGACAAGCTGCTCGCGATGGGCGCCCTCCCGGTCGTCAACGAGAACGACACCGTCGCCACCGACGAGATCCGCTTCGGCGACAACGACCGCCTCGCCGCCCTCGTCGCCCACCTGGTCCGCGCCGATCTGCTGGTGCTCCTCTCCGACGTGGACGGCGTCTACGACGGCGACCCGAGCAGGCCCGGCACCTCCCGGATAGCGGAGGTGCGCGGGCCGGCCGACCTCGAGGGCATCGAGATCGGCAGCGCCGGAAAGGCCGGTGTCGGCACCGGCGGCATGGTCACCAAGGTCGAGGCGGCCCGGATCGCGGCAGCCGCCGGCATCCCCGTGGTGCTCACCAGCGCGGTCCACGCCGCCGACGCGCTGACCGGCGGGGACACCGGCACCTACTTCCACCCCACCGGCAGGCGCTCCGCCGACCGGCTGCTGTGGCTCCAGCACGCCTCCACCCCGCAGGGCTCGCTCACCCTCGACGACGGAGCGGTCCGCGCGATCGTCCAGGGCCGCAAGTCGCTGCTGCCGGCCGGCATCGCCGCCGTCGAGGGCGAGTTCACCGCCGGCGACCCCGTCGAACTGCGCGACGGCCGGGGGCACCCGGTGGCCCGCGGACTCGTCAACTTCGACGCCAAGGAGATCCCCCGGCTGATCGGCCGCTCCACCCGGGAACTCGCTCGCGAGCTCGGACCGGCGTACGAACGCGAGGTCGTACACAGGGACGATCTGGTGCTCCTGGAGCCGTAATGGGCCGAAACGTCCGGCCGTCCGTGGCCTGAAGGTGGGGGACGTTCCGCAAAACCGCCCCACGGAGCCGCGCGGCCTGCTGCACTTTGTCTCAGGGACACCAACCGCACGAGCACTGGGTAAAGGAGGCCGTCGTGAGACGAGTGCGCCCTGGGGCGGCGGCGTCCCGCGGTGGTACCGGTGGGTCCCCGCCTCGTGCGGCCGGCGAGAAGCGCGCCCTGACCAGCGTGGCGGCCGGTGACCGCTACGAGAAGGAACGTGTGGAGCGGGCGGGGCTCGAGGGTCTTGAGGGTCTCGACGGTCTCGGAAGGCGAGACGGGGCCGGCGCGGGTCCGGACCGGCCGGCGCACCGGCCGGTCGAGCGACGCGACGGGAGCCGGGATCCCGCCGGCCTTCCCCGGCTGTGGCACATCACCCTGCGGGTCTCGGGTGCCCGCGCGCCGCTGAAGGAGGTGCGGCGCGGCCTGGAGCAGCTCGCGCACGACCACCCCTTCCTGCTGACCAGCCGCTACGCGGACGACCACGCCGAGATCCGCTACTGGGAGGAGGCCCGCGACCTGCACGACGCCGCGGCCGTCGCCCTGCGGCTGTGGGGCGAGCACCGGCAGAGCGCGAAACTGCCACCGTGGGAGATCGTCGGCCTGGAGGTCATCGACCGCGACACCTACCACCAGCGCCTCGCCGAGGGCTACGGGCCGCCCCCCGCGACCCCGGTGGGAGTGCACCCCTTCTGACCGGAGCCGTCCTCGGGCACCGGGCCGAGGACCTGTCTCGGGTATCGGGACAATTGCCGCCTCCGCCGCCGGGCCGCACTACTCTGCCCTCATGACCACGCTCTCGCCGTACGACTCGATGTCCCCGGTCGCCCAGGCCGCGTACCGGGCCAAGGCCGCCGCCGCCGACCTCGCGCCGCTGCCGCGCGCGGAGAAGGACGACGCGCTGCTCGCCATCGCGGACGCCCTGGAGGTCCGTACCAGCGAGATCGTCGAGGCCAACGCCAAGGACGTCGCCAAGGCCCGCGCGGCCGGCACCAGCGAGGCCATCGTCGACCGGCTCACCCTCACCCCGGAGCGGGTGCGCGCCATCGCCGCGGACGTGCGCGACGTGGTGGCGTTGCCCGACCCGGTCGGCGAGGTCGTCCGTGGCTCCACGCTGCCCAACGGCCTGGACCTGCGCCAGGTCCGCGTCCCGCTCGGCGTGGTCGGCATCATCTACGAGGCCCGCCCCAATGTCACCGTGGACGCCGCCGCCCTGTGCCTGAAGTCCGGCAACGCGGTCCTGCTGCGCGGCTCCGCCTCCGCCTACGAGTCCAACACCGCGCTGGTCCGGGTGATCCGCGACGCGGTCGGCGGGGCCGGGCTGCCCGCCGACGCCGTCCAGCTCGTGCCCGGTGAGAGCCGGGAGAGCGTGCGCGAGCTGATGCGCGCCCGCGGCCTGGTCGACGTGCTGATCCCGCGCGGCGGCGCCTCCCTGATCCGGACCGTCGTGAACGAGTCGACCGTCCCGGTGATCGAGACCGGCACCGGCAACTGCCACGTCTACGTCGACGCGCACGCCGACCTCGACATGGCCGTCGACATCCTGATCAACTCCAAGGCGCAGCGGCCCAGCGTGTGCAACGCCGCCGAGACCCTCCTCGTCCACCAGGACATCGCCGCCGAGTTCCTGCCGCGCGCCCTGGACGCGCTCGCCGAGGCCGGGGTCACCGTGCACGCCGACGACCGGGTGATGGCCTACGCCAAGGACTCCCGGGCCACGGTGGTCGAGGCCACCCCCGACGACTGGGACACCGAGTACCTGTCGTACGACATCGCCGCCGCCGTCGTGGACTCGCTGGACAAGGCGGTGTCGCACATCCGGCTGTGGTCCTCCGGGCACACCGAGGCGATCGTCACCACCTCGCAGCAGGCCGCCCGCCGCTTCACCCGACTGGTCGACTCCACCACCGTCGCCGTGAACGCCTCCACCCGCTTCACCGACGGCGGACAGTTCGGCTTCGGCGCGGAGATCGGCATCTCCACGCAGAAGCTGCACGCCCGCGGGCCGATGGGGCTCCCCGAGCTGACCAGCACGAAGTACATCGTCACGGGCGACGGGCACATCCGCCGCTGAGCGCGCGGCCCGGTGGCCGTGCGGCGGGAAGGCGTCTCGGCGGGCGAATGAATTTCCATACCGTCTGCCCAAATTGACCCCCCAGGTCTACTCTGGATCCGTGCCGGAGGACGTGGGGGGCACGCCGTTCCCTGACGGCTGGGAGCCCGACGACGACCACGACCGCGGGGTGTCGGACGAAGAGTTCGCCTCCGTGGTGTTCGACGAGGCCTTCGTACGGGCGGCCCTGATCCACGAGCCGACCGCCGTCGAGCGCCTCCTGGCCGCGGCCCAGGCGAGAGCCGAGGCCTCCGAGGCCGAGGCCCGCCGCGCGCACGCGAGAGGCGAGCACTACGACGACGGCTACGGCCCCGACCGGCACGGGTTCGCCCGTGACGGCGACCTCGACGACCTGGACGACCCCGACTTCCTCGACGGCGGCCCGGGGACCTTCGGCAAGCAGGTGCGCTGGCACCGGCCCGTGGCCTGGGTGCTCGCCGTGGTGATGGGCGTCGGTATGGTCGCGCTGGCCTTCGCGGCGGTCTACCGGGGCGGCTCCTCGGGCGGCAGCGACCAGGTGCCGGCGCCCGCCTCGACCGGCCTGGAACAGGGCAGCGCCGCCGCGCCCTCCGCGTCCGCCGAGTCCTCCCCGCCACCCGTCCCGGCGGTCCCCCGCACCCCCTGACGGCACGCCGCCGATTCTGGTGAGAACCTGTCAGAAGTTGGCTCGCAGCAGGGCGTTTACCGGGGCGTGCCGAGACCTACCCTGAATATATGGGAGGGCCTGGAGACCCGCCCGAAGGGACACCCGAGGGCGCCCCCGGAGGTGCGGAGGACGAGTACCGATCCGTCGTCTTCGACGAGTCGTTCGTCCGGGCTGCCCGCCTCCAGGAGTACTCCGCGCAGGAGCGGATGACCGACCACACGCCCGCCGTGCGCCGCCGCCCCCACCTGCGCCGCGGGCTGTCCCGGCAGGCCCTGGCGCTCGTCCTGCTGATCGCCCTCGCCTTCGCCACCGCCGTCTACATGAGCGTGCGCAGCCCCAGCCGGACCGCACAGCTCCAGCCGACCGCCGTACCGCTGCGGATGACCGTCGTACCGCTCGCCCCGCGGGGCGAGGTCCCCGGGTCCGCCGACCTCGAGCAGCTGTACGCGCACAGCCCCGCCGCCCACTACGTCTCCGGAGCCGAGGGCATCCCGCTGCCCGCCCATCGGCGCACCGCCCACTTCTCGGACGGCCAGGTCGCCACCGCCCTGCTCACCGCGAGGGACTACATCGTGGCCTCCTCCCTCGACCCGGCGGTGCTCCTGGACGGCGAGATCAACACCGTCCGGGCGCTGATCGCGCCGGACCAGCTCAACCAGTTCGACCAGAGCTTCGACCACCCGGCCGCGGACGGTCAGCACGCCGCGACCGGCTGGCTGGTCCGGTTCGACCCGGCCCGGACCGAGCTGGCTGACCCCGCGATCCGCGTCCAGGGCAGCCTGCAGGCCGTCGAGGCCGACTCGGCCACGCTGGAGGTCACGGCGGACCCCACGCTGGTCTACGCGCTCAAGCCGGCCGGCTCGGCCGCCAAGGCCCCGGTCTCGCTGTTCACCGTGCGGCGCGAGCTCCAGTTCCGCTTCGACCGCGACGACCTGCGGCTGCGCCAGGTGCAGCTGGTCGCCTCCTTTGTCCAGGCCGGCCCGCTGTCCTGCACCGACGACTCCGCGGGCCGCTTCCACCCGCTGCTGGCCGGCCAGACGGCGAAGCCGGGCGGCCCCTCCGGCACCGACCCGTACGCACCGGACGGCCCGACACCGCTGTGCGGCACCCTGGCCGCCGCCGCCCAGCCGAAGGTGTGACCCCGGCGCCCTCGGCCCGGCGGTCGGTCTTCTCGGCCCGGTGATCGGTCGGCTCTCAGCCGGTTCTCGGTGGGTCGGGCGGGCGGCGGGGCGCTCGGCGGGTCAGTCCGCGTCGCCGCGCGGCGTGTCCGTCGGCGGCTCGTCCTCCGGGCCGCGACCGTCGTGGGGGCCGCCCTTCGCCCCGTCGTTCTTTCCGCCGTCGTTCTTCCCGTCGCCCTTGGACCCGGCCGCACCCGTGAAGCCGCCGAAACCCCGCCTGACCCGCTCGCCCAGGTCACCGGCTCCGCCCGCGAGGTCGCTGACCAGCTTCATCAGCGGATCCTTGGAACTCTTCACATGGCTGGCGTAGTGATTCGCCGACTCGCGGAAGGAGTCGCCGACCGAGGTGTCCTTGTCCTCGGTGCGCCGCGCGTAGTGACCGTCCATGATCCGCTGGTAGTCCCGGGACTCGGCCCACTTCTTCAGCTCGGCCGCCCGGACGGTGGCGAAGGGATGGGTGCGCGGCAGCACATTGAGGATCTTCAGCACGGAGTCGCGCAGGTCGCCCGACTCCTCGTACTCCTCGGCCTGCTTCAGGAACGCGTCCACGTTCATCTCGTGCAGGTGGTTGCCGCCCGCGATCTTCATCAGGCCGCGCATCGACGCCCGCACGTCCTGCCCGACCAGCAGCCCCGCCCGGTCGGCCGACAGCTCCGACTTGCGGAACCACTCGCGCAGAGCCGTGACGATCGCCATGATGGCGATGCTGCCCAGCGGGATCCAGGCCACCCGCACGGCCAGATTGGTCAGGAACAGCAGGACGGTGCGGTACACCGCGTGGCCGGACAGGGCGTGGCCCACCTCGTGGCCGACGACCGCCCGCATCTCCTCCTCGTCGAGCAGCTCGACCAGGCCCGTGGTCACCACGATGATCGGCTCGTCCAGGCCGATGCACATCGCGTTGGGCTGCGGATCCTGGTTGACGTACATCGGCGGGACCTTCTCCAGGTCCAGGATGTAGCAGGCGTCCCGCAGCATGTCGTTCAGGTGCGTGAACTGCTGGTCCGAGACGCGTACCGAGTCGGACAGGAACAGCAGCCGGAGGCTGCGCTCGGGCAGCAGGCCGCTGAGGGCCTTGAACACCGTGTCGAAGCCGCTCAGCTTGCGCAGGGCGACCAGGGCGGACCGGTCGGCCGGATGCTCGTACGCCCGCGAGGAGATCCCCGGGAAGCGAGTGCGGCGGCGGCTCGGCACGCGCTCGTGCCCGTTGTGCTCGCGGCCTTCGTCGGACATGTGATCCCCCATGTGCGTCTGTGTCGCCCGATGTGCCCCCGAAGCAGGAGACAGCCTAGGCGGAGATACCGTGGACGGGCAGCACAGCGAAGGAGTCCGCCATGGAGCACCACCCCGCAGTCGCACGGCTCGCCGAGGCCGCCGGGACGGCAACCCGGCATCAGGGGTCCGGTGACCTGCTCCGGGTCGTCCTGATCGTGATGATCCTGGGCTGCGTCCTCGTGGGCTGGTTCCTGCTGCGCGGCTACAAGCGGAACGACGACTGAGCGTCCCGGAAGGTTCCCCGGCCGTGCCCTCCGGGCGTGCCTGCCGTCCGTGCCGGGCGAGCCCACCGGGGCCGACCTCGTCCCTGCCGTGCCTTCGGCTCGGCCGGCTGCCGACCGCAACGGTGGAGTCGGCGTGAGGGGCGGCGAGGCGGACGCTTACGATGGGCGGACATCTTTATCCCGCCCACACCCGGATAGGTCTGCCGAAGATGAGCTTCCACAGCGCCGCTGCCCAGTTGGTCAACCTCGCCGAGGCCGAGGGTGGCCGGCACGAGAGTCTGAACCCCGCGGTGACGGGCGGGGCCGCACTCGCCGTCCTGCTGCTGCTGCTGTGGATCACCACTCGTTTCAACCGCGACCGCTGACCCGCCGGGGCCCGGCCGGCCCGCCCCGGAGGCTCGCCGCCGGGGCCCGGGAACGGTACTCGGCGAACTCCCGGCCGGGATCCTCGGACCGGGCCGGTAGGGTCTGCACGCATGGGAGAGCAGGACATGCCTACCGGTCCGGCGCGTGACACGGTGGAACACCCCGAGAACGGGCCCGGCAGCGGCCCCTCGTCGTCGGGCAAGCGCCGCCTGGGCGTCATGGGCGGAACGTTCGACCCGATCCACCACGGGCACCTCGTGGCGGCCAGCGAGGTCGCCGCGCAGTTCCACCTGGACGAGGTGGTCTTCGTGCCCACCGGTCAGCCCTGGCAGAAGACCCACCGCCATGTCTCCCCGGCCGAGGACCGCTACCTGATGACGGTCATCGCGACCGCCGAGAACCCGCAGTTCTCCGTCAGCCGCATCGACATCGACCGCGGCGGCCCCACCTACACCGTGGACACCCTGCGCGACCTGCGCGCCCTCAATCCCGACACCGACCTGTTCTTCATCACCGGCGCCGACGCGCTCGGCCAGATCCTGACCTGGCGGGACTCCGCGGAACTCTTCTCCCTGGCCCACTTCATCGGCGTCACCCGGCCCGGCCACCACCTCAGCGACCAGGGCCTGCCCGAGGGCGGGGTCTCCCTGGTCGAGGTCCCGGCCCTCGCCATCTCCTCCACGGACTGCCGGGCGAGAGTCGCCACGGGCGACCCCATCTGGTACATGGTGCCGGACGGAGTCGTGCGCTACATCGCCAAACGCGGGCTGTACCGCGGCGAGTGAGCCGAGAGGGGCACCGGTGAACGACCGATACGACGCTGGGTACGAGGGCGACAGCTACGAGCTCGTGGGCTACGACGAGTACGGCCGGCCCGTGTACCGGCAAATCCCGTCCCAGCAGACCCCTCAGCAGTCCTACGACGCCTACGGCCGCCAGGACCACCAGGGCTACGGCTACGACCCCTACGCGACCGGCGGACAACAGCAGCACGGCCCGTCCGGCTACGACGGCGGCTACGGCCCCGGCCCGCAGACACCCCCCGCGTCCCCCTACGAGCAGTACCCGTCGTACGACCCGAACCGTCCGCACGGCTCCCAGGGCCCCGGCGGCTCCCACGGCCACCCCGGCACCTACGACCCCTACGGCTCCGGCACGCCCGCCTCCGGCGCGACGGAGGCGGGCTACGACCCCTACGGCCGGACCGCGACCAGCGGACAGCAGCCCCGGGTCACCGAGCAGACCGCCTACATTCCGCAGCAGGCCGGCCCGCAGCAGGCAGGACCCGCGCAGACCCCGCCCGGAGAGCGCGGCCGGACCGCGGACGGCCCGGACCGGCCGGACGGTGACGAGCGGGAGTACCACACCGAGCAGTTCGCCTTCGTCGAGGAGCCCAGCGACGACTCCGAAGACGTCATCGACTGGCTGAAGTTCACCGAGAACCGCACCGAGCGCCGCGAGGAGGCCCGTCGGCGCGCGCGCAGCCGGATCATCGCCCTGGCCGTGGTGCTCGCCCTGGTCGCGGTGGGCGGCGTCGGCTACCTCTGGTACGCCGGGAAGCTGCCCGGACTGTCCTCCGCCGACCAGAAGACCGGCACCGCCACCGCCGCGGGCGCCCAGAAACGCGACGTGATCGTCGTCCACCTGCACAACACCGCCAAGGGCGGGACCTCCACGGCCCTGCTCGTCGACAACGCCACCACCAAGCAGGGCACCACCGTCCTGCTGCCCAACTCCCTGGCCCTCACCGACGACGACGGCACCACGACGACCCTCGCCAAGTCGGTCCGCGACGACGGCTCCTCCGGCACCCGCGACCAGCTCGACACCGTCCTCGGCACGAACATCGAGGGCACCTGGCGCCTGGACACCCCCTACCTGCAGAACCTGGTCGACCTGGTCGGCAACATCGAGGTCGACACCGACACCGACGTCCCCGACCCGGACGCGAAGAAGAAGGGCACCGGGCCCCTCGTCCACCGGGGCAAGGACCAGACCCTCAGCGGCAAGATGGCCGTCGCCTACGCCACCTACCGGGCCTCCGGCGAGGCCCAGAACGCCCAGCTGCAACGGTTCGGCCAGGTCATGCAGGGGGTGCTGCGCAAGCTGTCCTCCGACCCGCAGTCCGCGACCACGACCGTGCAGACACTGGCGCAGATCCTCGACCCCTCGCTCACCGACAAGGACCTCGGCACCTTCCTCGCCAAGCTCGCCGACCTGGCCAAGGGCGGCGACTACCGGACGGCCCTGCTGCCCGTCGGCAGCGACGGCACGCTGAGCGCGAAGACCAGCGACAGCGTGGTCAAGGACATCCTCGGCGGCGCCGCGAAGAGCCCCGCCCAGGGCTCGTCCGTCCGGGTCTCCGTCCAGAACGCCTCCGGCACCAAGAGCGACACCGACAAGGCGCGCGTCGTCCTCCTCAACGGCGGCTTCACCTTCCTGGAGGCCGGCACCGCGTCCGCCGTGCAGCCGACCTCCAAGGTCCTCTACGCCGACGCCGGAGACAAGGAGAACGCCACCGAGGTGGCCAAGACCCTGGGCCTGCCCACCGGCTCCGTGACGAAGGGCACGGTCTCCTCCGGCGCCGACGTCTCGGTGGTCCTCGGCCAGGACTACAAGCCCACGTCAGCGCAGTGATCCCTTTATCACGTGGGGCGTCGTCGGCGGTCCGTGAGACCCTGGAGGGCAAGTGACCGCCGACGGAAAGCCCTGTAGTGACCGCAACCGACCGTTCCCTCGAGCTCGTCAGCACCGCCGCCCAGGCGGCCGCGGACAAGCTCGCGCACGACATCATCGCCTACGACGTCAGCGATGTGCTGTCGATCACGGATGCCTTCGTCCTGGCATCCGCACCCAGCGACCGCCAGGTCAAGTCGATCGTCGACGAGATCGAGGAGCGGCTTCTGAAGGAGCTCGGCGCCAAACCGGTGCGTCGCGAAGGCGACCGGGAGGCCCGCTGGGTCCTGCTCGACTACGTCGACATCGTCGTCCACGTCCAGCACAGCGAGGAGCGTGTCTTCTACGCCCTGGAACGGCTGTGGAAGGACTGCCCCGAGATCGAGCTGCCCGCCGACGCCCAGGCCACCCGGGGCAAGGCCGAGGAGCACGCCAGGCTGAAGGCCGCCGAGGAGTCGGCGGAGCCGGGCGGTGAGTGGCGGTGAGCGGCGCCGGTGACGGGATCGGCAGGACGCCGGGCCGAGGCCGCCGCATCATCCTGTGGCGGCACGGCCAGACGTCCTGGAACGTGGAGCGCCGTTTCCAGGGCTCCACGGACGTCGAGCTCACCGAGACCGGCGTCGGCCAGGCCCGCCGTTCCGCCCGGCTGCTGGCCTCCCTCAAACCCGACGCGATCATCTCCTCGGACCTGAAGCGGGCCGCCCGCACGGCCGCCGAGCTGGCCGCCCTCACCGGCCTCGACGTCACCTTGGACGAGGGCCTGCGCGAGACCTACGCGGGCGTCTGGCAGGGGCTGACGCACGAGGAGATCATCGACCGGTACGGCGCGGAGTACACCGCGTGGAAGCGCGGCGAGCCGGTGCGCCGGGGCGGCGGAGAACTGGAGACCGAGGTCGCCGACCGCGCCGCCCCCGTGGTGCTGCGGCACGTGGAGAAGCTGCCCGAGGACGGCACGCTCGTGGTGGTCAGCCACGGCGGCACCATCCGCACCACCATCGGACGCCTCCTCGGCCTGGAGGCGCACCACTGGGAGAGCCTCGCGGGGCTCGCGAACTGCTGCTGGTCGGTCCTCAGCGAGGGCGCCCGCGGCTGGCGCCTGCTGGAGCACAACGCCGGCACCCTGCCCGAGCCCGTCCTCGGCGACGACGACTGAGACCCGCCGCGACCGGGCCCCGGGACACCCCGGCGGCCCCACGGGGCCCGGATTTCACTTTCCGGCAGGTCACAGGCTAAAGTTCTTCTTGTTCGCCCCGCCGAGCGGGAAGAACACCAGGCGGCTTGGCCGCGTGGCAGCAAGGGGCTATAGCTCAGTTGGTAGAGCGCCTGCATGGCATGCAGGAGGTCAGGAGTTCAATTCTCCTTAGCTCCACGGATCGACGCTCTGTCGAGTTGTCAAAGATCGGTGATGAGAGTCCCGTCCCGTCAAGGGGCGGGATTTTCGTGTTCCGGCGAGTACGTCACGATCCGGCACTCCGGCATTCCGTCGATCGACAGCGACACCACCGTGGTCCGCAGCTCCTCTCCCGACAGACGGCGGAACGTCTTCACCCGCGGCCCAGGAGGTGTCACCTCGCCGCCGGCCCAGAGCTCGGCGAAGTACGGGCTGGTGGCCGACAGGGTGCGTATGAAGTCCTCCCAGGAGGGCTCCCCGACATGTCTGCCGTAGTGGGACCGGAGCGTGGCCACCATCACCGGCAGTTCACGCTCCCGGTGGACCAGGGGACCTACGTCCGGGGGGAGTGTGAACAGCGTCCACAGGGCGTTCGGCACGGAGTCCTCGGACATCTGCCGCAGCTGAAACAGGTCACGGTAGGCGGCGTTGGTCGCCAGGACGTCATAGCGCCCGTTGTAGACCACCGCAGGATGCGGATCGAGGGCGTCCAGAACGCCCTGGACCTCCGGGCGGACCCGCTGGGCCGGTGGTTGCGGCCCCGGGTCGAACGGCACCTCCGCCAGCCGGTACAGATGCTCCCGCTCCGGTGGCTCCAGCCGCAGCGTGCGCGCCACCGCGTCCAGCACCTGCGAGGAGGCGTTGATCGGCCGGCCCTGTTCCAGCCAGGTGTACCAGGTGACGCCCACACCCGACAGCTGGGCGACCTCCTCGCGGCGCAGTCCCGGCGTGCGGCGACGCAGGCCCGGTGCCATCCCCACGTCGGCCGGTGTCACCCGGGCGCGCCTGCTGCGCAGAAACGCGGCCAGTTCCGGCCGACGGCGTTGTGTCGTCGTCATCGTCACATCCCCCGTTGTCACGTCCTCATGGTCGAGGCCGGACCCGTCGCCTGCCAGGTGCTGCCGATACCAGCATCGGCGGGCTCTCGGCACCCGTACCGAGACGTCGCCAGGCTCGACGGCATGACGACACCCTCCCGGACAGGCCCGGATGCCGCCTCCGCGCACCCGCTCCGAAGTCCTGAGAACAGTAAAGCGCCCACCACTGACAATCGGGCCCGGCCGCTGCTCGCCACCGTGCTCGCGGCCCAGTTCATGGCGCTCCTCGACGTGTTCATCGTGAACGTCGCCGCCCCGGCCATCGGCTCCGACCTGCACGCCTCCGGCGCGGATCTGCAACTGGTCATCGCCGGCTACACCATCACCTACTCGGTCCTGCTGATCACGGGAGCGCGGCTGGGCGACCGGCTCGGACACGGCCGGGTGCACCTGGCCGGACTGGCCCTGTTCACCGTCGCCTCGCTCGCCTGCGGCCTGGCCGGGGGAGCGGGAGCGCTGATCGTCTTCCGGCTGGTCCAGGGCGCCGGCTCGGCGCTGATGATCCCGCAGGTGCTCAGCCTCATCCAGCGCACCTTCACCGGCACGGCCCGGGTGCGTGCGCTCGGCGCGTACTCCGCGGTGCTCGCCGTCGGCGCGGCGGCCGGGCAGGTCGTCGGCGGTGTGCTGGTCAGCGCGGATCTGTTCGGCGCCGGCTGGCGCCCGGTGTTCCTCGTCAACGTGCCCGTGGGCGCCGTCCTCCTGCTCGTCGGGCGGCGGGTGCTGCCGCGGGGCGAAGGAGCGGAGCGACCGCCGGAGTCCGCTGGTGGTGCGGAGGTGCGGCCACGGGGCCTGGACCTGCCCGGACTGGTGCTGCTGGGCGCGGCGGTCTCGCTGCTGACGGTGCCGCTGGTGCTCGGCCAGGAGGAGGACTGGCCCCGGTGGTCCTGGCTGTCGCTGGCCGCGTCCGCGGCGCTGTTCGCGGTGTTCTGCGGCTACGAGTCCCGGCTCGCCCGGCGTGGCGGAGCCCCGCTGATCACACCTCGTGTGCTGCGCCTGCCCGGCATGGGCCTCGCCGTCTTCCAGGTCCTGGCCGTCATGGCCGTGAACGGCGGCTTCCTCTTCGCGCTCACCCTGCACGTCCAGGGCGGCCTCGGCTACAGCCCGCTGCGGGCGGGGCTGACCTTCGCGCCGACCGCGGCCGTCTTCGGCCTGGTCGGGCTGACGTGGCGGAGGTGGCCGGCGTCCTGGCAGCGGTGGCTGATCCCGTCCGGGTTCGTGCTCATCGCGCTGTCCGTGCCCGGTGTCGCACTGGCGTTCAGGGGCGGCCACGACGGCGGCGCCGTGCTCTTTCTCGCCTACGCCGGTGTGGGCGCCGGGCTCGCGCTCGGCTTCAGCCCGACGCTGACCGGCGCGCTGGCCGCCGTGCGGCCCGAGGACGCGGCGGACGCCAGCGGTCTGCTCGCCACCGTCGCGCAGCTCGGTCAGCTGATCGGCGTGGCGGCCTTCGGCACACTGTTCCTCAACCGGCTTGAGTCACTCGGGGCCCCCGGGGCGTATACCTCTGCGGAGGCGCTCTCGGCGTGCATGTACGCGCTGGCCGGGACGGCCGTGATCGCCGCCGTGGCCGGACTGGTACCGAGGCGTCGCTGACCGTATTGGTCCGGCCGTGGCAGAATCAAACGGCCGGAAGGGGGCGCGGCCCGACGGGAGGGAGTAGCGATGCCTGCCAGCATCCTCGAGGAGGTCGGTCGCCTCCTCGGTGCGGCGTTGATACGGGACACGGTCACCCGCCTCGTGTGCCCCTCCTGCGGCTCCCTCCACGTGGCGCAAGTCCTCGGCGACAACGGCGGGATCTCGTACGTGTGCACGGCCTGCGGCCACAGCTGGAGCTGATCGATGGGTGCACACAGGCGAAAGTGCGACTGGTGCGGCAGCGGCACGCCCATCGTCCGTGACATGGAGCCGATCAACCCCGACTACCAGTACTGGTGCGAGGAGTGCGCGCGGGCGCTGATCATAAAGGGCGACCCGATCGAGACGTACCGCGAACTGGAGGGGGAGCCGATCTACGGCCGCCTTCTGGAGGAGCACTGCACCCTCAAGCGGTTCTACTCCTTCGTCACGGCGTGACATCGGCCGGGGGCGCCGCGAGGGCCCCCGGCCGACCCGCGTGACCGTTGTTCATGACCAACGGCCATGAACAACGGTCATATCGGGCAGAGCGAAAACCGATTTGGTGAAGCACCCCTCGGACCGTGTAATGTTGGCGTCGCCGCCGGGGAAGCCGGGAGGCACACAGCAAGGGGCTATAGCTCAGTTGGTAGAGCGCCTGCATGGCATGCAGGAGGTCAGGAGTTCAATTCTCCTTAGCTCCACAGAGACCGAAGGCGGGTCGTCCGAAGGGACGGCCCGCCTTCGGCGTTCCGGGTCGCGGGGCGGCGCGGCGGGTCACTCCTGAAGGTGACCCGCCGGCCGTGAGCTCAGCGGCCGAGCGCTCGACGGCCGCGGCCCTGCGAGAGGACCGGCAGGTTGCGCGAGGGAGCCTGCGCGCGCGTGTCCTCCTCCAGGCGCAGGGCCAGTGCCGGACAGCGGCGCACCGCACGCAGCGCCTTGGCCTCCGCGTAGCGCGGCACCTGCGCCTGGGCGACGGTCGGGAAGCCGTCGGCACCCAGTTCGAACACTTCCGGGAGGATGTCCGCGCACAGGCCGTGGCCCCGGCACAGGGTCCAGTCGACGTAGATCTTCTGACGGCTGGGACCGGTCTCCTCGGCCGCGCCGCCGCCCGGGACGCCCGTCGGGACCCTGCCGTCCTCGAAGAGCGGCAGCACGCCCTCCACCGGCCGTCCGCAGCCGTTGCCGAGGACATGGGCGGCCAGGTCGTCCGTGAACGCCTTGATGGTGGACTCCAGGAACATCGCCGAGCCGTCCGGGTGCGAGCACGCGCCGCGCCGCTTGACGTTCTTGGCGACCTGCTTGAGCGCCTCCAGAGCGGCCGGCCCGCCGCCGCCCAGGATGTCCTCCATGCCGCGCGCGGCGGCCGGCAGCCCGAGATAGCACGGGCCGCACTGGCCCGCGCTCTCCTCGGCCAGCCACTTGGCCACCTGCAGCGACTCGCCCAGCGGGCAGGTGTTCTGACTGATCGGCAGAATCGCTCCGGCGCCGAGCGAACCGCCCACCGCGTCCAGGGAGTTGCGCGAGACGACCGCCTCGTTGACGGTCGCCGCGTCGATCCACTTGCCGTGGTAGCCGCCGGTCAGCACGCCCTGCGGCACAGGCGGCGCACCGGTCAGCTGAAGGACGTAACGCAGCGGCACGCCCGTGGGGACCTCGATCACCATCGGGCGGGCGACGGCGCCGGAGACCGTCAGCATGACGGTGCCCGGCTCGTCGTACAGGCCGGTGTTGCCGTAGCGCTCGGGTCCGATGCGGGCGGCGATCGCCAGCTGCGCGAAGGTCTCGGCGTTGGACAGCAGGGTGGGCGCGCCGCCGACGCCGGTCTGCGAGGCGCTGACCTTGCGGCCGGGCGGGATCGCCGGACCGCCGTCGATGGAGCGGATCAGCGATGCCGCCGCGCCCGTGACCATGCGCACCGGGTTGCGCTGCACGCGCGCGCGGAGTGCCGATCTGCGGCCGTTGCTCAGGCCCCGTTCGGCCAGGGCGGCCTCCATGGAGCGCTGGGTGGACTCCCGGGTGACGCCCACCACGAGCGTGCGGGCGCCGAGGGCCTCCGCGCACAGCAGGGCGCCGTCCAGGATGAGGTGCGGGGCACGGTTGATGAGCACCGTGTCCTTGCGGCAGGCCGGCTCGTCCTCGCTGCCGTTGACGACGACGACGGGCCGTACGCCGCGGCGGATGGCCGACTCCGCGACCGACCGCAGCTTCTTGTGGAAGGGGAAGCCCGCGCCGCCGCGGCCCCTGAGGTTGATCGCCTCGGCGAGCTGCGCGAGCTGCTCGCCGCCCAGCGGTTCGAGTGGGCCGTGCACCTTCAGGTGCATGGGCAGGTCGAGTCGTTCCACAAGGTCGAAGCCCGACGTGAGCTGGGGGAGTCCGACCACGCGGACTTCCGGGACGTCGGGCAGGGCCTCGTTCACCTATGGCCTCCGGAAGGCGTGTTCCAAGGTTCCCCCGAACCCGGCGCGTCGAAGGGGGCGCCGGGGCGTGTTTCAGTTGCGGGACCGCTCATGTACGTGTCGTTCGAGTTGTACGTGCCGTAGACCGGATTCGTCTCACCGGTGTCGTACACATCACGTCCGCCGTAGCCGTTCGTGCCCGGATTGCCATAGGGCGGGATGGTGTGTCCGGTGTCGTTCAGCGGGTCGTACGCCGAGGGGGGTGCCTCGCCGACGGGCGGCGGCGACGGGATCGGCCAGTTGCCCGAGGCGCCCGTGCTCTCCATGCGCGGCATCGCCTCGGTCGCCTGTGCGTCGAAGGGCAGATCCATGCGCGCGGTGCGGTCGGCTGCGAAGGGCTGCCCCGGTGTCGAGACGGCCCGGTAGGCGGCCGCGAAGCCGGAGGTGTCCTCCTGGGCGGCACCGGCCGCGGGAGCCTCGTAGAACGGTGCGGCGGGGGCAGTGACGCGCGGCAGGGAGCCGGTCGTGTCGGTGCGCGAGGGCCGCTCCGCCCGCCTGTTCTCGTAGCCCGGCAGCACGGACTCCGCCGCCCTGGCGCGGCTGGAGTCGAGGTCGTCCAGTTCCGGCCGCTCACCGCCGCCGAGCAGCGTCATCAGCCGGTCGGCGACCTTGCGCTTGTACGGGCGCGGTGCCGCGCGCAGCGCCAGGGCCCCCATGACGCCGAGCAGGGACAGGCTGTAGAGGATCACGAAGATCGGCTTGGCCTGCCGGCCGGCGTACAGGCCGTGGACCAGCGCCGCGCACCAGGCCGGGTAGGCCAGCATGTGCATGGCCCGCCAGCGTGCGGCGACCGGGGCGGGCGTGGCGAAGTTGCTGCGCAGCGCGCCCGTGATGCCGACGAAGATCATCAGCAGTCCGGCCACGGAGCCGAGGCCGATCAGGCCGCCGCTTCCGGTGACGCCGAGCGAGAACGGAAGGACCGCGGCGATCAGCTGGGTGTGGTCCAGGGCGATCTTGGTGGTGATGTGCAGCAGGAGGAACGCGATCGAGGCGACCGCGGTGGTCCGGTGCACCGCCTGGCCCACGATCCGCTGGCGCGTGTTGAGGAAGATCCGGTCCTGGGCGACCAGGCCCCAGATCACCGAGCAGCTGAGGGAGACCAGGGAGAGGACGCCCGCGCCGAAGTTCAGGAACTCGCGGAACCGGCTGCCTCCCACCAGCACGACCACGGGTATCAGGAGCAGGACGACAGCGGACGCCACCCCGTAGGCCGACCGGCCCGGTTTGGGGAGCGAGCTGTTACTGCGTCGAGGGTTCATGGGGGCAACTCCGAGCGGTTCGGGTGAGCGGTCCCGAGGACGAACTCTAAGTGGCTCCAAACCGAGCAGTAGGCCGTTTGAGTTATTGCGTTGTTATCAACGGAACGTTCTGGACTCCTGTTGTCCCCATAGCGTCCGTTACGCCGGGTAACCTTTGAACGCAGTTCAACTTTTCTGAACCTTCACAAGCGGATCGGTATGTTCCTGTGAAGTTCGGCGGGCCCCGGCGGCGGGCGGGACGGACGCTCGTCGCGGTGCCCTCGACGGCTGCGGTACCCTGACGCCATGCGTGCCGTACGCCTTCTGCTTAGCGAGCCGCGCTGATCAGTCCCGACCGCCGGCGAATCGGGTGGTCGGAATCGGCGCGGCGTCCCCTCCTGTGCGAGGGGATTTTTCGTTTCTTGAAAGTCGCAGCCGCCGGCAGAGACGATCGATGGAGCTTTGAGGATCATGAGCGAGACGAACTCCGCTGCCACCGCCACCACCCCGGCGGAGGCGGCGCCGCACCGCTACACGGCCGCCATGGCGGCCGAGATCGAGGCACGCTGGCAGGACTTCTGGGACGCCGAGGGCACCTACGCGGCACCGAACCCCAAGGGTGACCTGGCCGGCGACCCCGAGACGGCCGCCCGGCCCAAGAAGTTCATCATGGACATGTTTCCGTATCCGTCCGGTGCGGGTCTGCACGTCGGCCACCCCCTGGGCTACATCGCCACCGATGTGTACGCCCGGTTCCAGCGGATGACGGGCCACAACGTCCTGCACACCCTGGGCTTCGACGCCTTCGGTCTGCCCGCCGAGCAGTACGCCGTGCAGACCGGCACGCACCCGCGCGTGTCCACCGAGGCCAACATCGAGAACATGAAGGTCCAGCTGCGCCGGCTGGGCCTGGGCCACGACAAGCGCCGGTCGTTCGCGACGATCGACCCGGACTACTACAAGTGGACCCAGTGGATCTTCCTGCAGATCTTCAACTCCTGGTACGACGAGGAGGCCAGGCGGGCCCGTCCGATCTCGGAGCTGATCGCCCAGTTCGAGTCCGGTGAGCGTGCCGTACCGGGACACACGCGCGGATGGCACGAGCTGAACCACGCCGAGCGCGCCGACGTGCTGGGTGAGTTCCGCCTGGCCTACGCCTCCGACGCGCCGGTCAACTGGTGCCCCGGCCTGGGCACCGTGCTGGCCAACGAGGAGGTCACCGCCGACGGCCGCTCCGAGCGCGGCAACTACCCGGTCTTCAAGGCCAAGCTGCGCCAGTGGAACATGCGCATCACCGCCTACGCCGACCGGCTGCTGGAGGACCTGGAGGAGCTGGACTGGCCCGAGGCCATCAAGCTGCAGCAGCGCAACTGGATCGGCCGCAGCGAGGGCGCCCGCGTCGACTTCCCCATCGACGGCGAGCGCATCACCGTCTTCACCACGCGCCCGGACACCCTGTTCGGCGCGACCTACATGGTGCTGGCCCCCGAGCACCCGCTGGTGGAGAAGTTCACCCCGGCCGCCTGGCCGGAGGGCACCCACGAGGTGTGGACCGGCGGCCACGCCACGCCCGCCGAGGCCGTCGCCGCCTACCGCGCGCAGGCCGCCTCGAAGTCCGACGTCGAACGCCAGGCCGAGGCCAAGGACAAGACGGGTGTCTTCACCGGCGCGTTCGCGACCAACCCCGTCACCGGCGAGAAGATCCCCGTCTTCATCGCCGACTACGTCCTGATGGGCTACGGCACCGGCGCCATCATGGCCGTCCCGGCACACGACAGCCGCGACTTCGCCTTCGCCCGCGCCTTCGAACTGCCGATGCGCTGCGTCGTACAGCCGTCCGACGACCGCGGCACCGACCCGTCGACGTGGGACGACGCCTTCGTGTCCTACGACGCGCGGATCGTCAACTCCTCCGGCGCCGACGGCCTGGCGCTGGACGGACTGGGCGTCGTCGAGGCCAAGGCGCGCATCACCGAGTGGCTGGAGCGCAAGGGCATCGGCGAGGGCACCGTCAACTTCCGCCTGCGCGACTGGCTGTTCAGTCGCCAGCGCTACTGGGGCGAGCCCTTCCCGATCGTCTACGACGAGGACGGTGTCGCGCACGCGCTGCCCGAGTCGATGCTGCCGCTGGAGCTGCCCGAGGTCGAGGACTACAGCCCGCGCACCTTCGACCCGGACGACGCCGACACCCAGCCCGAGACCCCGCTGTCGCGCAACGAGGCGTGGGTGAACGTCACCCTGGACCTGGGCGACGGGCCGAAGAAGTACCGCCGCGAGACCAACACCATGCCCAACTGGGCCGGTTCCTGCTGGTACGAGCTGCGCTACCTGGACCCGCACAACAGCGAGCGGCTGGTCGACCCGGAGATCGAGCAGTACTGGATGGGCCCGCGCGAGGGCATGCCGCACGGCGGTGTAGACCTGTACGTCGGCGGCGCCGAGCACGCCGTGCTGCACCTGCTGTACGCGCGCTTCTGGTCCAAGGTCCTGTACGACCTGGGTCACGTCTCCTCCGCGGAGCCGTTCCACAAGCTGTTCAACCAGGGCATGATCCAGGCCTACGTCTACCGTGACAGCCGCGGCATCGCGGTGCCGGCCGCCGAGGTGGAGGCGGGGTCCCCCCTGGCGGAAGACAAGGGGAGCGACGGCGCCTACTACTACCAGGGCGAGAAGGTCAGCCGCCTGCTGGGCAAGATGGGCAAGTCCCTGAAGAACGCCGTCACCCCGGACGAGATCTGCGCCGAGTACGGCGCGGACACCCTGCGTCTGTACGAGATGGCCATGGGTCCGCTGGACGTCTCCCGTCCGTGGGACACGCGTGCGGTGGTGGGCCAGTTCCGGCTGCTGCAGCGGCTGTGGCGCAACATCGTCGACGAGACCACCGGCGAGATCACCGTCTCCGACACCGAGGCGGACGAGGAGACGCTGCGCGCGCTGCACAAGGCCATCGACGGCGTCCGCGGCGACCTGGAGGGAATGCGGTTCAACACCGCCATCGCCAAGGTCACCGAGCTGAACAACCATCTGACCAAGGCCGGCGGGACGGTGCCGCGCTCGGTCGCCGAGCCGCTGGTGCTGATGGTCGCGCCGCTGGCCCCGCACATCGCCGAGGAGCTGTGGCGCAAGCTGGGCCACAGCGGCTCCGTCGTCCACCGGGACTTCCCGGTCGCCGACCCGGCGTACGTCGTGGACGAGTCCGTGACCTGCGTCGTCCAGATCAAGGGCAAGGTCAAGGCGCGTCTGGAGGTCCCGCCGACGATCTCCGAGGAGGAACTGGAGAAGGTGGCGCTGGCCGACGAGAAGGTCGTCGCGGCCCTGGGCGGCGCCGGCATCCGCAAGGTGATCGTGCGCGCGCCGAAGCTGGTGAACATCGTCCCGGCGTGACACCGCGGTGCCGTGACTCAGAGCGCATTGTCACGGCTGGGGAGTGAGCGGCTCCGGGTGTGACGGCCGGGGCGTGAGCGGCTCAGGGTGGTCCCCTACGGGCAGGTTCGGGGTTCTTCCGGAACCCTGTGCCTGCCCGTTGCGTTTACGGTGGAAGGGCGGCGCGGCTTGTGCCGCCCGAGCCGCCAGGAGGAGCGCCGTGGAAGCAGTCGTCGCAGTCTTCGCCGTGCTCTTCCTGCTCTGCGTGGTGCTCGGCGCCTACGCCACGGTCAAGGCCGTCGGCGCCGCCAAGCGCGGCGTGGACCGCACGATCAGCCAGGCCCGCCGCACGGTGGAGGACCAGACCCTGCGCGCCAAGTCCCTCGGCCGGCCCGGCCCGGCCGGCGAACTGGCCGAGCTCCGGCTCACCCTGCGCACCTCGATGCGCGCGACACAGGACGCCCTGAAGGCGGGCGCGGCCGACGACGAGTCCCTGAAGGAGTCCGTCGCCCTCTTCGAGCGGCTCAGCGCGTACGGACACCAACTGGACGCCGAACTCAAACGCCTGGAGGCCGATCCCGATCGGGTGACGCTCGCCGAGCGGCTCCCGGACCTGCGCGAGCGGACGCTGCGCATCACGGGCTCGGCCGACTCCCTGCGCTGGGCGGCGCACGACCGCGCCCGCCGCCTCGCCGAGGACGACCTGGACATGCTGAGCGCCCAGATCGACGTGGAGGCCGGCGCCCTGCGCCACTGGACCGGCCCGGAGCCCGCGCCGGAGCCGTGGCCCGAGACCCCGGACGGTGACCGGCATCGGCGAACCGCGGCACAGACCCCACCGCCGGGCGCCGCCCCGGAGGCCGGCCGTCCCGCCATCACCCCGCCGGGACGTCCTTCCGGCTACCCCTGGCAGAAGAAACCCCGGCCCGAGAGCACCACTTGATCCGCTCGATCCGGCCAGTGGCACGCCCGGTCAGCGGGCCTGGGCTGCCGTCGGGGCGGCACGGCAGGTAACCTCCAGCTCATGTCCCGCCATGTCGCGATCGTCACCGATTCAACGGCCTACCTGCCGCCGCGGACGATGGCGCGCCACGGCATCACCGCGGTCCCGTTGACCGTGGTCCTCGGTGACCGGGCGCTCGAAGAGGGCACGGAGATCTCCACCCGCTCGCTGGCCCAGGCACTGCAGAAGCGCCGGCCGGTCACCACCTCGCGCCCCAGCCCCGCTGTCTTCGCCGAGACCTATCGCAAGGTGGCCGAATCCGATGCGTCCGGCATCGTGTCCCTGCACCTGTCCGCGGAACTGTCGGGCACGTACGACGCGGCGGTCCTCGCGGCCCGTGAGGCGCCCGTGCCGGTGCGCGTGGTGGACACCGGGGTGGTCGCGATGGCACTCGGCTTCTGCGCCCTGGCCGCCGCGGAGACGGCCGGTTCCGGCGGCACCATGGACGAGGCGGTCACCGCGGCGGAGAAGCGGGCCGGGGGCACCTCTGCCTACTTCTACGTCGACACACTCGACTACCTGCGCCGCGGCGGCCGCATCGGCGCCGCGCAGGCCCTGCTCGGTTCCGCGCTCGCCGTCAAACCGCTGCTCCAGCTGGAAGGGGGCCGCATCGAACTCCTGGAGAAGGTGCGGACGGCCTCGAAGGCGATCGCGCGCCTGGAGGAGATCGCGGCCGAGCGCGCGAGCGGGGCCGGCATCGACATCGCCGTCCACCATCTCGCGGCCCCGGAACGGGCGTCGGCGCTCGCGGACCGGCTGCGGACGCGGGTGTCCGGGCTGGCCGAGCTGCATGTGAGCGAGGTCGGGGCCGTCATCGGGGCGCACACCGGACCGGGGCTGCTGGGGGTCGTGGTCTCCCCTCGGTGAGCAGCCGCCTCCCTCGATGACTCGTGTGGGTGAGGGAGTTGTCCACAACCGGGAAGTAGTCCCCGGGAATCGAGCAAGATCATCGCGAATGTGCCGAACTGCCCGATGCTCGGCGCATGGCACTTCGAGCACACTCACGCACAGCGACGGCAACCAGCGGCCCGGGCCGTGGCCCCGGCTCGGACGGGCGCACCCGCCACCGCCGCCCACCCGCCCGGCGCGGCCCCCGGCACCGCCACGCGCAGGCCGAGGACCTGCGCCGGCGCGCTCGGGCACTGTTCGTCGAACACTCCGGCCTGTTGGGAGAGTCGGGACACACGCGAAGGCCGGGGGAGCCGGGACGCACGGGAGGGCTGGGGGCGTCGGCCCTCGTGGACCGGTTGGGGGCGTCGGCGCTCGCGGACCGGAGGAGGGAGCAGGGACACCCCGATCGGCCGACGGAGTCGGAGCCGGAGCACGGGCCACCGGGGCCGGTGAGGGCCCGCCCCACCACGCCGAAAGAGCCGAAGCCCGCGCCGCCGGGCGCGAGCACCACTGCTGTGACCGGCAAGGGACCGGTTGCCGCGAGCGACGTGCGGCCGGCCGGCGTGGGCGAAGCCGAGACGGCTGCCGAGGGCGAGGTCGGCCGGGGAGTCGCGGGCGCGCGGACGGACTGGCGGGACAGGGCCCGGCTCGCGCTGCGTCAGCGGATGCCGATGTGGGTGCAGACGCGGTGCGGCCTCGAACGCAGGAGCGTGATCGCCCTCGCCGTGGTGTTCATCGTCGCCGGGGTCGTCGCCCTGCAGCACTTCCGGGCCGGCCGCGGCGAGGAGATCCGGGCACCCGAGGTGGTACGCGCCGCGGCCCCCGCCCCGGGCCGGGCCGAGGACGCGGCCACCGCCTCCGCCGCCTCGCCCCCTTCACCGGGTACCACTGCCGCGGCCGGCCCGGAGATCGTCGTGGACGTCAGCGGCAAGGTCCGTCATCCCGGGATCCATCGGCTTCCGGCCGGTTCACGGGTGGCCGACGCGCTGCGGGCGGCGGGCGGAGTGCGCCCCGGAACCGACCTCGACGGTCTCAATCGGGCCAGGTTCCTCGTGGACGGCGAACAGGTGGTCGTCGGCGGGCCCACCCCGGCGACGGGATCCGCCGCGGCCGGAACGACCGCCGGGGGAGCGGCCGGAGCGAGCGCGGCCGGGCCTCCCACCGCCCCGGTGTCCCTGAACACCGCCACCGCCGAGCAGTTGGAGACCCTGCCCGGGGTCGGACCCGTGCTGGCCCGGCACATCATCGACTACCGCACACAGCACGGCGGTTTCCGCTCGGTGGACGAGCTGCGCCAGGTCAGCGGCATCGGCGCCCGGCGCTTCGCCGACCTGCGCAGCCTGGTGAGGCCATGAGCCCGAACACCACTCCCACCACGTTCCCGAGCCGCCCGGCGGTGCACGCCGCCTCCGGCAAACGGCTCGGAGCCGCCCACCCCCGGCAGGAAGGACCGCCCGACTTACGACTCGTTGCTCCCGCACTCGCGGCCTGGGCAACGGCGGCGGTGGCTCTGGCAGCCCCGGCGGGAGACGTGACCGGCTTCGTGGCCGTGTGCCTCACCGCGGCCGCCGTGCTCCTGTTCGCCGCCCGGCAGCGGCGCGTACGTGTCAGGCGGAGCACGACGGAGCCCGCACGCGAACCGGCACCCACCCCCACCCCCGCACAGCCACCGCCGTCCGCGCCCTCACCCTTGCCCCCGCCGCCACCTTTACCCCCGGCCCCGACCCCACCCACCGGCTCCCGCGGCTGGGCGCGCACCTCCGTCGCCGCGGTGCTGCTCGCCGCCGCCGCTGCCGCCGCTTCCGCGGGACTGCACGGGGCCGACGTGCGCCGAGGGCCGGTGCCCGGGCTGGCCCGGCAGCACGCCACCGTGACCGCCGAGGTGGAACTGACCTCCGATCCCCGGCTCACCCGGCCCCGCGTCAGCGGTGACCACCTGGTGCCGGACTCGGTGCTGATCGACGCCGAGGTACGGCGCGTGGAGCGGGTGGGCGACCCGGGGGCCGCGAAGACTCGGACACCCGTACTGATCCTGGTGGACACCGCCGGGCAGGAGCACGGCGCCGGTGTCCGGTCCTCGCCCTGGCTGCGGCTGCTGCCGTCCACGCGGCTGAGAGTGACCGCGCGGCTGGCACCTCCGCTCACCGACGGCGACCGGATCGCGGCGGTGCTGCGGGTGCGGGGCCGGGCGGCGCCCGAAGTGATCGGGGGACCGTCCGGGCCCCAAAAGCTGGCGGGCCGGCTGCGGGCCGGGCTGCGCGAGGCGACGGACGGACTGCCGGAAGATGCCCGGGCGCTGCTGCCGGGGCTGGTGGTAGGGGACACCTCTCGGGTCACTCCCGACCTGGACGAGGCGTTCAAGGAGACGGACCTCGCCCACACGCTGGCGGTCTCCGGAAGCAACCTCACGGTCCTGCTCGCCCTGCTCATCGGCCCACCCGGGCTGGCCCAGCACGTCGAACGCCGCGGCCTGGCGCCGAGACTCGGTCTGTCGCTGCGGGCCACCGCGCTGCTGTGCGGAGTGCTCACCCTCGGATTCGTCGTCGTGTGCCGTCCGGACCCGAGCGTGCTGCGCGCCGCCGCGTGCGGGTCGGTCGCGCTGCTCGCCCTCGCGACCGGGCGCCGCCGATCGCTGATCCCGGCCCTGGCGACGGCCGTACTGCTGCTGGTGCTCTACGACCCGTGGCTCGCCCGCAGTTACGGCTTCCTGCTGTCGGTGCTGGCCACCGGCGCCCTGCTCACGCTGGCGCCCCGCTGGAGCGCGGCACTGCGCCGGCGCCGGGTGCCCGCCCGCCTGGCCGAGGGGCTGGCCGCCGCGGCAGCGGCGCAGGCGCTGTGCGCGCCGGTGGTCGCCATGCTGTCGGCGCGGGTCAGTCTGGTGGCCGTGCCGTGCAACCTGCTCGCGGAGGTCGCGATCGCGCCCGCCACGGTGCTGGGCTTCGCGGCGCTGGTGACGGCACCGTTGGTGATGCCCGCGGCGAAGGTGTTCGCGTGGTGCGCGAGTTGGCCCACCGGGTGGATCGCGGACGTGGCCAGGACCGGGGCGGCACTTCCCGGCGGGGGAGTGGACTGGCCGGCCGGTTGGACGGGGGCATTGCTGCTGGGCCTGGTCACCGTGGCGGTCGTACTGGTGGGCCGGCGACTGCTGGGGCATCCGTGGCTGTGCGCCCTGTGCGGCGTGCTGCTCCTGCTGGTGCTGGTGCAGCCGCCGCCGCTGACCCGGGTGATCACCGGCTGGCCGCCGCCGGGCTGGCGGTTCGCGATGTGCGACGTGGGTCAGGGTGACGCGACGGTGCTCGCCGCGGGTCCGAGCACCGGAGTGGTGGTGGACGCCGGGCCCGACCCCAAGGCGGTGGACCACTGTCTGCGCGCCCTGGGCGTCACCAGGATCCCGTTGGTCGTGCTGACACACTTCCACGCCGACCACGTGGCAGGCCTGCCGGGCGTGCTGCGAGGCCGTTCGGTGGGGGCGATCGAGACGACGGCGTACGAGGAGCCCGCGGGCCAGGCGGAGTTCGTACGGAAGGCGGCGGCACGGCAGGGCATCCCGATCGCCCACGCGGCCGCGGGGGAGCAGCGGCGCATCGGAACGCTGACCTGGCAGGTGCTGTGGCCACCACCGGGGGCCGCGCCGGAGCCGGACGGCCCCAACGACGCCAGTGTGACGCTGCTCGTCCACTCCGGCGGGTTGCGGCTGTTGCTGCTGGGAGACCTCGAGCCCCCTTCCCAGCAGGCGCTGCTGCGCTCGCCGGCGGTCGCGCGGCTGGCCGGCGTGGACGTGCTCAAGGTCGCCCATCACGGCTCCGCCCACCAGGACCCGGACCTGATACGTCTGGTGGCGCCGCGGCTGGCGTTGATCTCCGTGGGAGCGGACAACTCGTACGGGCACCCGGCTCCCCGTACGGTCGGGGCGCTGCGGGCGGAGGGCGCGACGGTGCTGCGGACGGACCGGGACGGATCGCTCGCGGTCACCGGAGCGGGCGCGGCGCTCCGCGTGGCACGGCACTGAGCGGGCGAAGACCCGCGGGTGGCGCGGGGCGGAAGGCCGGCATGACGGACATCCCCTCACAGGGCCGGCGGTCGCAGGGGCGACAATGACCGGCGTGAGCGATGTGAGACATGTGCTGGTGCTGCCCGACCGGGATGCGGCGGAGGAGGTGGCCGAGGCGCTCGGGGAGCAGTTCGCGATCGACGAGGAGCCGAGGATCGTCCGCGACGCACTGGCCGGGGAGGACGACGCCGAGGACGCCCAGTGGCTGGTCGTCCTGCGGGACGAGGAGGGCCGGCTCGACCCGGGGCAGCTGGAGGAGTTCGTGAGCAAGTGGGAGGGCTGGCGCGAGGAGCCGTAGGCTCCACCGCCGCCCGCCGCCCGCCGCCCGCCGCCCGCCGCCCCCCCCCCCCCCCCCCCCCCCCCCCCCCCCCCCCCCCCCCCAGCG
>NZ_JBSFRB010000011.1:0-178149 GCF_053589015.1 Streptomyces sp. NPDC003393 | reverse complement strand
CAGTCCCTGGACATCATGAAGGCCAAGGGCATCCCCGGCAGCTACGACGGCCTCAAGCGCAACATCATGCGCGAATCCAGCGGCAACCCCAACGCCCAGAACAACTGGGACGTCAACGCCAAGAACGGCATCCCCTCCAAGGGCCTCCTCCAGGTCATCGACCCCACCTTCAACGCCTACCACGTCGACGGCACCTCCCAGAACATCACCGACCCCGTCGCCAACATCACCGCCGCAGCCAACTACGCCGCCCACCGCTACGGCTCCATCGACAACGTCAACTCCGCCTACTGACCCCAGACACCCCAACAACACCCCCACACCCCCAAGGCCGGCACCGACAGCAACACCCACTGCCGACACCGGCCTTCGGCACACCCACCACCAACACCCCACCGCACGCCGACGCCCGCGGCCCGCCCCGCTTGTGCCCCGGTGGACCGCAGACGACATCGGCGGCGGCAGACGCTCCGCCCGCCGTGCTCGGGGCCAGGGCCTCGTAAGGGTGGTCGGACCCGTGGCGAGCCCCCAGTACCCCCGTCGCCCGGCGGGCGTACCGGCCCGGGTTTCGCCGGGCGACGGCGGGAAACCCGGCTGCGGCGACGGAGGCGGGGGCTGCCGGCCCTGCCGACTGAAGGTGGGTCGTCGAACAGAGGGGCCTGCACATGGCATCCGACGAGACGGCGGATACGGCCGTGGTGACCGGAGCGTCCTCCGGCATCGGTGCGCAGTACGCCATCCGGCTGGCCCGGCGGGGCCGGGACCTGGTGTTGGTCGCCCGGCGTGCCGAGCGGCTCGACGCCCTGGCGGGTCGGCTGCGTGAGGAGACCGGGGTCAGGGTGGAGTCGACGGAGGCCGATCTCGCCCGGTCGCCGGACCTCGCCCGGGTCGCGGACCGGGTCGCCGCCGACGACGTGGAACTGCTGGTGAACAACGCCGGAATCAACGGCTACGGGCACTTCGCCGAGGTCGATCCCGCCCTGCTCACCAAGGTGATCGACGTGAACGTCGTGACGCCGACGGTGCTGACCCGCGCGGCCGTCCCGCACATGCTGGCGCGCGGCAGTGGCGCGATCGTCAACGTCGCCTCGCTTCTGGCGTTCGCGGGATCCTTGCCGCCGGGTCCGCTGCCGCACCGGGCCGTCTACGGGGGCACCAAGGGGTACGTGGTGGCGTTCAGCAGGACGCTCGCCGCCGAACTGACCGGCACGCCGGTGCGCGTCCAGGTCGTCTGTCCCGGACTCACCGCCACCGAGTTCCACCTCGGCACGGGGGATGCTCCCGTGCCCGGGGAAGCGCGGGTCCACGACGACGGTGGGATGCCGGCCGCCGATGTGGTCACCGCCTCCCTGGCCGCCCTGGAAGCCGGGGAAGTGGTGTGCGTGCCCGGCATGCAGGACCCTGACGCCGTGACCCGGCTGATCGACGCGGAACTCGCCCTCCGCAACAGCTCCGGCCGCAGCTTGGCCCCCCGCTACCGCGTCGCGGAACGCTCGCGGGACTGAACCGCGATGCGGGCCCGCCTGACCGGTCGCGCACGGCGAACCGCTCGCCTCGGGGTGCCTTCTGCGTGCCCTCGGCGCGCGGATACCCTCGGACGATGTCGAATCGAACGGTGGCGGCCGGAGTAGGTCTCGCACGGGTGATGGCCCACTGTGGGGGCAGCACGGCGGCAGCAGTCCACCATCTGGCCAATGCCATCGCCGCGGCCCCGGAGAACCCGGAGCCCTATGAGGTACTGGCCGAGCTCTGGGCGGACAAGCCGTCGGAGCTGGCCGAGGTCGTTCAGGGGTCCAGCACCTTGAGGACGGTACTGGCGCGGTCGTACGTCAGCTTCCTCCAGGACGACATGGACACCGCGGCGCTGGCCATCGGATCGGTCACGGGTGCGCGACCCGACATCGCGTGGGCCGAGGCGCCGTGGTTCGGCGACGAGAGGTTTCTCGGCGCGGTGAGTGCCGACGCGCTGGCCGAAGCCGCGATGCGGACGATGGACCGCGGCCATCCGCTGGACACCGCGCTCATGCGGGAACGGTTCCGTCCCTGGTTCCGCGCCATCGACCTGGTGTCCGCGCGCCGGCCGGTGCCGGAGGCGTTGGCCAGGATGGCGATCCTGTTGCGCGCATGCGGTCTCACGGATGCGTCGTTCGCCCTCTGCGACCAGGCGGACTCCGTCGAGCGGGTCATGATGACGGAAGTCGTACGAGCGGGCACGTGGCGCAAGCTGGGTGAGCCCGAACAGACGGCGGCGGCGTTCGAGCGGGCTCTTGCCCTGGACCCGGCCAACTGGTCGCTCTACCTCGACCTGGCCGATGTGCGCGCCGAGCAGGGCGACTTCGCCGCCGCGGTCCGGCTGATCGAGGAGGGAACGCGACACGAGCCCGCGGACCTCACCCTCCGCGCGGCCGGGGCCGCCTACCGGGCCCGGCTCACCGGTTCACCTGACGCACTGAACGAGCTCATCGAACTGGCGCCGGAGCTGCCGAAGGACTCCTACCGGGACCTGCTGATCGATCACGCGTGTGCTGGGCCCGCTCTGCCCGCCGGGCTCGTGGCCGCGGCCCGCCGCGTCCAGAACGGCTGAGGTTCCGCTCCCCGCCGCGCGACAGTTCTCGCAGCGAACGCGCGGCACCCCGCGTCGCTGCGCGGGCCGGCATGCCCGGCGGGCCGATCGACAGGATCGGCGCCCACCGCGACGGTCGCCCGAACGGAGGCCCGCCGTCGTTACGGAAGCCGTTGGGCCGTTCGCAGGATTCGACGCCACGAGACACTCGCGGGTGTGACGTACCGTCAGCTGCGCCCGCCCCGTCACAGCGCGGTTCTGGAGCAGGGGCAGAACCGACAGCGTGTCATTGTCCCGATCGATGGCCTGTACAAGCGAGCGTTACGGACATATCCGCATTTTGTAACGTGAGTCCGTTCACCGATCTTGTGCTGCCGAGGAGGGCCACAGTGTGGGGCCTCGGCACCGAGCCGGGATTCGCATCGCACTCCTTGCCTCGACCAGGGTGTGCACGCACATGAGAGGACAGCTTCATGTCTGTGTCTCGTACGACGGCCCGCCTGATCGCCACCTTCGTGGCTTCGGGCTTCCTCATCGGCGCGGCCGCCATGCCGGCCCTCGCCGCCGGAAGCGACCATCACCGCGACAACGGAAGGACTCACTCGCACAGCCATCGTTCGGAGGCCGTCAGGGGCGACCACGACGGTCGCCACGGTCGTTTCGGCGACCGGGACCGGGGCCGGCACCACGGCCGCCATCACGACCGGAACCGGGGCTGGCACCACGGCTGGTACCCCAACCGTCACCGGGATCACCGTCACCACCTCGGTCACCACTAACTCGCCCTGACAGCCTGCTGTGACACGGGGCCGATTACACCTCCGTCCTCATGGCGGGCACGACGGTCGCACGCCGCCGGGGGCCGAAGATTGCTGCGGTTTCTTCGACCGCCGGCCACGAGCAGGTCATAGATCGTGCCGGCGGCCGACTCGGCCGAGCGCGGTTCGAAGTCGGCTTCACGACACAGGACAGCCGGGAAGGGACACACCCTGGCGATCGACGCGCCGACTGCACGCAGTCGAGGTCTTAGTGATGTGGGTCACAAAATGCTGGCGTATCGCGCGCAACTGCGGCCCGTGCCGCTGCCGTCTGAGAGAAAGTCGGGCCCCTCAGGGCCGGGGAGCGAGAGAGCGGGGCAGGTCGTGGGACGGCGCAGGGGTGGTATAGGGATCGCACTGGTCACGGTCGCGATGATGGTGGGCGCGGCTGCGTGCGGCGGAGGTGGCGGCGACAAGGCGAGCGGAGGCGACGCGAAGGCGTCGGACAGGCCGAGCGCGAGCACCGGCGCGAGCGCCTCGCCGACTCCGAAGAAGCCCTCGGGCCCGCCGATGCTGCTGGACACGATCACCCCGCGGACGGGCACCACGGTCGGCGTGGCCATGCCGATCTCGGTGGTCTTCAGCAACCCGGTGGCTGCGAAGGCGCGAGCCACGGTCGAGAAGCACATGAAGGTGAGCGCCTCCCGGCCGGTGGCCGGCGCCTGGCACTGGATGGGCGACAGGCGCGTCGACTGGCGGCCCAAGTCGTACTGGCCCTCCGGCACCAAGGTGAGGATCGACGCCGACATGGAGGGCGTCGGCAACGGCAACGGACGTTACGGCGTGCACGGCTACACGCACACCTTCACGATCGGCGACGACGTGCGCGCGGACGTCTCGGTGACCGGCCACACCATGAAGGTGACCCGCAACGGCAAGCCGGTGCGCACCCTGTCGATCAACGCGGGCAGCGCCAAGTACCCCACCTGGAACGGCACGATGGCCGTCATCGACAAGCAGGAGAAGGTCCACATGACCTCCTGCAGCGTCGGCATCAGCTGTGACAAGGGCAGCCCCGACTACTACGACCTGACGCTGCCCTGGGACGTCCACCTCACCCAGTCCGGCACGTACGTGCACTACTCGACCGGCGACCCCAATCCTGGTGGTGGCAGCGCCCGCGGTTCGCACGGCTGCGTCCACCTGTCGCTGTCGGCCGCCAAGTGGTTCTACCACCAGGTCAAGCAGGGCGACCCGGTCACCATCACCGGCTCACCCCGCGAGAAGGCTCCGGCCGACAACGGCTACGCCGCCTTCAACCTGGGATGGGACCAGTGGCTCGCGGGCAGCGCGGCCGGGGAGCAGACGACCGCCGCACTGTGACGGGCGCCCCGCCGGAAGCCGGCCTCGGCCCGGACATGACGCTCGGCGGCGTCTCGCCGCGTGGACCGAGGCGGGGGACCGCCGCAGTCGGACGTCCGGTGCGGTCCTGCGGGGGACCGCTTTCCTGTACGTCCGGCATCGAGCGGGACGAGCAGGGCGCGGGTCGGGTCACAGGTCGAGGACCAGGCGCCGGCAGGCGGCCCGGGAGACACAGATCATCATCGTGTCGTGGCGGGCCTGCTCCTGAGGGGTGAGCAGGGAGTCCCGGTGGTCCACGGTCCCATCCAGGACCATGGTCTCGCAGGTGCCGCAGGTGCCCTCCCGGCAGGAGGAGAGGACAGTCACGCCGGCGTCCTCGACGGCCTCCAGGACGGAACGGTCCGCCGGCACGGTCAACGTCATGCCGGACTGGGCCAGTTCCACCTCGAACGGGATCGACGAGGCGTCCCGGCCGGACTTGGGCACGAAGCGCTCCAGATGCAGAGCGCCCTCCGGCCAGCGGGCACACCGCTGCTCCACGGCGTCGAGCAGGGCTTCCGGACCGCAGCAGTACACCGCGGTGTCGTGCCGCGGCGATCCGAGCAGTGCGTCGAGGTCGAGCAGTCCGCACTCGTCCTGCGGACGCAGTTCCACCCGGTCCGGGTGGTCCCGCAGGAGCTCTTCGGCGAAGGCCATCGTGGCCCGGCCGCGTCCTCCGTACACCAGCCGCCAGTCGGCGCCCCGCTGCTCCGCGGCGGCGATCATCGGCAGGAGCGGGGTGATGCCGATACCGCCGGCGACGAACAGGTAGCGGACCGCGTCGACCAGGGGAAAGTGATTGCGCGGACCGCGGATCCGGACCGTGTCGCCCTCGGCCAGCGAGTCGTGCACGTGCCGGGAGCCGCCGTGGCCTGTCTCCTCCCGCAGGACGGCCACCTGGAAGGCGGAGGTGTCGCCCGGATCACCGCACAGGGAGTACTGCCGGACCAGACCGGCACCGAGTATCAGGTCGATGTGGGCTCCGGCGCCCCAGGCGGGCAGTCGCCCGCCCTCGGGGTGGGCCAGGGTCAGCCGGACGACGCCGTCGGCGACGGTCTCCTTGCGCGCCAGTGTCAGGTCGAGTTCGACCTCGGTGCGCGGAGGCGTCGTGGTGGTCATGGTGTTTCTCTTTCCGGAGCGGGATGTCCTCAGGCGAAGGGCTGGTGCGGGAGCTGAGAGGCCGGCCCGGGAGCCGGCGTCGAAGCCGGGCCGGGTCCGTGGTCGTCGGGGTGGCCCAGCAGCCAGTCCCACAGCGGCACCGGATCCTCGAACTCGCGCTCGGCGCCGCAGTGGCAGACGGCGAGCAGCCGGTCGGTGCCGGGCACCCAGTGGATACGGTGGACGTGGTCGCCCGTGAGCGTGAGCGGGTGGATTGCGTTCACCGCACGGTCTCCGCCTGCTGCTCTGCGTCGGCACGCGCCAGCCGGGCGAGGATCCGGCGGGCGGCGAGGCCGCCCGTGTCGACGTTGATGCTCAGCTCCTGGTAGCCGGCCTTCTCGGTGTCCAGGGCCTTCTGCAGCACGTTGAGGGCGACCACGTCCTGCATGACGACCGTGTGGTTGCTCTCCCTGAGGAAGTCGCTGACCTGCTGGTCCTCCAGTGCGAAGTCCCGGGCCACCGCCCAGAAGTCGTAGGTGGCCCGCTCCGTCGACGGGGTGATGCCGTAGACGACCTCGACGTGGAAGGCGTGCGGATCGCTGCCGTCGGCACCCGGGGCGGGGGCGCCGACCGGGGCGATACGCGAGTGGAGGAGGTACAGGCCCGGAGCGTGGTACTCGATGTCCTGCCAGCGGGTGATCCGGCCCTCGATACCGGTGGACTTCGCGTAGAACGGCGGGCACTCGGCGTCGTCCATGTGCCGGCTGACGTGGACGATCCCGGCGGCGTCGTCGACCTCCGTGGTGATGGGAGTGTCGGCCACCTCGGGGGTACCGATGTAGCCGCCGTGCAGATACGTCTCGTGGGACAGGTCCATCAGGTTGTCCACCAGCAGGCCGTAGTCGCCGTCGATCGGTTCCATGCCGGACACCACGGTGTGGTCGGGCGAGTCCAGCCATGGGGCGCGCGGTGGCCGTGCGTCGCCCGGCTCCCGGTCACCGATCCACACCCATACGAAGGAGTCCTGCTCGATCACCGGGTAGGCGGCGAGGCGTGCGGTGCGCGGGATCCGCTGCTGCCCGGGCACGGAGACGCACGTGCCGTCGGTGCCATAGGTGAACCCGTGGTAGCCGCACACCACGCGGTCGCCGTCCAGCCGGCTCGGTGCCTGCGACAGCGGGAAGCGGCGGTGCACGCAGCGGTCGGACATCGCCACGGCACGGCCGTCCTCGGTGCGGTACAGCAGGATCGGCTCGCCCAGCACGGTGCGCCCGAGCAGTTCGCGTCCGACCTCACGGCCGTAGGCGGCGACGTACCACTGATTGCGCACGAAAGCTGTCATCGAAGTCTCCTCGGGGTGTCGGTATCGGGGGCACCGGCGGCCGGGGCCGCGGCGGCAGGCACGGGCCGTCCGCCGATGGCGGGAGGCGGCAGCGGGCAAAGACCATCAGAGGCGACGGCGAACGCGCTGACCGTGCGGCCGATCCGGTTCGTCCAGGCGGCGACGCACGGGGCGTCCAGGTGCATGAGGACGCGGCCGGAGCCACTCGTCCGCCCCTTGCCGAGGGCGGGGCACGGCGAGCGGTTCACCGGACGGCTCCCGGGCGAGACGGAAAGCGTGGCGGAACCATGGCAGCACTCCGTTGTCGACTGCGCGGCGGGCGTCGACACCCTGCACGCAGACGAGCGCTGCGGTCCCGGTGGACCGTGGGCCGGGCGTCGACCGGTGCGCACCATCCTGGGGACGGCCCGGGCCGGTGACCAGCGGGCTTTCCGGATGCCGGGAAACTTCTGCGCGACGGAGCCGGACGGCGCTCGCCGCATCTGCGCTCAGCCCCTGGGAGCGGCGACGGCGCGGGAGATCGCACGGGCGCTGGTGAGGACCAGCCGGGCCAGCGCGTGCGGGGAGGCGCTGCCGTGCCGTACCACCAAGGAGACCGCGGCGGCCACCTGACCGCCGCCGCCGTACACCGGGGCGGCGACCGACAGGGCGTCCATGGTGACCTGACGGTCGCTGACCGCATAGCCGTTGGCCCGTACCGCGGCGAGTACGGACCGCACCTCGCGTGGGTGGGTGAGCGTCCGCTCGGTGTAGCGCTCGAACGGGCCGGCCAGCACCGTCTCCTGCACGTCGACGGGTGCGTGCGCGAGCAGGACGAGCCCGACGCCGGTGGCCGTGAGGGCGAACCGTCCACCGGCCCGGCTGAGCACGGGTACCGCACCCGATCCCGCGATGCGTTCCACATAGACCACCTCGGTGCCTTCCCGCACGGCGAGTTGGACGTTCTCGCGGGTGATCTGGGAGAGGTCCTCCAGGAAGGGCAGGGCTCGTTCGCGCAGGCCCTGGCCGCGCGGCGCGAGGGAGGCCACCTCCCACAGCCGCAGGCCGACCCGATAGCAGCCGTCGTCCCCGCGCTCCAGGGCGCCCCAGGCGAGGAGCTCGCCGAGCATGCGGTGCACGGTCGACACCGGCAGCCCGGACCGCCGTGCCAGTGCGCTCAACGTCATCTCCGGGCAACCGGCACTGAACGCACCGAGGATCTGCAGCGCACGGCCCAGCACCGGCCCTGTGCCCGTACCCGTCTCCGGGCCGCGGCGCACCGGGCCGGCACGGGCCGGGGTCCCCGCCGGCCCGGCCTTCGGATCGTCCGGCCCGGCTCCCGACGCGTTCCTGCGCTTCCGGCCCCGCTCGGCGTGCTGCTGCTCACTGACCAGCGGATCCTCCAAGGCGCTGCCCTCATTGCCTGCGATCACCGGCTGTCCCGGTCTGCGGTCGTGCGGTCGGCCCACAGCGGGATGGCGCCGTGCCGGGGCGGTTCCCTCCCAGGCCGTGGCAGTCAGTCTGCAACAAGTCCACGGTGGCGTCGAGAAGCCGGTGACGCCGCATCGAAGCGCATTCGAAGCGGCGGCCACGCGATCGCGCCGCGGAAACGGCGGGAGCAGGCGCCCTGCGGGAACCGTGGGAGCCGCCGGTCGCCGTGGCCGCTCCGCCTGCCGGTGAACCGCGGGGTCGGGCGCGGGACGACCGACGATCGCATGACGCGAGCGGCCGTGCCGGCCGGGCACGTTCGCCTACGGGCGGTCGGCGCGTCCCGGCAGCAGGGCTCCCATCGCTCGTTCCAGCTCCGCGACGCGGTCGGCGAGAGCAGCCGTCCCGGTTTCCGGGCTGTCGCGCAGCAGCAGTTCGATCCGGGTGAGGCGCCGCGAGATCTCGGCAAGCCGGTCCGCGTCCAGTTGCCGCGCGTGCGACGCCAACTGCCGGTTGCGGTAGAGGTCGAGAAAGACGTTGATCTTGGTGCGCAGGACCCACGGGTCGATGGGTTTGGTGATGAAGTCGGCGGCGCCGATCGAGTATCCGCGGTAGGCGTAGTCCGCGCTCGCCTCGCTGCCGGTGACCAGGATGATGGGCACATGCTTGGTCTGGTCGAGGCGCTTGATGTTGGCGGCGGTCTCGAAGCCGTCCATGCCGGGCATCCGGACGTCCAGGAGGACGACCGCGAACTCCTGGCGCAGCATCGCTTTCAGCGCCTGCTCTCCCGAACGGGCGCGCACCAGGTGCTGGTGCAGCGGGCCGAGTACGGCCTCGAAGGCGACGAGGTTCTCCTCCATGTCGTCCACGATCAGGATGCTGCACGGTGGGGCCGGGCCGGTGCTCATGGCGCGTCCTGGCCTCGGTCGTCGGGGCCGTCTCCCGCACCGGACGGTTCCTCGGTGGTCCCCCCGTCGCGCGCCGGTTCCCGGGAGCCGCTCCGCGGATCGAGCAGCTCGAGGACGGCGGACAGCAGACGGTCGATGTTCACCGGCTTGGGCACATAGTCGGAGGCGCCGCTGTCGATCGCCTTCTCGCGGTCTCCCGGCATGGCCTTCGCGGTGAGCGCGATGATCGGCAGCTCGGCGAGACGTGGGGTGCGGCGGATGGCGCGGATCGTCTCGTATCCGTCCATCTCCGGCATCATGATGTCCATCAGGACCAGCGACACGTCGGGTGAGCGTTCCAGCACCTCGAGTCCCTCCCGGCCGTTCTCCGCGTAGGTGACGGTGATGCCGACACGGCCCAGTGCGTGGGTGAGGGCGAAGACGTTCCGGATGTCGTCGTCGACGATCAGGATGCGACGGCCGGCCAGGACACGGCCGGGGCGCCCGCTGAGCCACTCCTTGAGGCGCGTCGTCTCCGGCCAGGTGTCCTCCCGGCCGTCGGCGGATCCCGCGGGCTCGCCCGCCGTCAGATCGTCCGGGCCCAGGCGGTCCGGATCCAGGATGTCCGCGCCCTGCCGGTCGGCGTGCTCGAAGGCGGGCTCGGGTGTCACGTCCTCGGCGGCGGCCGCCAGTGCCCGTGCCTCGGCCGGGAGCGCGGGTGGGACGCCGACGGCGCCTGCCTCGACCAGGCCCCGTCCGGGGGCGCCGGGATGGACGGCGGGAATGTAGAGGGTGAAGCGGGAGCCCACACCGGGTTCGCTCTCGGCGACGATCTTGCCGCCGAGCATCCCGGCGATCTCCCGGCTGATGGACAGGCCGAGGCCGGTGCCGCCGTACTTGCGGTTGGTGGTGCCCTCCGACTGCCGGAAGGCCTCGAAGATCATCGGAAGTTTCTCGGGAGCGATACCGATGCCGGTGTCCGCGACGCAGAACGCGACGACCGCTTCGGCGTTCTTCAGCGTCTCCTCCTCGAATCGCTCGCCCGCTACCCGGTCGACGCGCAGTTCCACCTTGCCGGAGTGGGTGAACTTCACGGCATTGGACAGCAGGTTGCGCAACACCTGCTGGAGGCGCTGCTCGTCGGAGTACAGCTCGGCCGGCACGTCCTCGTCGACGGCGATGTCGAAGCCGAGGCCGCGGTCGATGGTGAGCGGCCGGAAGGTGGCGTGGACGTAGTCGAGCAGTTTGATCAGCGGCAGTGTCTTCGGGCGCACGTCCATCCGGCCGGCTTCGATCTTCGACAGGTCGAGGATGTCACTGATGAGCTGGAGCAGGTCCGAACCCGAGCGGTGGATGGTGGTCGCGAACTGCACCTCCTGTTCGGACAGATGCCCGTCGGGGTTGTCGGCGAGCAGCCGGGCCAGGATCAGCAGCGAGTTGAGCGGGGTGCGAAGTTCGTGGGACATGTTCGCCAGGAACTCCGACTTGTACTGCGAGGCGGTGGCGAGCAGTGCGGCCTTCTCCTCCAACTCGGCGTTGGAACGCTGCAGTTCGTTCGACCGCTCGCGCAGCTCGGCGGTGAGTCGCTGGGACTGCGACAGCAGCGACTCCGTACGGGAGTTGGCGATGATCGTGTTGATCGAGACGCCGATCGTGTTGGCGAACTGGTCGATGAAGGCCAGGTGCACATCGCTGAACCTGCTGAGCGAGGCCAGCTCGATCACGCCGAGCACCTGGTCCTCGAAGAGGATCGGCAGGATCACGATGCTGGCCGGATAGGCCATGCCGAGACCGGAGTTGATGGTGATGTAGTTGGGCGGCACGTCGGTGATGAGAATGCGCTGCTTCTCCAGTGCTGCCTGGGCGATCAGTCCACGGCCCGGGGTGCCGGTGGCGGGCAGGGGGCTGCTCCCGTCTGCCTGGTCGTGACCGTACCCGGCGATGAACTGCAGGCCCTCACCGGGCAGTGCGCCGGCCTCGGCAAGGAAGAACGCTCCGAACTGCGCGTTCACCAGGGGGGTCAGCTCGCGCAGGATCAGGTCCGCGACCTCCACCAGGTCGCGGTGGCCCTGCATGAGCGCGGCCATGCGGGTGAGGTTGGACTCGAGCCAGTCCTTGGCGCGGGTGGTCTCACGGAGGTTGGAGACCATGAGGTTGATGTTGTTCTTCAGCTCGGCGACCTCGCCCTGGGCCTCCACCGTGATGGCGCGGGACATGTCGCCCTGGGTGACCGCGCTCGCCACCTCCGCGATCGCCCGGACCTGGGTGGTGAGGTTCAGCGCGAGTTCGTTGACGTTGGTGGTGAGCCGCTTCCACGTGCCGTAGACGCCCTCGACCCTCGCCTGGCCGCCCAGCTGGCCTTCACTGCCGACCTCCCGGGCCACGCGGGTGACCTCGGAGGCGAACGAGGAGAGGGTGTCGACCATCGTGTTGATGGTGGTCTTCAGCTCCAGGATCTCCCCGCGCGCGTCGACGTCGATCTTCTTCGACAGGTCGCCCTGGGCGACGGCGGTGGCGACCTGGGCGATGTTGCGGACCTGCGAGGTCAGGTTGTCCGCCATGAAGTTGACGTTGTCCGTGAGGTCCTTCCACACCCCCGACACACCGCGCACCTGCGCCCGGCCGCCCAGCCGGCCCTCGGTGCCCACCTCACGGGCGACCCGCGTGACCTCGTCCGCGAACGCGCGCAGTTGCTCGACCATCGTGTTCACGGTGTCCTTCAACTGGAGGATCTCGCCGCGCGCGTCCACGGTGATCTTCTTGGACAGGTCGCCGTTGGCCACGGAGGTGGTCACCTGGGCGATGTTGCGGACCTGCGAGGTCAGGTTCGACGCCATGAAGTTGACGTTGTCGGTCAGCTCCTTCCATACGCCTGAGACCCCTCTGACCTGTGCCTGCCCGCCCAGGTTGCCTTCGGTGCCGACCTCGCGGGCGACCCGCGTGACCTCGTCCGCGAACGCCGACAGCTGGTCGACCATCGTGTTGATGGTCGATTTCAGCTCCAGGATCTCGCCCTTGGCCTCCACGGTGATCGTCTTGCCCAGGTCGCCCTGGGCGACGGCGGTGGCGACCTGGGCGATGTTGCGGACCTGCGAGGTCAGGTTGTCCGCCATGAAGTTGACGTTGTCCGTGAGGTCCTTCCACATCCCGGACACACCGCGCACCTGCGCCCGGCCGCCCAGCCGGCCCTCGGTGCCCACCTCACGGGCGACCCGCGTGACCTCGTCCGCGAACGCCGACAGCTGGTCGACCATCGTGTTCACGGTGTCCTTGAGCTGGAGGATCTCGCCGCGCGCGTCCACGGTGATCTTCTGGCTCAGGTCGCCGTCGGCGACGGCGGTGGTCACCTGGGCGATGTTGCGGACCTGTGAGGTCAGGTTCGACGCCATGAAGTTGACGTTGTCCGTGAGGTCCTTCCACACCCCCGAGACGCCCGGTACCTGTGCCCGCCCGCCGAGCTGTCCCTCCGTGCCGACCTCCCGGGACACCCGGGTGACCTCGTCCGCGAACGCGCGCAGCTGGTCGACCATCGTGTTCACGGTGAGCTTCAGTTCCAGCAGCTCGCCGGTCGCCTCGACCGTGACCTGGCGCGTCAGATCACCACGTGCGACCGCCGTGGTCACCACCGCGATGTCGCGCACCTGTGCCGTCAGTCGCGCCGCCATCCTGTTGACGGCCTCGGTCACGTCACGCCAGTCGCCGGCCAGGCCCTGCACCATGGCACGCCCGCCGAGCCGGCCCTCGGTACCGACCTCACGGGTGACGCGGGTCAGCTCGCCGGTGAACAAGGACAGCTGCTCCACCATGCGGTTCACCCCGCGCCCCAGGCGACGCATGTCTCCCCGGAGCTGACGCTTGCCGTCGTGCAGTTCGACGCGCTGCGTCAGATCGCCGTCCGCGACGGCGGTCAGGACGCGGGTGGCGTTCACGACCGGGACCGCCAGCGCCTCCAGCAGTGTGTTGGCCGCTTCCACACTCGTGGTCCACGCCCCCTGCCCGGGGCTGGCCGCGAGCCGCTCGTCGAGCCGTCCCTGGCGCACCACTTCGCGCCGGACCCGGTCGAGCTCCGAGGCGAGATGCGCGTTCCGCACGATGATCTGGTTGAGCACCCCGGCCATCTCGGCGAGGACACCGTCCGGCGGCGTTCCGGCGCGTACGGTGAAGTCTCCGTCACACAGTGAGTTCATGGCCGCGAGGAGCGGCCGCAATTCGGCCTCGCGTATCCACTCGCCGACCGGCGCGGCGCCGGGAGGGGGTGCGGAATCGGGACCGATCCCGACGGGTCCACGTCCTTCCCGGAGCTCTGGCTCACGGGAGGCGAGGTCAGACTGGGCGGCAGGGTCCATGGCAGGCCATTTCCCGGCAATGAGAATTCGGTTAGCTCTATTTAGACTATATTTATCCCAATATGGCTCATCAGCGAGCCGGTCGGGAGTCACCCGTGGGGTCGTCCCTTGATCTGCGTGGATCCGCCTCCCGGATGCGCGTACCCGCCAACGAACTGGCGGCCTCGGCGGCACGCAAGTTCGTGCGTGCCGTACTCACCGAGCGATCCGCCCTGCACTGCCCCACGGCGCCGGACAGCGGCGAGCGGCTCGTGGACGACGCCGCGCTCCTGGTCAGCGAGCTGGTCACCGACGTCGCCCGCCGGGCCGCCATCGAGGTGGACGTCCTCTGTCGCCTGGAGACCGGCAGCGACGCGCCGCATGGCGCCCCGGAAGGCGGCACCGGGCGGGTGGGCATCGTGGTCGAGGTGGTGGACCCTGCCCCATCGGCCGCTCAGCGCGGCACCGAGGGCATGCACAGCGACACACGCGGCTACCGTCACCGGCTGCTGCGCGCACTGGCCGAGTCCTGGGGAGTGACCTACCGGCACGCCGAGAACGCCGCCTGGTTCCGTCTGGAACGCGAGGCGAAGCCCCCGGTGGAGACCGGGCCACAGGATCTGCCCCGTTCCCTCGCCGAGGCCGTTCCCCGCCCGCTGCCGATGCGCGAGCCCGTGACCGCCGCACCGCCGCACCGCTGCCGGAGCCGTAGCACCGAGTGGGCGGAGCGCGAAGGGCAGACCTTCCTCGCCGAGGCCGGCGAGCTCCTCGCCGGGCAGCTGGACGAGCACATGGTGGCGGCGCTCGCCGGACAGCTCGTGGTCCCCAGGCTCGCGGACTGGTGCGGCGTGTGGCTGACCACGGACTCCGGCACCCAGCTCTGTCATGTCTGGCACCGGGACGAGCGGCGGATCCACACGCTCCGGGCGGCCCTCGAGAAGGAACGTCTGCCCGCCGGGCTGAGCAGGAACGGCACCCAGTGGCCCTGGCCCGAGTTCCCCGGCGCGGAGAAGACCGGCTCCGCGCTGGCGTTCCCGTTGACCGCGGGCGGCCAGTGCGAGGGCGCGCTCCTGATCGGCCAAGCGGGGCTGCCTCACATGACCGACGCTGTCGTACGGCTTTCGGAGGACGTGGCCCGACGGGTGGCCCAGGCGGTGGCCACCGCTCGCCGCTACACCAAGCAGGCGAGCATCAGCAGTTCACTCCAGCGCCGGCAGCTTCCCACGTCCCTCGCCATCATTCCGGGCGTCGACACGGCGATCGTCTACGAGCCCTGCGGCGAGGGGCAGACCGTCGGCGGCGACTTCTACGACCTGTTCCCCATGGGCAGCCACCGTTGGTGCTTCCTGCTCGGTGACGTGTGCGGCCACGATCTGGAGGCGATGTCCGCCACCGGCCTGGCCCGCCACCTCGTACGGCTGCTGGCCCGGGAGGGCCACGGCGTCGAGTCCCTGCTCAACCGGCTGAACGTCGCGATGGCGGAGGAGGCTGCCGAGGCCCTCGCGATGCGCGGCGAGCACGAGGGCTCTCGCTTCCTGAGCCTGCTGTACGGGGAGTTGCAGCCGGACCTGGCCGGCGGCGCGCGGTGCACACTGGCCAGTGCCGGACATCCGACGCCGTTGAGGCTGGCGACGGACGGATCGGTGACCAAGGCCACGGACCCGCAGATGCTGCTCGGAATCGACGAACAGCAGGAGTTCCACGCCAACACTCTCACCTTGGCGCCCGGCGAGACGCTTCTCTGCGTGACCGACGGAGTGACCGAACGCCGCAGAGGTGTACGCCAGTTGGACGACGACGACGGTCTGGCGAAGGTGCTTCGGGGATGTCTCGGACTGGGCGCGAAGGCCGTGGCGGAACGTGTCCGGCGCGCTGCCCACGACTTCAGCGCCGAACCGATCGACGACGATCTGGCCGTACTGGTCGTGCAGGCGGTTCCGTTGGAGGGGTCGGCACGGTCGAGCTCCTGCCGGGACGAGCGAGGTCACTGACGCTCCGCCGGCAACCGGCCGTCGACGGTGGTGGGCACACGAGCGGCGGGGTGCGTAGGTGGTCGACCGATCGCGACTGACAGATCGCCGGCCGTGTGGTTACGATGTCGGCGATGAAGAACTTCTCCTCGTACGGATTGGGGGAATCGTTCGCGCAAGGTGGGTGCTGATGGCACATCACTTCGCGAACGCGATTCCGACCCGCCTGCTGATGTGGCAGCGCGTACGCGAGTACGCCGTGCCACCGTCCATGATCGAGACCGCGGCCGCACGCCGTGCGGTCGGCGACTGGGCCGGTGCCTGCGCCGCCGCCCGGATCGACGTCGATCTCGATCTGCGCGCCGTGCGTGACCGTCACGGCACCGATGTCGTCCGTCGTCTCCGTGCGGACCTGCGCCGTCTGGCCCCGGATCTGCTGCGCTGGCACATGCCCCGGATCGTCCCGGACGGGATGCTCCGGCCCGGCCTCACCCTCTGTCTGGCGCGTTACCCGCAGCCCGGCGCGGCGCCGTTGCGGTTGGTGGTGCGGACACCGCCGGCCTGGGCGGACGCCGGACAGCGGATGTCACTGACGCTCTGGGACGGACCGGGCGACGGCTCCCCCGGACGCCGTCCGCTCTCCCGCCCACGTCCGCACCCGCACCCGCACCCCGAGCGGCGTTTCCGGCTCGATCTGCACCGGCATCTGTGGGACTCCGGCCGGAGCGGCGAGCTGGCGTGGCGGTGCGGTGCGGCCGGGCCGCGCCGCGTCCCGCCCGGTCGGTCTCCCGGTCACGACTCCCCGTGGGCGGTGCACCGCTGGGCCGCCGAGGGGGAGTTGCTGCTGCGGGCCGAGGGGCGGCCGGGCAGGGCGTTCACCGTGCGCCTCGGTGCGCGGAGCCGGACGGTGCTCGAACTCGCCGCCCCCGACGACACCCATGCCCCGACGTTCCGGCCGGTGCGGGAGGACCTGCCCCCGCAGGAGATCGCGGCGCTTCCGGTGCTTCCGGAGGCGGCGGCCCGGGTCCTGCCGGACCTGGAGCTGCTGCGGGCCGGGCTGATCACGGCCGGCCGGCTGCATCCGCTCGTGGCGGCGGCCCTGGCGGCGTACGGACGGGAACCGGTGGCCGCCGTCGCGCCCGAACCGAGTGACCCGCACCGGGTGGAGTGCCGGGGTGAGATCCACCGGATCGCCCTGCGCGACGGGGTGCTGACGGCGGTCGATCACGACCCGGCCCAACTGCGCCGCGAACAACTGCTGGTGGCGCTCGGCGGGCCGGCGCTGCCCTGTCTGCGGGCGATCGACACGGTGCACCGCGAGCCGGAGGCTCTGCCCGCGGTACGGGAGCGGCTCCGTCACGGCGATGTCGCCGGAGCGCTGGCCGTGGTCGAGGGGCTGCTCGGTCCCGGCGCGCTGCTGCGCGAGGGACCGCTGCGGGAGGAACTGCAGTCCGCTGTGGCCCGACGCATCGATCACGGGCTGTTCCGCTCGGGCCTGGTGGCCGAGCATCCCGCCGCCGGTACGCCACGCCGCGGGGACGGCTCGGACACGGGGCGCCGCGAGGCGGACCGCCGTCCGCGGCCCGACCGCGGCACGCCGGCCGCGATGCTCCGCAAGCGTGGCAGCCGCGGCCGGCCGCGCACCGGCCTGACCGGCTGACCGGCCGGTCCCCTGCTTCGACCGATCTCCCTTTCCGTGCCCTGCGCCGGGCGCCGCACGCGCCCCTCTCGTGCACATCGTCCGAAACGCGTTGTCCTCATGCCCTTCTCCCACCCCAGGTGATGCCCTATGACCACCCGCACCGAGACCCGGACCCGACTCGCCGTCGCCGACGACCTGCTGTCCCTTCTGCGGACGACCACCACCGAACCGCGGCCCGACGAGCAGCTGGAAGCGCTCGCCCTGGCCGTCGCGGCCGACCTGCCCGTACTGCTGTGGGGCGAGCCGGGCATCGGCAAGACCGCGGCCCTCACCCAGCTCGCCGCCTCCCTCGACCTGCCTCTGACAACCGTGATCGCCAGCGTCCACGAGCCGTCCGACTTCTCCGGGCTGCCCATCGTGGGCGACGACCCGGCGGTGCGGGGCGTGCCGATGGCGCCCCCGCAGTGGGCGGTCGAACTGGTGCGGGCCGGGCGGGGCCTGCTCTTCCTGGACGAGCTGTCCACCGCCACCCCGGCCGTCCAGGCCGCCCTGCTCCGGGTCGTGCTCGAGCGGCGGGTCGGCGCACTGCGGCTGCCGCCGGGGGTGCGGATCGTCGCCGCCGCCAATCCACGCGCCTCGGCGGCGGACGGGTGGGAGCTCAGTCCGCCGCTGGCCAACCGCTTCGTGCACCTGTACTGGGTGCACGACCGGGAGGTGGTGGTGCGCGGGCTCGGCGGGGTCTGGCCCCGGGCACAGCTGCCCCGGGTCGAGCCGGAGCGGCTGGTGGAGGCGGTGGCTTTCGCCCGGCGGGCGGTCTGCGGCTTCCTCGAGGTACGGCCCACGCTGATCCACCGGTTGCCGAGCACCGAGACCCGGCGTGGCGGCGCCTGGCCGTCGCCGCGGAGCTGGGAGGCGGCGTTGACCCTGCTGGCCTTCGCCACGGCGGCCGGCGTGTCGCGGGATGTGCTGGCGCTGCTGGTACGGGGTGCGGTGGGCGACGGGCCGGGACTGGAACTCCTCGCGCATCTGGACCGGATGGACCTGCCGGACCCGGAGTCGCTGCTCGCCGATCCGGCCGCTGCCGAACTGCCGCGACGCGGCGATCTGCGCCAAGCGGCGCTGGAGGCGGTGGTGGCCGCCGTCGGGGCACGTCCGGAGCGGGAGCGGTGGGAGGCGGGCTGGGCGGTGCTGGGGCGGGCGCTGGAAACCGGCGCCCCGGATCTGCTGGTCGCCCCGGCGACGGCACTTGCCGCGCTGCGGCGGGACGACTGGGAGGTACCGTCGACGATGGACCGGCTGGCCGAAGTGGTGGGCCTCGCCCAGCGCGCGGACCGGTCGGTGCGGCGGGTCGCGGGGACGGCGGCGGGGGTTCGCCGATGACGGGACCCGCGGCGCGACCGGGACCACCGCAGCAGGTGCGCGGGCCGGTACTGCCGCCGGCGCCCGCCCGGGCAGTACCGGCGCCGACGCCTGCCCGGGCAGCGCCGCCCCAGCCGCTTCCGCACCCACCCTCCCGGTCTCCGGCACCACCGCCCCCGCCGCCTCCGACGCCCCGACGCCCGCTGCCGCGGCCGATGGCGCGGCCCGCGCCGCCGCGGCCCGCGCGGGTCACCGCGCCGGGGACGCCGGGCGGTCACGGCCGGACGGCCGGTGGCGGCGAATTCCCGCTGGACATGGGGAAGTTGCTGGCCGCACGGCTGCATGCGGTGAAGGTCCGCCCCTACCTGGCCGACGCGCTCTTCGCGCTGCACGTCGTGGAGGACCGGTCGGTGCCGACGATGGCGGTGGACGCGTACTGGCGCTGCTACGTCTCCCCCGGCTTCGTGGCGCGCACCCCGCTGGAGGAGCTGGCAGGCGTCTGGGTGCACGAGGTCTCGCATCTGCTGCGGGACCATCACGCCCGCAGCGAGCGTCATGCGCGCCTGCACGAGGAGCACGGGCCGGGTGAGCGAGGTGGGACGGGGTGCTCCCCGGCCGAGGACCGGGACAGACTGCGGCGGAACATCGCCGCCGACTTCGAGATCAACGACGACATCTACGGTGACGGGCTGCCCGTGCCGGCCGGTGCGGCGCTCCCGTCACTGCTGCGCCTGCCCGACGGGCTGCTGATGGAGGAGTACCTGCGGACGTCGTCCATGTCCGGGCTCGCCGCGGACCTGGCCTGGCTGGACTGCGGCAGCGGGGCCGACGGGCAGCACCGGCCGTGGGAGCTGGGACCCGACGGAGCGCACGGGCTGACCCGGCAGCAGCGGGACGCCGTCCGCTTCCGGGTCGCGGAGGGGATCAAGGGCCGGCCGGGCAGCGCGTCGGACGGCTGGCGTCGGTGGGCGGAGGAGGCGTTCCATCCGCCGCAGCCGTGGCGGCAACTGCTCGGGGCGGCGGTCCGTTCGGCGGCGGGCGCACCGGGGGTGGGCGAGAACCACAGCTACCGGCGTCCGTCCCGGCGCTCGGCCGGTGTGCCCGGAGTGCTCCTGCCCAGCCTGCGGCGGACGCCGCCCCGGGTGTGCGTGGTGATCGACACCTCTGCTTCGGTGAGCGACGCCGAGCTGGGCAGCGCGCTGCTGGAGGTGGCGGCGATCGCGCGGGCGGTGGGCGGGCGCCGCGACCTGGTCTCGGTGATCTCCTGCGACGCGGCGGCCGGCGTCGCCGTCCCGCTCTGCCGGGCCGAGAACATGGTCCTGGTCGGCGGCGGAGGCACGGACCTTCGCTCCGGCTTCGCGCGGGCGCTCCGCTCCGGGCCGCGTCCGGACGTGATCGTCGCCCTGACGGACGGGCAGACGCCGTGGCCCTCCGCGCAGCCGCCCTGCCGTACCGTTGTCGGTCTCTTCCCCCGCCCCGGCCGGGCCGTGGACGAGGACGATCCGGACTACGTCCCGGACGCGCCGCCGCCGTGGGCACGGGTGGTCACCATCGGCTGAGCCGACCGGCCTCGTCCCGCCCGGCCGTGCGGCCGTGGCTCGGCCCGCCGCCGCGGGAGCGGGGCATGGAGAAGGGCCCGGATGATCTCCGGGCCCTTCTCCTTCTCGTAGCGGGGACAGGATTTGAACCTGCGACCTCTGGGTTATGAGCCCAGCGAGCTACCGAGCTGCTCCACCCCGCGTCGTCGAGACCACCTTACACGTATGGGAAGGCAGTCCTGCACCGAGGGGCTCGCCGCGGGTGGTCACGGCCGCGAGGGCGGGGTTCCGCATCCGCCGACGCGCACGGGCCGGACCACTCGCGGATGAGCGCGCCGTGGCCACAGGCGCCGGGGCGGTGCGGACCGGGCGAGGGCGTTGTGGGGGCACGGCACGGATGGGACGATGCGCTCAGGCGTCGGCCGGTGACAGGAGGGCCCCTTGAGGGACGAGGAGCGCGGTTCTCGGGCCGCGGCGGTGTTCGATGCGCTGGGAGTCGTCTACGAGAAGGCGTTCGCCGGATCGGCCGCGCACCGGGCGTCGCTCGAGTGGGTTCTCGGCCGGCTCGCGCCCGGCAGTCGGGTGCTCGACGTGGGCAGCGGTACGGGCCGGCCGACGGCTCAGACGCTCGTGGGAGCGGGTCACGAGGTGCTGGGCGTCGATGTCTCCCCGGTCATGGTGGAACTCGCCGCACAACAGGTGCCCCAGGCTTCCTTCCAGTGCGCCGACATCCGTGAACTCCCTCTGCCCGACGCTTCGTTCGACGCGGTCTGCGTGTACTTCTCGCTGCTGCAGATGTCCCGTGAGGACCAGTCTCGGCTCCTGCGCCGGCTCGTGCCCGCGCTGAAGCCCGGCGGCAGTCTGGCCGTGGCCACGGTGCCCCTGGACGTCGAGGACGTCGAGGGTGTCTTCATGGGGCAGAAGGTACGGGTGACGAGCTTCGCCGCCGACGACTTCGTCACGACGGTCGCCGCGGCGGGCCTGACGGTCGTGTCCCGGCAGAGCGTCCTGTTCACCCCGTCCCACCCGGACGCCGTTCCGGAGCCCCATCTCTTCCTCCACTGCCGCCGCGAGGGCACCGCGGCGCACTGAACCCGGTCGCCGTCCCTGGTCCGCCCGTCGCTCTTCCGGTCCGGGACTCCTGCGACGCCTTCGTCGACGATGAGGCCGAGAGTCGCCTCGACGGTGCGCGCGCGCCGCCGCGGGTCGGTGTGTCCGGCGTCCGCGGCGGCGGCATCACAGGGATCGCACGGGCCGGGCCGGGTTGCCGACGGCGACGACGTTCGCGGCAACGTCCTTGGTGACGACGGCTCCGGCACCGATGACGGAGTTGTCGCCGATGGTGACGCCGGGCAGGACGATGGCGCCGCCGCCGATCCAGACGTTGTCGCCGACGGTGATCGGCCGGGCGGCCTCCAGCTTGTCCCGGCGCGGGGACGGCTCCAAGGGATGCGTCGGGGTGAGCAGCTGGACGTGGGGCCCGATCTGGCAGTCCTCGCCCACGGTGATGGCCGCGACGTCGAGCGCGGTGAGGTGGTAGTTCACGAAGGTGCGCGCCCCGATGGTGATGTTGCTGCCGTAGTCGACGTACAGCGGCGGCCGCACGTGCGCCTCGTCGCCCAGGGCGCCGAGCAGCTCGGCGAGCAGTGGCCGGGCCGCGTCGACGTCCTCGGCGTAGGCGGCCTGGTAGCGGGTGGCCAGGCGCACGGCCCGCTGTTGACGGCGGATGATCTCGGGGCCGTCGGCGATGTAGAGATCGCCCGCGAGCATGCGTTCCAGATTCGTACGCGGGTCGCCCGCGAAGTGGTCCGTCGCCATGTCCACGACCGTACCTACGAGAGCGTACGAACGTACACTACTGGTGGGTGATCCCCGGTGGCGGCGGCGCCGGCACGCCTTGCCGACCGCCCGCCGCCGGAGCATCGTGGTGAGAGCCGGTGATCGGCTCAGTACAAGACGTGCACGACGATGAGGCGCAACATGGGACCCAGCCGACTCGCCACGGCGTCGGCAGACGTCCACTTCGGAGCACCCGAGGCGATCGTGGTCGCGGATCCGACCGGGCGGGTGACGCACTGGAGTGCAGGCGCGCCCGACCTGTGGGGCTACGCCCCCGAGGAGGCCATCGGCCGGCCGCTGGCCGATCTGGTCACCGCCGACGGAACCGGGGTGAGGGACCACGACGGCAGGGCTCTGGACACGCGGGTGCGTCTGTTCCCGGTGGGGCCGGTCGGGCAGCCCGCCGGGTACGTCCTGGTGGCCGGGGGCACATGTGAGAACGGCGAGGAAGCCGGGAACGGCGCCCTGGTGAAGTGGGTGTTCGACCAGAATCCCACCGCGTTCGTGGTCTACGACGGCGAGGCCCGCATCCAACGGATGAACACCGCCATGTCCCGGATCATGGGGTACGGCGAGGACGAGATGCGCGGGCGCATCCTCGCCGAGATCGTCCCCGGCTCTGTGTACGAGGAGCTCGAACGGAGGATCCGTCGGGTGCTCAGGACCGGGCAGCCGGAATACACGGAGCCGTTCGTGAGGACGCCGGGCGAGCCGAAGGCCCATGCCTGGTGCATGGACATCTTCCCGCTCAGGAACGCGGCCGGCCGGGTACGCGGGGTGGCCGTGTCGGCCTCCGACTTCTCGCAGCAGTACGACTTCCGGGAGCGGCTGGCACTGCTGAGCGAGGCCCGGACCCGCATCGGGACCAGCCTGGACGCGGAGGGCATCGCCCGGGAGCTGGCCGAGGTCGTCGTGCCGCGCTTCGCGGACATCGTCTGTGTCGACCTGCTGGAGGAGGTCTTCCAGGGCGGGGTGCCCGGACCGGTCTCCTCCGGCCCCGTCGTACTGCGCCGGGCGGCGCACCGGACGGCGTTCGCCCAAGACGCTCACGGCCATGACCGCGACGCGCTCCAGCGCTACCCGCGGTCTTCGCCCGTCGCACAGTGCCTGGTCGGCGGCCACTCGGTGCGGCACGCCGTCACCGATCCGGAGATCGTCCGCTGGCTCGCCGAGGACCCCGTCCACGCGGAGCGGATCCGTGCCGACGGGGTACACTCGCTGATCGCCGTGCCGGTCCGAGCCCACGGCCGAACTCTCGGGGTGGTGGTGTTCGAACGGCGTGCGACATCCCTCGAGCCCTTCGGACCCGAGTGTCTGGCCGTCACCGGGGACCTGGTCGACCGGGTGGGCATCTGCCTGGACAACGCCCGCCAGTTCACCCGGGACCGTGGCATCGCGCTGGCGCTCCAGCGGAGCCTGCTGCCTCGGGGACCGACGGTTCACCCGGCCGCGGAGACGGCCGTCCGCTATCTTCCCGCGGGCGGCGAGGTGCAGGTGGGCGGCGACTGGTTCGACGTGATCCCGCTGCCCGGGGCGCGGGTCGGGCTGGTCATCGGCGACGTCGTCGGCCACGGCGTGCATGCCTCCGCCACGATGGGACGGCTCCGTACGGCGGTGCGTACCCTCGCCGACCTCGACCTGCCGCCCGACGAGCTCCTCACTCATCTCGACGACATCGTGACCCACGCCGAGAGTGAGCAGGACACGGGCGCCCTCGGTGAGATCCCCGGCGACATCGGCGCCACCTGCGTGTACGCGGTCTACGACCCGGTGTCCGGCATCTGCTCGCTGGCCCGTGCCGGCCACCTGGCCCCGCTGCTCCTGCGCCCGGACGACCCCGGAGGGGTCGTCGACGTGCCGGTCGGCCCCCCGCTCGGCCTGGGCAGCCTGCCCTTCGAGGCGACCGAGCTCACCCTCCCCGCGGGAAGCCTGCTCGCCCTGTTCACCAACGGTCTTGTCACGGCCGGCGGCCGAGACGTCGACGACGGGGTGGCCGCGCTGCGCGACGCCCTCTCCCAGCCCGCCTCATCACTCGAGGAACTGGCCGACGCCGTGCTGGACGCACTGTGTCCCGGTCCACGCGAGGACGACATCGCCCTGCTTCTGGCCCGCACCCGCGTCCTGGACCGCGACCACGTCGCCGGCTGGCACCTGACCGGTGATCCCGCGGGCGTGGCCGAGGCTCGCAAACGGGTCTGTGACCAACTCGGCACCTGGGGGGTGGAGGAGGAAGCCTTCGTCACGGAACTGGTGGTCAGCGAACTGGTCACCAACGCCATCCGGCATGCCACCGGCCCGATCAAGCTTCAGCTGATCAAGGAACAGGGGCTGATCTGCGAAGTGTCCGACGGCAGCAGCATGTCCCCGCACCTGCGCCGGGCCAGGCCGAGCGACGAGGGCGGCCGCGGCCTCTTCCTGGTCGCCCGGCTCACCCAGCGCTGGGGCACCCGCTACACCCGCGCAGGCAAGACGATCTGGGCCGAACAACTCATCGGTGAGGTGTGAGCGGACCGCTCGGCACCCGCTCCGGACGGTGACCGCCCGTCCCGTGCCCGGCACGCCCCCACTCGGGATCGCCGGCCGTCGTCAGGTGAGTTCCCGTAGACCTCGAAGAACGGGTTCGCCTCCAGCGGGTGCGGGGAGCCCCGCGGGGGCGTCGGGCAGGACGTCGAGTCCTTTCCTCGGTAGCGAACAGACCGTCAGCCCGTGGGCCGATGAGCGGCCTGACGACCAGTTTGGTCCTGTCGGCTCCGGGCGGCGCCGTCAGTGACACGCGCAACAGGCGTGGTTCACGGGGCAGCCTGCGGATGATAGACACGGCGGGGTCACAGTTCCTGTCCGCCAGCAGGAAGGTTGCTGCCGCATGTCCGCAACACGACGTCAGATCCTGGTCCGAGCGAGCGCCCTGGGAGCGGGCATCGCCTTCACCGGAACGCTGTCCGAACTGTTCGCCGGTACCGCTGCCGCGCAAAACCTGGGCCACACCGGCTACGGCCCCCTCGTCCCGGACCCGAACGGCCTGCTCGACCTGCCGGCAGGCTTCCGCTACACCGTGCTCTCCCGCGAGGGCGACCCGTTGCGGTCGGGTGAGGGTCCGGTGCCGTCCAGCCACGACGGCATGGCGGCCTTCGCCGGCAGAGGCCGCCGTACGCACCTCGTCCGCAACCACGAGAACCGCGCCACCGCGAAGATCCCGGTACCGACCGTCGAGGGGCTCACCTACGACCCGGCAGGCAAGGGCGGTTGTACCGCCCTCACCCTCGACTCCCGCAACCGCGTCCTGTCGGAGCGGGTCGCCGTCGCCGGCACGGCCGTCAACTGCGCGGGCGGCCATACCCCTTGGGGCACCTGGCTGACCTGCGAGGAGACCGAGGACAAGGCGGGCACCAACGGCTACACCAAGGACCACGGCTTCATCTTCGAGGTCGACCCCACCGACCCGCACCGCACCGGCGCCGTCCCGCTGACCGCGATGGGCCGCTTCCAGCACGAGGCGATCGCCGTCGACCCGCGCAGCGGCGTCGTCTACGAGACCGAGGACGCCTTTCTCGAGCCGTTCGGTCTGTTCTACCGCTTCCTGCCCGCCAAGCCGTTGGGCGGCACGGGCTCCCTGCGCGCGGGCGGCCGGCTGCAGGCGATGCGGGTGCCCGGCACGCCGGACCTGTCGACGGTCCAGGACACCGGCACGGTCTTCGACGGCATCGAGTGGGTGGACGTACCCGACCCCCTGGCCGCTTCCACCCCCACCCGCCTGCAGGACTACGGTCCGAAGGGGATCACGCACGCGCAGAAGCTGGAGGGCTGCTACTGGGGCGGCCGTTGCGTGTACTTCGTGTCGTCCTTCGCCCGCGCCACGGACGGCTCGGCGGCCGACCACTTCGGCCAGATCTGGCGCTACGACCCGCGACGGCGCCGCCTGACCCTGGTGATCGTCTTCGGTCCGGACACCGATGTGCGGTTGCCCGGTGAGTCCCCGGACAACATCTGCCTCTTCCCCGGCGGCGGACTGATGGTGTGCGAGGACGGAAACGGCGCCCAGCACGTCTTCGGTGTCACCCGCGGCGGTGAGGTGTACGCGATGGCGCGCGGCCGGCAGAACATCGGCACCCCGGACGCACCTGAATGGGGCGAGTTCGCCGGTGTCACGTTCTCCCCCGACGGCGACACGATGTACGTCAACTGCTACACGCCGGGCACCACCTTCGCGGTGACCGGGCCCTGGCGCAGGTAGCACATCGAGGAACGCCCGACGTGATCATGCCGGGTCGGGGCCCGCCCGCTCCGGCATGGGGAACGAGTCGGCCGGGCTCGTCGGCGGCGGCGAGCGGCGGGCCACGAGGTTCTTCGCGCCGCCCGCCGGAGCTGATCCGGTCTGCGCGCTGTCGTCCCCGCGAATAGCCTGGAAGGGAGCGGCACCAGGGCGGGTCGGGGCCCCCCGATGCACTCTCTTCGCCGAGGGGGGCGCGACACAGGCGGGACCGGCCATGCCCTGGAATCTGAACGGCACGTACCTGGAGAGCTGCAACTGCGACGTGGTCTGCCCCTGCACCACCTCGGGTCTCGCCGCACCGGCCGATCACGAGCGGTGCCTGGTGACCTTCGCCTTCCACGTGGCCGACGGGGACGTGGAAGGGGTGGACGTCTCCGACCGCAGCGTCGCCGTCTTCGTCGACGCGCCCCGGGTGATGTCGGAGGGTGGCTGGCAGGTGGCGCTGTACGTCGACACCTCGGCCGACGACGCGCAGGCGGAGGCGCTGAGCAGGGTCTTCTCCGGCCGGGCCGGCGGGCCCATGGCGGCGCTCGCTCCGCTCATCGATGAGGTCCTCGGCGTGGAGCGCGTCCCCATCGACTACCGCGACGACGGCCGCCGCCACGCCGCGCGGGTGGGCGACGCCATCGACATCGAGATCGAGGACCGGATCGCTCCACAGTTCGGCGAGGACGGTCCGGTGATGCGCCTGACCGGTATGTTCCACCCGGTGAACAGCACGCTGACGATCGCCCGGTCCACCCGGGCGACGGGCGACGGCGTGTACGGCCGGTCCTGGGACTTCACCGGCGGCAACGGACACTCGGCGCCGTTCGCGTGGTCCGCGTGACCGGCGGGCAGTCCTACGGGGTCCGCCGCGCGGCGGGCCCCGTAGGACTGCTGCTGGTCGCGGCGGCCGCCGCCTGGGTCTGGGTGGTGCAGGTCTCGGGAGCGGGAGCCATGGCGGCGATGCCCGGCACCATGGGCCTGGGCCTGTCCGCCTTTCTGGCCGTGTGGACGCTGATGATGACAGCGATGATGCTGCCGGCGACGGCGTCCGTGGCCGCGCTGTACGCACGCACCATCGTCGTCCGCCGGACACCGCGCATGGCCGTTTTCACCGTCGCCTACCTGCTGGTGTGGGCGGCGGCCGGGCTGCCCGCGTACGCGCTGGCCGGCGGGCTGGGCCGGGTGGCGAGCCTGCCCGCCACCGCGGGGACCGCGGTGGCCGCGGCCCTGTTCGCGGTCAGCGGCCTCTACCAGCTCACGCCCCTCAAGGACCGCTGCCTGGCCAGGTGCCGCTCACCGGTGTGGCTGATGCTGCGCTACGCCTCGTACCCGCGGCGCTCACGCGATCTGCGTGCCGGAGCCCATCACGGGGCCTTCTGCCTGGGCTGCTGCTGGTCGCTCATGACGCTGCTGGCCGCGTTCGGCGTGATGAACCTGTGGGCCATGGTGGTGCTGGCCGCCGTGATCACCGCGGAGAAGCTCGCTCCGGCCGGCCGCCTGGTGGCCCGTGCCGTGGGGATCGCGTCGATCGCCCTGGCCGTGGCCGTCTTCTGGGTGCCGGCGCTGGCTCCGGGCCTCACCGGCGGGGACACCGGCGGGATGTGAGATGTCGCCGCCGGACCGGCCACGCGACATGCTCCCGCGGTTCGCACACGTCACCGGGAGCATGGTCGCCGCGCGTCATCGCGTCCCGCAAGTGTGCGGAGACCTGACGCGCCCCGCACCGGCTTGACACCGCCGCCCGTAGCGGTGCCCGGCGCAAGCACGAGGGCGGCCCTGGCCGACGATCCGGTCGAGGGCCGCCCTGCCCGAGTCGGCTCGAAGCCACGCCGGGACGCCGTGCGCGGCCGCGCACACTCTCCCTATGGGGGTCCGTGCAGGAAGGCGGGAAGCCGGTACGAGCGCACCACGGCGGTCACGGTCACGGCGACCAGCGCCACGCCCCACGGTGCCAGACCGCGCAGCGGCCCGTGCCCTTCCGTCGTCGCACCGCGTGGCGGCACCCGGCCCTCGGGGTCGTAGACGACGGCGAGTGCGTCACCGGGGCGCGTCTGCTGTCCGCAGCCGCGCCAGATGCGGATCGTGAGCGGGACGCCGTCGCGGTCCGTCACCGAGCAGAGGTAATGGCCGTGCGGACCACCCGTCACCCGGCCGTCCTCGACCGATGTGACCACCGCGGACTCCACCCGCCCCCGTTCCGCCAGCACCAGGCCGGCGGCGGCCTGCGGCGCCTGGACCGCGAGGCACACCCCGAGCAGGGCGGCGACACCGATCAGGGCACGTCCGGCTCCCACGAAGGACAGGTACAGCGCGAGGGCCGCCGCGCACACCAGTCCCGCCTCGCCGTCGGCCAGCGAGGGCCTGCCCGTCCAGGCGCCGAGGACGGCCGTGCCGACGATCGCCGCGACGCCGAGGCCTCCCGCGAGGATCCCCTCGCCGAGGAGCCACCAGGGCGGCAGGCCGACGAACTCGGCAGGGCCCCACACCATGGTCCGCAGGTGCGCCATGAGGTGCGTCTCGGCATGGGTCGAGGGCCGACGCCTTCGGCGCATGCGTGTCACACTTCCGCGTCCCTTCCACGCCCGTCGGCGGGCCCGGTTCTGCATTTCCTTGCATTATGCAAAACCTGGTGGGCGCAGGGAAGCGCCGCCCGGGAGCCGGCGGGCGTGACCGAGCGTGGCCGCTCACACGCCGTCCGCGGGCGCTCCATCCGTGATCAAGCCGTGCGGGTGCGACCCGTGGCACTCACGGGACCACGCGCTCGGGCGTGTGTCGCCTTCACCGCACCGCGGCCGACGCGCTTCACTCGAGGGAAGCGCCCGGCCCCGCGGCATGGCTGTGGCCGTGGCCGTGGTAGCGGAGCAGGAGCATCGCGGCGTCGTCGTGGAGCGGCCCGGCGGCATGCCGCACCAGGTCCGCGCGCAGGGCCTCCAGGGCACGGTCGGCGTCAGGTTCCTTCAGCAGGTCCGCGCGGTCCCCGAGGGGGTAGAAGGAGCCTTCGGAGTCCCGGGCCTCGGTGACACCGTCCGTGTACAGCAGCAGCTGGTCACCGGGCGCGAAGTCCACCCGATACGGCTTCGGTCCCTCGGCCCCGTGGGCGCCGAGCCCCAGTGGCAGGGCGTAGGAGGGCGGCTGCGGGAAGTCGACGCCGCCGTCCTCACGGACGACCATCGGCGCGGGGTGACCGTGGTTGAGGAAGACCACCTCCCGCTCGGAGGCGAATTCGGCGAGCACGGCGGTCACGAACCTCTCGCCCTCCAGTTCGCGGGCCACGCTGCGCTCCAGCCGCTCGCCCAGCCCGACCAGGTCGGGTTCGTCGTGGGCCGCTTCCCGGAAGGCCCCGAGCACGACGGCGGCCGTCTCCACCGCGGCCAGCCCCTTGCCCTGCACGTCACCGACGATCACGCGGATGCCGTGCGGGGAGGCGACCACCTCGTACAGGTCGCCGCCGATACGCGCCTCCGCGACCGCCGAGGTGTACGACACCGCCGCCAGCAGCGGGCCCGCGGAGCGCGGCACCGGCCGCAGCAGCACCCGCTGGGCCACCTCCGCGATCGACCTCACGCTCGCCAGTTCCGCCTCCCTGCGTGAGCGCCGCACGGCGGCCGCGATGCCCGCGGCGGTGACCCCCGCCACCGACACCATCGCCGTGAACCCCCGGCGCTCCTCGAACAGCCCGTCGTACAGGCCCAGCGCCACGCACAGCAGCAGAGCCACCGCGCCGATCGACGCCGTGCGCCGCCACCCGCCCAGCAGGCTCGAGAAGGCAGGTCCGAGCGAGACCAGCGGCAGGAACCCCACTCCCGGTCCGACCACGACGTCCGCCACGGCCACGACGGCCATCGCCGCCATCGGCAGCCAGGACAGCAGCACGGAACCGGATCTCGGGTTTCCCACGGTCACGACGTCCTTCCAGCGGCCAGCAGTGTTCGAGAGCCGCCGGATCACTTCCGCCGCAGAGGCCCTCCCCGCCTTCAGGCTATGCAATGGTCCTCCCGGCGAAGCGGCTCCCTCCTCGCGTCTTTATCCAATAGAGGCCGAGTTTCGACATGTCCGATGTCCCGGACTTCACGGGGTGCCGACGCTCTTCGGGTCACCCACGGGTGAGCTGACGTGCCGTCACCGAGCCCGGCCGCCGCCCTGGACATCTACTGAACAAACGTTTAGCATGCTGTACATGCGTTCAATCCCCGACGACCGCACCACACGGGCCGTCATCCGCGACGAGGCGCTCCGCCTGTTCGCCACCCACGGACCGGAGGGGGTCACCGTGCGGCAGATCGCGTCCGCCGCGGGTGTGTCGCCCGGACTGGTCGTGCACCACTTCGGGTCGAAGGAGGGGCTGCGCCAGGAGGTCGACCAGTACGTGCTGGACGTCTTCGAGGCGATGCTCGGCGAGCTGACCGGTGACGGCGGAGCGGAACTGCTCGATCCCGGTGCCGGGGCGAGCTCGCTGAGCGAGGCGTTCGCCCGTCACCTCCCGGACGGCTCGCCCCTGCCGGGTTACCTGCGCCGGCTCCTGCTGTCGGACACCGACGCCGGACGGTTGCTGTTCCGGCGGCTGTACGACCTGAGCAGGATCGCGCTGGACGGCCTGGCCGCCGCCGGACTGGCCGCCCCCGGGGCGGACCCGGCGGTGCGCGCCGCCCTTCTCCTGGCCAACGACCTCGCCCTGTTCCTGCTGCGCGACCGCCTGGCCGAAGTCCTCGGCACGGACCCGCTGTCGGCCGAGGGCATGGCCCGCTGGGCGCCGGAGCTGCTCAGCATCTACGCGGGCGGGCTGAACGCGGCAGCACCACGCCCACAGGGAGACGCTTCATAGGGAGGCCGCGCATGGCGACCGGCTCGACACCCGCACACCCGCCTGTCCTCCAGGCGACCGGAATCCACAAGTCCTACGGCAGACACACTGTTCTGCGCGGGGCCGAGCTGACGGTGGCCGCCGGGCAACTCGTCGCCGTCGTCGGCGAGAACGGCGCCGGCAAGTCGACCCTGCTGAAGATCCTCGCGGGCACCCAGCCCGCGGACCGCGGGGAAGTCTCGCTGGCCGGGGCTCTCGGCTACTGCCCACAGGTCCCGGTCCTGAACGGGGCGCTCACCGTCGAGCAGCACCTTCGCTACTTCGCCGCCGCCCGGCGCCTGCCCGACATGGAACGCGGCCGCGAACTCCTCCGTCTCCTCGGCTTCGAGCGGTACGAGCGGACGGCAGCGGGGGAACTGTCCGGCGGCACCCGCCAGAAGCTCAACCTCACCCTGGCCCTGCTCCACGACCCGGACGTCCTCCTCCTCGACGAGCCGTACCAGGGCTTCGACTGGGAGACGTACCTGCGTTTCTGGGACCTGGTCGAGACACTGCGCGCCCGTGGCAAGGCCGTCGTGATCATCACCCACCTGGTCTTCGAACAGGACCGCTTCGACCTGCTGGCCGACCTCACCGACGGCCGCCTCGCCCCGCGTACCGCTTCCCGGGAGGAACGCCATGCCGACGCCTGACACCGCACACCCGCGACCGCTGTACGGTCAGTTCCCGACCGCGCTGCGCTTCTCGCTGCGCGACCAGACCCGCAACCGGCTCGCCGGGCTGCTGCTGGTCGTCTTCGTGCCGGTCTGGTACCTGGTGATGGACACCATGGCCTCGGGTGAGGCACTGGACTTCAAGCTGTACGCCACCGGCGAGGTCCTGCACGTCGACGGCGCTCGCCTCACTCTGATCTCCGCGGGCCTGAACTCCGTCACGATGATCGCCGGGTTCGTCGTCTTCGACGCCGTACGCAAGGCCCTCGCCTTCGACCGTCGTCTCGTCTTCGCCGGATTCCGGCAGTCCACCCTCATCGGCGCCAAGACCCTCGCCATCGCGGCGGTCACCGGCGCGATCGCCCTCTACACCGCGCTGGCCATCCTGTTCTTCTGGCGGCCGACAGCGGGCGGCTGGTTCGCCGTGCTGGCCGGATTCGCGGCCATCGCCCTCACCTACGGCGCCCTCGGACTGCTTCTCGGCGTCCTGGTCAAGCGGGACCTGGAGGGCTTCTTCCTGATCATCATGGGCGGGCTGATGGACACGTTCCTGCAGAACCCCCTCGGCAATCCCCTCGCCAACAAGCCCGTCCTTCAGTGGTTCCCGTCCTTCGGGCCGATGCAGTTCGCCGTCGGCGGCTCCTTCGGTCACACCGCTCTGTGGCGCCATCTCGCCCTCGGGCCGGTCTGGGCCGCAGCGTTCGGCGCAGTGGGGCTGGCCGTCTTCCGGCTCAGGACGCGCAACCGGACGTACCGCGGGTGACCATGGGTCCCACGCAGGAATAGCCGTCGGCACGGGCCGGTTCCTCGATCATGACGACGAACGCGCCGCAGCCCGAGGTGCTGCGTTACACCGCCTTCTCCAGCTCCCCCGACGGCGGAAACCCCGCCGGTGTCGTCCTGGACGCCTCCGGGCTGGACGACGGCGACATGCTCGCCATCGCCGCCGGCCTCGGGTACTCGGAGTCCGCGTTCCTGACCACCGCGCCGCAGGGTTCCGGTGGGCAGGAGGAGCGAACGTACGGCATCCGCTACTTCAGCCCCAAGGCCGAGGTGCCGTTCTGCGGGCACGCCACCGTGGCGACCGCCATCGCGCTCGCCGAGCGGACAGGCCCCGGGCACTTGGTGTTCTCGACACCCGCCGGCACCGTGCCGGTGGAGGTCGCCGAGGAGGGCGGGGCCATGAGGGCCACGCTCACCAGCGTCGAGCCGCACATCGAGGAGATCACCGCCGCCGACCTCGCGGAGGCACTCGCCGCGCTCGACTGGCCGGCCGCCGATCTCGACCCGGCCTTCCCGCCCCGTATCGCCTTCGCCGGCGCCCGCCACCTCGTGCTCGCGGCGGCGTCGCGTGCTCGCCTCGCGGACCTCGCATACGACTTCGCGCGCCTCGAAGAGCTGATGCTCCGCCTGGACCTCACCACGGTCCAGCTGGTGTGGCGGGCGTCGGCCACCGTCTTCCACGTGCGTGACCCGTTCCCCGTCGGCGGCGTCGTCGAAGACCCGGCGACCGGCGCCGCGGCAGCCGCCTTCGGTGCCTACGCCCGTGAACTCGGCCTGGTCCCCGACGACGCCGTCCTCACCCTGTACCAGGGCGAGGACCTGGGCCGTCCCGGCGAGCTCACCGTGACGCTGCGCCCCGGTGAGCCGCGCGTCCGCGTCAGCGGCACGGGAGCGCGCATCGAGTGAGACGCCGGCCTGACGACGGCGTGACCCGCCGCCGCCGAGGGGACCATGACGACACGTCAGCGCACAGTGGCACCCGTCCACGCTTCCGACTCGGCGGATCCGGCGCGCCGGCTCGGGGACGGGTGGTCAGCCGATCGTCCGCTGCCACCTGACTTCGCCGTCGTGCCATTGGCCGGTGGAGACCAGGCCGGTGGCGGCGGCGACGGCTGCCGATGCCTTGTGGTCGGGGTGGATGTGGGCGATGACCGTGCGCAGGCCCTGTTCCCGGAGCCAGGCGACCAGCCCCCCGGCTGCTTCGGTGGCGATGCCACGCCGCTGCCAGGGGGTGCCCACCACCCAGGCGATCTCCGCCACACCTCCGTGGCCGTCGGCGGTGACCGTCGCCTGGACCGTGCCGGTCAGGCAGGCCGCGTCACGCAGCTGTACGACCCAGTTGCACCAGGACACACTGGGGTCGGGCGAGCCGGCCACCAGCCGTTCGTAGCGGCTGCGCAGTTCCCGCACGGTGGCCGGAACGCCTCCGATGAAGGTATGCAGGCCGGGGTCGGACAGCACCGCGGCCATCTCGTCGGCGTGCTCGACCGACAACGGCAGGAGGGTCAGCCGGCCGGTGTGGACGGTCGTGGGCTCCAGGACGCTCACACTGCCTTCCGCTCGGGACGTTCGACGAGGACGGGACGGGAGAGGGGACACGGCGATGGCCGAGCGCTTCATCCAGGCGGATGGTATCGGGCTGTGCACCGAGCCCTTCGGCGACCCGTCGGATCCGCCCGTCCTGCTCGTCATGGGCACGGGGGCTTCGATGCTGTGGTGGGAGGAGGACTTCTGCCGGACGCTCGCCGAGGGCGGCCGTCACGTGATCCGCTACGACCACCGTGACACCGGCCGATCCGTCACCTACGAGCCGGGCCGGGCCGCGTACACCGGCGCGGACCTGGTCGGCGACGCCGCCCGCGTGCTCGACGCCTACGAGATCCCGGCCGCGCACATCGTGGGCGTCTCGGCCGGAGGAGCGCTCGCGCAGCTCCTCGCGCTCCATCACGCCGCTCGTGTCCTCTCACTCGTCCTGATCAGCACCTCCCGCGCCGTGCCCGGCGGCCGCCCGCTTCCGCCACCGGCCGAGGAGTTCACGCGGTTCGTCGCGACCGCACCCGTCGACCGGTCCGACGCCGACTCGGCGGTCGAGCACCAGGTCGCCCATGCGCGCGTCCTCGCGGGAGGTCGGCGCCCGTTCGACGAGGCCGCGGCCCGCGGTCTCGTCCGGCGCGAGGTCGAGCGCGCTCACGACTTCACCGCCGCCCGCAACCACGACTCGCTTCCGGAGGGTGACCTCCCACCCGCGTCCCTGTCGTCGATCTCCGTGCCCACGCTGGTGATCCACGGAACCGCCGATCCGCTGTTCCCGCTCCGGCACGGTGAGGCGCTCGCGGAGCAGATCCCCGGGGGAAGGCTTCTCGTCCTGGCGGACGCCGGTCACGGGATCGACCGAGCCGACTGGCCGGTCGTCGTCCCGGCGATCCTGGAGCACACTGCCGCATCAGCATGACGAACAGTCGGTTCGGCACGGGCGGCAGGACCAGGACGCCGCCCAGGACGTCGTGGACGTCGAGGCCGGCCGGCAGGACCAAGGCCTCCTGTTGCGGGGCAGGTCGTCCCGGCGGCCCAGGAGCGCGTGCCCTCGCGCAGAGCGGCGGGGAGCGTGAAGCCGAGATCGTCTTCCGCGGCGAGCAGCTCGCCCGCGGTGCAACCGTCCCCGGGCCGCAGCGGGCGCCCTGTCCACCGGTCGGCGAACCACCGCAGAAAGCCCCGGGCCTGTGCGCGGTCGGCCGGCCCGCCGCCCAGCGCCTCCGACACGTCGGGTCGCACTTGCCCGGACGCTACCGCACCTCCCCCGGCCAGGCCCTGCGGGCGGGTGGGGGCGCCTGCTCGTATGCTGCCGCCATGACCACGCAGACCTCCTCCCCGACCCCCGCGGAAGCCTTCGACCTGCTGCTGTCCGGCAACCGGCGCTTCGTCGCGGGCACTCCCGAGCACCCGAACCAGGACGCCGCCCGCCGCGCCGAGACGGCGCCCGTCCAGTATCCCTTCGCGGTGCTCTTCGGATGCTCGGACTCCCGGCTGGCGGCCGAGATCATCTTCGACCGCGGGCTGGGTGACCTGTTCGTGGTCCGCACCGCCGGGCACATCGTCGGCGCCGAGGTGCTGGGCAGCATCGAGTACGGGGTGGACGTGCTGGACTGCCCGCTCGTGGTGGTCCTCGGCCACGACTCGTGCGGCGCGGTCGGCGCCGCGTGCGCCGCGCTGGAGGACGGCAAGGCGCCCGCCGGATACATCCGGGACGTCGTCGAGCGCGTGACCCCCAGTGTGCTCGCCGCCCGGGCCGCCGGACATGTCGAGGCGGACCAGGTCCTCGCCGAGCACGTGCGCTCCACCGTCGACCTGCTGCTGGACCGCTCCCGGATCCTCGGCGAGCGCGTCGCCGCCGGCCGGGCCGCCGTGGTCGGCCTGTGCTACCGCCTCGCGGACGGCAGCGCGCAGCTCGTCGCCGCGCGTGGCCTCGACGCGGCGGTCCCCACCACGCCGTGACAGCCCGTGGGCGGTGCCGTAGGGGCCCGTTCGTCGTTATGCGTCGACGGGACCGTGGAACGGGCCGGAGCGTATCGGTGAGAGGATGCGAGGGTGTCGGCGACAACCAGTGACATCGAGAAGGCAGCCCATGTGCTGCGCACGGGGGGCCTGGTGGCCTTCCCCACGGAAACCGTCTACGGCCTGGGCGCGAACGCCGAGGACCCCGCCGCGGTCGCGCGCATCTTCCAGGTCAAGGGGCGCCCGCCCTCCCATCCGCTGATCGTCCACATCGGCGGCGCTCAGCACCTGGACGAGTGGGTCGAGGACGTGCCCGCGACGGCGCGCCTGCTGGCCGAGCGCTTCTGGCCGGGGCCCCTGACGCTGGTGCTGCGGCGAGGCCGGCGGGTGCCCCTGGAAGCGACCGGCGGGCTGGAGACGGTGGCCGTGCGCGTACCCGACCACCCTGTCGCCCTGGCACTGCTCGCGGCCTTCGGCGGCGGCGTCACCGCACCGTCCGCCAACCGCTTCGGCCAGGTCAGCCCCACCACGGCCGACCACGTGCGCGCGGAGCTCGGCGACGGAACCGACTTCGTGCTGGACGGCGGCCCCTGCCAGGTCGGCGTCGAGTCGACGATCGTCGACGCGACGGGTGACATCCCGAGCATCCTCCGGCCCGGCGGGGTCACGCGCGAGGATCTCGAAGCGGTGCTCGGGCACCGCCTGGCGGTCCCGTCGGCAAGCCCGATCCGGGTGCCGGGCCAGCATCCGTCGCACTACGCGCCCCGAGCCCGGGTCGTCCTCGTCGAGCCCGAGGAGGTCGTCGCCGAAGCGGAGCGCGCACAGGAGCTGGGACACCAGGTCGGCGTCCTCCTTCCCGCCGCCTTCGCCGACGCCCCGGTCAAGGCGCACGCCGTGGTGGCCCTCCCCGACTCGCCGCCCGCCTATGCCCGCGGCCTGTACGGACTCCTGCGCGAGCTCGACCGGCAGGGATGCGACCTCATCGTCGCGTCCCTGCCCGAGGAGGACGGGCTGGGACTGGCGATCGCCAACCGGCTCCGCCGCGCCGCGGGACCCAGGCCCTCCTGAGTCACCGGCACCGGCACGCCGGTGGCGGGACCCGCGGTCCCGGACCCGGCTCCGTGGCGCTCGACGTCCGGGCTCGCCGCGATCCCCGGCGCGCTGCGCCGCGTCGTCGCCCGGCACGTTCCCGAGTCGCCGCGCCGCCGCGTCGGCCACGGACCGGCCACGGCGGGCTCACCTCGGTCGCGGCGGCCGGCCGCGAGCCGCCGCGCCTGGTCTGCGATCAGTTCTCCTCGCGCATGCCCCAAGGGGAGCCGTACGCGGTGAGGAGGTCCAGGAAGGGGCGTGGAGGCAGAGCCTCCGGACCGAGGACTCCCTTGCCGGACCACTCGCCGGTGGACAGCAGCTCCAGGGCGACGACCGGGTTCACGGCCGTCTGCCACAGGACGGCCTGCGAGCCGTACTCGCGCATCGACCACTGGTTGTCGACCACGTGGTACAGGTACACCTCACGCCGCGCCCCGTCCTTGGTGCCCTTGGCCCAGGTGCCGGCACAGGTCTTGCCCGTCATCCGCTCCCCCAGTCCCGCCGGGTCGGGGAGGCAGGCGGCGACGACGTCACGCGGGGAGACGCGCACGGGCCCGTCCTCCCCCGGCACCGTCACCCTGGTCGTCGCGTCCAGTCCCAACTCGTGGAGCGTCTTCAGCTTGGCGATGAAGTCGTCCCCGAGGCCGTACTTGAACGTGACACGGCGCGCCTCCACCCAGCGAGGAATCAGCACCACCTCTTCGTGTTCGACGTTGACGCACTCCACCGGGCCGATGCCCTCGGGGAAGTCGAAGACCTCCGGCTCGCTGAACGGGGCGGTGGTGAACCAGCCGCGGTCCTTCTCGTAGACCACCGGAGGGTTGAGGCACTCCTCGATCGTCGTCCAGATGCTGAAGGACGGCGCGAAGTCGTAGCCCTCGACGGTGAGATTCGCACCGTCGCGGACACCGATCTCCTCGATGTCGTCGAAGAGTTCGTCGGCCGCGTACCGGGCGAAGACGTCGGACAGGCCGGGTTCGACGCCCATGCCGACCAGCGCCATCCGTCCTGCCTCCTCCCAGCGCCGGGCCAGAGCGAACTGCTCGTCGCCGAGCTTGACGCCGCACTCCTCGTAGGGACGCGAGACGTGCGGGGCGGACAGCGACATCGCCATGTCCACGTAGTGCGCGCCGGCCTCCAGTGCCGCGGTGAACAGCGGCATCACGAACCTGGGGTCGGTGGCGTTGAGAAGTACGTCGCACCGTTCCTCGAGAAGCATCCGGCGGACCGCGTCGCCGTCCGAGGCGTCCAGCCGCCGTGCACCGAACCGGGCACCGCTCTCCCCCAGCGCCGCGACCGCGGCTTCGGCGCGGGAGAGGTCGTAGTCGGCCACGATCATGTGGGTGAGGAACTCGCGGCGAGCCGCGATCCGGGTGACGGCCGTCCCCACGCCACCCGCGCCCACGAGAAGTACGCGCATGTCACACACCTTTCGTTCCCGGAGGCGAGCGCCTCCGGACGGGGTCGATGCAACGCGACGCGAGGCGGTAAGGTCAACTGTGTTGGCATAAGGGTCGGAGGCCGGCCGCCCTCAGGCACGTGCGGGTGGCTGGAGGAGGATGCGAGGAGATGGCGAAGCACGTCGTGCCGGAGGCCGCGCGTCAGCGGCGCCGGCGTACGCGCGGCGGCACCGTGCTGTCCGAGGAGATCATCGTGCGCACCGCTCTGCGCGTGCTGCGCGAGCACGGCAGCACCGGGCTCACGGCGCGCCGCCTGGGGGCGGCCCTCGGCGCCGACCCGAGCACGCTGTACCGCTACTTCGCGGGCATGGACGATCTGGCCCGGGCCATCGGGGACGAGTTGATGGGACGCGCCCTGGACAGCTGGACGTCCACCGGTGACTGGCGCGCGGACCTGCGCGCGCTGGGCCGGGCCGTCCACGCCTCCTATCTCGCCCATCCGCAGGCCGCCGTCCTCACCGCCAGCAGGGTGACCGGCAGACCGCGCGAGATCGCGGTGGACGAGGCCATCCTCGGTATCCTGCGGGGCGCCGGGCTGCCCGACCCGGTGGCGGTCGGGGTGTACCACGTGTTCATCGACCAGAGTCTGGCCTTCGCCGCGCTCGACGCCGGATCGCTCGCGCTGGCCGACGAGGCGCGGGCGAGGGACGAGGAGATGTGGCAGTCCACCTATGCACGCCTGCCCGCCGAGTCGCATCCGAACATCGCCGCCACCGCGCATCTCCTCGCCCGGCGCATGCCGCACAGCGCCTTCCCGGCCGCCCTGGAGATGCTCCTGGACCACATAGAGAGGCAGTTGCGCCGCGTCGGGGCGTGACGCCGGCAGTGTCGGCCGACCCGCCGTGGCGGTCACCTCGATCAAAGCGCCGGGTAACGGGAGTTGATGCCCCGTCGGGCAACGCCCCCAGGGCTACGCGCGTAAATTCTCCCCGCCGACTCCTTGCCGACCGCCCCGCACCCCGGAATACTCTCGTATTGAACTTGTCAGGAGCATGCCTGGTCGCTGTGGGCCGGGCACACTCCCGTGCCGTTGTCGTACCTGCTGACCGACCTCCCCACCCCCAGGAGGAACGCGTGCGGATCAGGACGTCCAGCACCACCGGGCCCGACGGACCGATCGTCACGGCACCTCGCCCGTCGGCAACAGTGTTCACGACAGAGGCCACCGAGCATCCCCGGCGACGCACGAACGCCGGCCCCCACCCCCGAATCCGGCCCCTCATGGTCGCGGCGGCACCGTTCGGACCCCCGACGCCGTGACCGGGCACGCGAGCAACCAGACCGTCTGCGACCTCACCCAGGCCAACACCTGTGTAGAGCTCGGCACTTCAGGCACTGACGCTCAGCCGATCACACCCTGACAGCACGCACACCCGGATTCCCGCGACCCGTCGCACACCCACCGCCCCTCGGCACGGCGGCCCTTCACGTTCGACTCGCCCCGCACCCAGACATGGCCAGGGCGCGTGCACCCTTGCGCGTTTCTGACATGAGCATGACACCAACGCCTTGCTGCCCCACCCCTGGCAGCCGGCTTCTGCTCCGGGAGGTTCCGTGAGACCCGTCAAATCCCTGTCAGCCCTCGCCGCACTGTGTTTCGCGGCACTGCTCAGCCTGGCTCTGGCCGTTCCCGCGCAGGCGGCCGGAGCGGTCTACGTCGCGTTGGGAGACTCCTACTCGGCCGGCAACGGCGCCGGGAACTACGACAGTGCCAGCGGTGGCTGCCACCGCAGCTTCAACGCCTACCCCTACCTGTGGAAGAACGCCCACGCCCCCTCGTCGTTCGCCGACACCTCCTGCTCGGGGGCGGTGACCACGGACGTGACCAACTCCCAGCTCGGCCCGCTCAGCTCCGCCACCACCCTGGTGTCCCTCACCATCGGCGGCAACGACGCCGGCTTCTCCGACGTCATGACCACCTGCGTCACCGGTTCCGACACCGACTGCGTCAACCGGGTCAACCAGGCCGAGAACTACGCCCGGAACACGCTTCCCGCCCGCCTCGACACCACCTACAACGCGATCCGCGCCAAGGCGCCCAACGCCAAGGTGGTCGTCCTGGGGTACCCGCACGTCTACACGCTCGGCGTCTTCTGCATCGGGCTCAGCGACACCAAGCACCGCAAGATCGACGAGGCCGCGGACGTCCTCGACAGCGTCATCTCCGGCCGGGCGGCGGCCCACGGCTTCGTCTTCGGCGACGTCCGCTCCACCTTCAACGGGCACGAACTGTGCTCCGGGGACGACTGGCTGCACTCCCTGGTGATCTCCCCGAGCTGGGAGTCCTACCACCCCACCGCCGCCGGCCACGCCTCCGGCTACTACCCCGTCCTCAACGCCAAGAGCTGACCGCCTCCGTGACACACCCGGCCGGGCCCCGCTCGTGGAACCGCCCACGGGCTGGGGCCCTGCCCCGGCCGTGCCGATCGGACGGAAGCCGTCGGCCGGCTCCCCATGACCGGTCCCATCGGCGCGGAACCGGTCGCGTAGGGTTCTCGTCATGACTGTGCTGCACGGGGCCTCGCTCGTCCTCCGCCCCGCGGTCCGTGACGACGTCCATGCCCTGGCCGCCATCCGGGCCACACCTGAGGTACGGGCCCGGTGGCGCGGCGGAGACGATCTCGAGGCAGAGGTCGCGGCCGATCTGGAGGACTCCGCCACCCGGTGCCTGACCGTCGAACACCGGCAACGGATCATCGGCATGATCCAGTGGTACTCCGAGGACGAGCCGGACTACCGGCATGCCGGCATCGATCTCTTTCTCGATCCCGCAGTGCACGGCAGGGGCCTGGGCACCGACGCCGTGCGGACCCTGGCCTGCCATCTCGTCGACGTCCACGGCTATCACCGACTGATCATCGACCCGGCGGCCGACAACACCGCGGCCATCCGCTGCTACACCAAGGTCGGCTTCCGGCCGGTCGGCGTCATGCGGCAGTACGAGCGTGGCCCGGACGACACCTGGCACGACGGCCTCCTGATGGACCTCCTGGCCACCGAACTGGTGCGTGACGAAGGCCTGCTCAGCCCTTCGCAGAGCTGAGCAGGCCTGTGTGCGACCCTGCCGGACGGCCTTCGTCAGGCGGTCGCCACCGCGAAGACGTGGATCACGCCGCCGTTCGTCGTGGCGGGCAGCGTCACGCTCGCGAGCTTCTTGCCTGCCTGGAGCGCGATGGGTGCGGTGGCGAAGACGTCCGTGGCCACCGGGTCCTTGCCGCCGCCCTGCACGTCACGGTAGGCGGTGGTGACGGCGACCGTGTTGCCGAAGGAGGGGCTCTGCGAACCGCCGCCCAGCGTCCAGTCGCTGAAGCCGATGTCGGCCTGCTGGGTCGTGCCGTCGGTGTACGTGAGCGTCACCGTGCCGCTGGCCGCCCCCTCCGCCGCGCTTCCCAGGAAACTCAGCTTCGTGGCGCCCTCGGCAGCCGGTACGTCGAGCACCTGACCGCCCCCGACCACCTCGATGTTGTCGGGATCACCGGCGGCGGCGTCGGGCCAGGTGAAGGTGAACCCGCCGGAGGAGACGGTGCCACCCGGTTCGACGCCGGCGGCGGCGAGCGCGGCCGCCGAGTAACTCCAGCCCTCACCGTCGAAGTTGGCCTGCGGGTTGGTGTCGTCGGCCGAGATCCCGTTGCTGTTGACGTTCCACAGCATGCTGTTCCTGGCGGCGACGGTCACCGACGCGGACGTCTTCGGCAGCGTCGCACCCGACGGTGACGTGAAGGTCACCGGGATGGTGTAGAAGCCCTCCTCGGTCCCGGCGGCGGCCGAGACGGAGACCTTGGCGCCGGCGGATCCGCCGGCCGGCACGGTGATGTCGCCCTGGGAGGGCGTCACGGTGATGCCCGCCGGAGGTGTGGCGGTCCAGTGGACCTCGGTGTCCTGGTCCCGCAGCGCCTGCACCTTGACCGTCGCGGTGGCGGCGTCGCCGCCGGGCTCGGCCTTGAGCTCGGAGGGGGTGAGACCGGTGAAGAACCGCACTCCACCGCCCGGGAACGACGGCGGGGCATCGGCCTTTGCGCTGCCCCAGGAGGTGTCGGGCCTGGAGCCGAGGGTGAAGTCCAGGGTGCCGCCGTGGGTGACGAAGGACGCGGGCACCCAGGGCTTGTCGGACTTCTTGCCGTTGGTCCTCAGGCTCTGGATGTAGATGTTGTCCGCCGACGCGGCGGGCGCGTTCACCCTGATGGTCCTGTGGTTCCCGGTGTGGATCACGGCCTGCGGGAACAGCGGTGCCGTCAGCACCATGTCGGCACGGCCGGGCACCTGCGGGTACATGCCCAGCGCCGAGAAGACGTACCAGGACGACATCGTCCCGGCGTCGTCGTTGCCGGGGATCCCGCCGGGGGTGTCGTTCCACAGCTGGTCCATCTCCGCGCGGACCGTCTCCTGCGTCTTGTACGGAGCTCCCAGGTAGTCGTACAGGTAGGGCGCGTTGATGTCGGGCTCGTTGGTCGGGTCGTAGCGCGTGCCGTCCTGCGCGGAGAAGTCGAAAGCGCCGTCCGGGGTGCGGAAGAAGGAGTCGAGGCGGGTGACGGCGGCGTCGTCGCCGCCCATGGCACTGGCCAGTCCCGCCACGTCGGAGTAGACCATCCAGGTGTAGCGGGCGCTGGTTCCCTCGACGAATCCGCTGCCGGTCCCCGGGGTGAACGTTCCCGCCCAGGTGCCGTCGGCCTTGCGGTCGCGGATGTACCCGCCCTGCGGTGTGGCGTTGGGGTCGAAGACGTTGGTCCAGCTGCCGGAGCGGGCGAGGAACGTCTTCTCGGTGGCGTGGTCGCCGACGCGCCCGGCGAGGGAGGAGAGGGCGAAGTCGGCCGCCGCGTCCTCCAGCGTCTCGGCGGCGCCGCCCCAGCAGTGGCAGCCGTCGGCCGGTACGTAACCGAGCTTCAGGTACGTGTCGAGTGCGGGGCGCTGTCCCACGCACTCCACGTTGCAGCCGGCGCTGCTGGAGTCGTTCGCCGTGGGCACGGTCGCGGCGGTCACCAGCGACTTCAGAGCCCCCTTCACGTCGAAGTCATGACCGCCGAAGGCGTGGATGGCGGCGAGCGCCGGGGCGGAGGGGTCGCCGGACATGACACTGGTCTTGCCGTTCTCCAGAAGCCAGCGGTCCCACTCGCCGTCCCTCTGCTGTGCATAGTTGAACAGGGACTGCGCGTAGTCGCTGCCGGCCTTCGGGTTCAGCAGGGTCATCAACTGCACCTGGGCACGGTACTGGTCCCAGCCGGAGAAGGTGCCGTACTGCGCCTTCTGCCCCTTGGCCAGCCTGTGCGGCTTGCGGTCGGCGCCGAGATAGCGGCCGTCGACGTCACTGGTGAGGGTGGGCTCCAGCATCGAGTGGTAGAGCGCGGTGTAGAAGGTGGTGCGCTGGGCGTCGGTGCCGCCGCTCACCTCGATCTTGCTCAGTTCCTTCTTCCAGGCCGCCTTGGCCTGGGACTCGACGGCTTCGAAGGTCTTGGCCGGCGGGTTCTCCGCGCGGAGGTTGGCCTCCGCGTTCTGCGGGCCGACGTAGGAGATGGCCACCTTCGCCCGGACGTCGGTGGTGCCCGCCGGGAAGGTGACGTAGGCTCCCGAACCCTTGCCGGCGACCGGGTTGCCGGACGAGTTGATGCCCGTGCCGCCCTGGGCCGAGGTGGAGCCCGGCCGCAGGGTTCCGTCCGTCCACGTGCCGGACGTGGCGAACGGTGTGTCGAAGTGCGCGGTGAAGTAGAGCGTGTAGAGGTCCTTGCGGTTGTTGGCGCTCTGCGGCCCGCAGAAGTTGCCGGCGCTCACCGAGCCGGTCACGGTCCTGTCGGCGACGTTCACCCGGACGTCGGCCGCGGTGCTGCCGCTCTCGGAGTTGGACGTGCGGAACAGCATGCTCGCGGGCTTGTCCGCGGGGAAGCCGAAGCGGCCCGAGCCGGTGCGGGGGGTGGCGGTCAGCTCGGCGGAGGCGCCGCTGTCCAGTCGCACCTTGTAGTAGCCGGCGGAAGCCGTCTCGTCGGCGTGGGAGAAGGTGGCGGCATACTTGGAGTCGGTGGTGTCGGCCGTGGGCGAGGAGTCCACGTCACCCACGTACGGCATGATCGGGATGTCGCCGTTGGCACCGGAGCATCCGACGCCGTTGAGGTGGGTGAGGCTGAAGCCGCGGATCTTCGTGGCGTCGTACTGGTAACCGCCGGGGGCGGGGGTCGAGAACTGGTTGCCGCGGGAGTTCTGCGGACTCCACGCCAGCATGCCGAACGGCCGGACGGCGCCGGGGTAGGTGTTGCCCGCGTTGGACGAGCCGATCAGCGGGTTGACGTAGGTGGCCGGGTCCTTGACCTTGGCCGCGCCCCGGCCCGCCGCCGCGGCGGGCGTGACGGTCATGGCCGTCGCGGCGGCCACCAGGAGGCCCGCGGTGACGGCGCCGAGAACCCGCCGCCCGGGACGGGACCGGTTCCCCGCATGAGTCTGACGTATCGATGAGCCTGGCACGGCTCCTGCCCTTTCTGCCTGACGGGGTGTCAAGACGCGCCTGAGACAGGCGCGTCCGCTTCCCGCCCGGACTGCCGACAACGTTGTCAGTGAATCGGGAGGATGCTCCCTCCGTCGTCGGACGGTGTCAAGAGTTGTGAGTGATCCCAGCGTGGCGGGTGTCGTCGGGACCACCACGTGTCCGGGCGTGCAGGCGCCCCGGAATGCCCGGAGACGGGTGCCGCACGGGCATGACGCCAACGGCCGTACGGAGACGGGCGCGCGTACGGGCAAGACGCGAACGGCCGTGCGGAGACGGGTTTGCGCACGAGCAGGTCGCGAACGGCCGTACGTAGACCGGGCCGCACGCGCGTGACGCGAACGGCCGTGCAGAGGCAGGCCCGCATACGGGATGCGGGCCGGGTGGAGTGTGCGTGCGGGGCACCGGTTGCCGATCCGGTGCCCCGCACACGGGGACGCGGTGAGGGTTACGGCGCCCCGAAGGTCAGCACCAGCTGCGGGGTGTTCTCCCCCGCCGGTGCCTCACTGGACCACAGCCACAGCGCGTCCGTCCCGGCGCTGGTGAGCGCCAGGTCGTAGGTGCCTCCCAGGGCCGGGGAGAGCGCCGCGGTGTCGAGCGTCGCCGAGTAGAGCGTGGAGAGGTCGGTGGCCTCGCTCAGGGTGCCGACGACGGTCGAGGACACGCCGGGTCTGGAGGCATAGGTGGTCTCCGTTTCCGTCCAGCTTCCGGTGACCGGCCGGACCGAGATGTCGTCCGTGCTGCCCGCGCTGCTCAGCGTGGTGGTCTTCACGGCCAGCCGCGCGCTCTTGAGCACCGTACCGGCCGGGGCGGCCGGCAGGTCGAACCGCAGATACGTCTCGTACGCCGAGCTGCCGCGGACCGCCAGCGAGCTGGAGGTGCCGTAATTGGTGCCGGTGGCACCCGCGTTGACGTAGGTGTCGTCCGAGGCTCGAACGGTCTGCACGCTGTCGGCCGGAGCCGAGGCCAGGGCGTAGTGGCTCTGCACCTGGTCCGCCGTCAGCACCGACGGGTAGATCGCCGTCTCGTCGATCTGCCCGGCGAAGTAGCTGCTGGACGGCTGGTTCGGCCAGCTGTTGAGGTTGTCGCCGCCGACGTGCCAGTAGCCGGTGTAGTTCTGGTTGTTCGTCTCGCCGAGCGTGCCCACCCGGTTGCCGTCCACGTACAGCGCCATCCCGGAGGGTCCCTGGGTGGCGACGACGTGGTGCCAGGAGCCGTCGTTGTAGCTGTCCGGGGAGGTGACGGTGCGGGTGCTGCCCGTGTACACGCCGAAGACCAGCCGGCCGTCGTTGCGCATGTAGATGTGCTTGTCGTAGTTGCTGCTGGCCCACGTGGTGTTGTTGCCGAACCCGACGAGCTTGCCGCCCCGGCGGGTGGTGGTCTTGAACCAGGTCTCGATCGAGTACTGGCTCGGCACCGTGGTGCGCTTGTCGCTGTAGACCTGCTGGTCGGTGCCGTCGAGGCCGATGGCGGTGGACGGACCGGTCACGGCCGCCGGGGTCTGGCGCAGCGAGGGCCCGTTGAGGGCGATGCCGCTCTGGTCGCCGGGCGAGGTGTCACCGACGAACGGAGTGGTGGCCTCGTCGTAGCGCCAGTAAAGGGTCGCGCCGTCGTCGAGCACCCGGGCCGCGTACTTCTGGGCGGAGGTGGGCACCGTCACCGTGGCGGTGGCGGACAGCGCCGAGGTGTTGCCCGCCCCGTCGGTGGCCGTCACCCGGTAGCTGTAGGTGGAGCCGGCGCTGACGTTCGTGTCGGTGAACGACAGCTGCGGGCGCGACCACTCCACGGAGTCGCCGTCCACGGTGTAGACGGGTGTGGCACCGCCGTTGCGGTAGACCTTGTACGTCAGCTCGGTGTCGTCGGTGTCGAGACTGGCCCGCCAGCGCACGTGGGCCTCGGTCGGCTTCACGGACTCGGCGCTGACGGACGGTACCGTCGGGGCGCCGGTGTCCGGGGAGGCCGCGAAGTGGGTCAGACCCTGGGCCGGTGCGCCGTTGACGGTGGTGAACTCGCCGCCCACCCACATGTACTTGTTGTCGGAGGTCTCGGAGACCACCATGGCGCGCGGGCCGATGCCCTCGCCCAGACCGTCGTTGGTGTCCGGGAACCAGCCCAGCTTGCCGACGCCGGTCGTCGGCTGCGCGAGCAGGTGGTGGCGGCGCCCGTCGGGGAACTCCCCGACGCTGGAGCAGTCGTGGGCGTGCGAGGCGCTGTAGAGCACGCCTTGGAAGGACTCGACGGCCTGGGTGGCTCCCAGACAGGTGTCACGCCACCGCTGGGAGAGCGTGGACAGGTCCAGGGCGATACGGCCGTCGAAGACGCCACCGCCGGTGCCCTCGTTGCCGGTGTAGAAGCCCGTGGCATCGGTGTCGATCGTCTTGACCACGGAGTTGTTCTCGATGAATCCGGGGTAGGTGCGGACGTTGACACCGGTGGTCGCGTCGACCACGGCCAGGGCGTGCGAGTTCGCGCCGTTGACGGTGAAGAAGTCGCCGCCCAGGACGACGTTCTTGCCGTCCGGGGTGACCGCGAGGGCACGGCCGGGTTCGTCGACGTCGGCCTGGAACGGCTTGACCGCGCCGCTGGTGGCGTCGACCGCCGCGTACCGCGCGTGCGCGCTGCCGCCGACGGAGGAGAAGTCTCCGCCGAGGTACACGGTGTCGTCGGTCACGGCGAGCGCCCGCACGGTGGCGGAGACGCTCGGGTGGAAGCTCGCCTTGGGTGTGCAGGTGGCGATGTCGATGGCGGCGAGGCTGCTGACCTGCGTGCCGTTGACGGCGCCGAAGTAACCGCCCGCGTACAGCGTCTTCTTGTCCGGTGAGACGGCGAGCGCCCGCACGGTCGCGGTGCCGCTGCCGATGGTGAAGGACAGCTCGCAGGACGTGGGCTCGCCGGTCGCCGCGTCCAGCGAGACGAAGTTCACCGCGTTCCGGGCGGTGCCGCTTCCTCCCTCGGGCGGGCGCACCTGCGAGAAGGTGCCGCCCGCGAAGACGGTGCCGTGTGCCTCCGCCAGGGCCCACACGACGCCGTTGGTCTGCCAGGTCGGCAGGTCGTCGGCGGTGAAGGCGACGGGCGGGGTCAGCGCGGCGGCCGGCTGCGGCAGGGCCACCAGGCCCAGACCGGCCGCGGTGGACAGGACGAGGGCGGCGCTCAGCCGCCTGGATCTTCTCATGTACCCCCCGGCTCCGGGGCCCGGTCACGGACCCCTGCCTCGACGAGCCCGGCGGTCTTCCCCGGATCCGAACGGGCTCGCACTCATGTTTTGTTGTTCCGCGAACCATACGAGTACATGACACGCCATGCAGCACACTTGGCTCATCTGGGAGGTAATTTCGGTGTGTTGGTCGTCACCGCACGCGTGAGCGAAGCGGCGCGTACGGTGCGGTTCGCCGCACATCGGGCCGGTCGGCGCACTAGAGTTCGCACCGGAAGCCCCCTGCGCCCGCGGAGGACACCCATGACGGACCACGCCGCTCGCCCGGCGCACCACCACCGAAGGCCGCCGGGCGGCCGCCGACGCACCGTGCTCGGCTTCCTGGCCGGACTGGTGCTGATCGCGCTGATCGCGGGCACCGGGCTGGCCTTCGACCACACGGACACCTCCCCCGCCACCCCGCGCACGAGTGCCGCCGCGCTTCCCTTCGACCCGCCCAGCCGCCACGTGCTGCGCGACAGCCCCCATCTGGTCTTCGCGCACTACTTCCCCCCGTATCCGCTCTCCCTCGACAACCAGCCCGCCGAGCACGACTACTACGCCCGCAACTACCTCACCCCGCAGGGCGAGCAGGGGCGGCACGCCTCCTACGGCGGGCTGTTGCGCGACCGGCCGATGCCCGTGCCGCCGACCGGCGGCGACTGGCGGCTGGCCAATCTGGAACGCGAGGTCCGCACCGCCCGGGACGCCGGGCTGGACGGCTTCACCGTCGACATCCTCAGCCTGACCGGCGTCAACCGTGACCGCGTCGACCTGCTGCTGCGCGCGGCGCACCGCGTCGACCCGGGCTTCCGGATCGTGCTGATGCCGGACATGACCTCTCTGCACACCGACCCGGTCGCCCTCGCCGATCAGCTGGCCCTGCTCGCCGCGTCGCCGTCCGCGTACCGGCTGGCCGACGGACGCCTCGTGGTGTCCCCGTTCAAGGCGGAGGCCCGGGAGCCCGCCTGGTGGAGCCAGGTCATGGCGCGGCTGCGCGACCACGGCATCGCCACCGCCCTCGTCCCGGTCTTCCTGGACTTCCGCGCCAACGCCGAGCGGTTCGCCCCGATCAGTCACGCCTTCTCCTCGTGGGGCAGCCGCAGCTACGCCCGCCAGAACAGCGTTCCCGACGACGTCCGACTCGCCCACTCGCTGGGCAAGAAATGGATGCAGGCCGTGTCCGTGCAGGATGCCCGGCCGAACCAGGGCGTCTACGACGAGGCCGGCAACACCGCCACCCTGCGGTCCACCTGGGACCACGCGATCTCCGACGGCGCCGACTGGGTGCAGCTGACCACCTGGAACGACTACTCGGAGGGCAGCCAGTTCGCCCCCTCGTTGCACAACGGCCACGCCTACCTGGACATCGCCTCCTACTACCTGACCCGCTTCAAGACCGGGACCTGGCCGCGGATCGTCCGCGACACCGTGTACGTGACCTCCCGTGTCCAGTTCACGGACAGTGGTGCCGTCCCTCTCCAGCCGCGGCTGATGCTTCCGCGCCCGGGCACCGCGCCCCCGCGCGACCAGGTGGAGCTGCTCACCTTCCTGACCGCGCCCGCCACCGTGACCGCGCGGGTGGGCACCGCCCCTCACGTCTACCGGGCTCCGCTCGGCGTGCACGCCCAGGACCTGCCCCTGGCTCCCGGCCGCACCGAGGCCGTGGTCCGCCGCGCGGGGGAAACCGTCTCCGCCGTCACCACCCGCTTCCCGGTCCGGCACACGGTCACCGTGCAGGACCTCCAGTACTACGCCGTCTCCAGTCGCCGGCAGCATCCCTGACGCCCTGTCCGGTCCGCCTGCGGATCGTCGCCTGTGGCGGGGCGGAGATGACCTCGTCGGGCTTCAGCGACGGCCGGCCGCGGCCGAGCGGGGCGGACGCCCGGAGGCCGCACAGCCGGTGCGCACCGGCCTCGGACCGGTGCGTTCGATCATGCGACGACTAGGCTGCGGTGATGGAACGCGCCATCGACGTGCCCGAGAGCTCCGCCCGGCCCGCAGGCAGGAACCGGGTGAACGACTACGACAGTTTCGCCGACGCGTACGCGGCGGAGAACGAGAACAGCCTCGTCAACGCGTACTACGAACGGCCCGCGATGCTCGCCCTCGCCGGGGACGTGACCGGCCGTCGGATCCTGGACGCAGGCTGCGGCACCGGCGCCCTGTCGGCTGCGCTGCGCGACCGTGGGGCCGTCGTCACCGGCGTCGACGCCAGCGCCCGCATGCTGGCGCTGGCCAGGCGGCGGCTCGGTGACGACGCGGCCCTGCACGCGGTCGACCTGCGCGACCCTCTGCCCTTCGGCGACGCCGCGTTCGACGACGTGGTCGCGTCGCTGGTCCTGCACTACCTCGAGGACTGGGGGCCGACGCTGGCCGAGTTGCGGCGGGTGCTCGGGCCCGGTGGCCGGCTCATCGCGTCGGTGGACCACCCCTTCGTGGCCTACACGTTCCAGGATCCTCGGCCGGACTACTTCGCGACCACCAGCTACACCTTCGACTGGACGCTGGACGGGCGGTCGGCCCCGATGCGGTTCTGGCGCAAGCCGTTGCACGCGATGACCGAGGCCTTCGCCACCGCGGGCTTCCGCCTTTCCGCCCTCAGCGAGCCGCAGCCCGACCCGGCCGCCCGTGAGCTGTTCCCCGAAGGGTTCCACGACCTCTCGACCAGGCCCACCTTCCTGTTCTTCGTCGCCGAGGCAGCGGGACCGCCTCGCTGAGGGACGGCCCCGCGACCGGGCCGATGACCGCTTCGACGGCAGGTGCGCTTATTCTCCCTCGCTCCCCACGGGGCGCGGGCGCGGGAGGGGGCGGCTGTGGCGGCGCGGATCACGAGGCCTGCCGTGATCCGCGCCGCCGGCCTTCCGAGGTCGTGCCGTTCACCGATTCGGGCGCCGCCGGGTCAGTGCCCGGCTGATCCCTCGGGCCGTGCGTGGCGCGGCAGGAGGAACGCGAGCAGGAACGTCAGGGCGAGCATGCCGTCGACGATCCACAGCACCGTCTTCATGACCGTGCCGAAGCCGCTGCGGAAGGCCGACTGCGAGGTGGCTTCCAGCGCGGCGGGTACGCGCGCCCCGGCCTCGGGCGAGGTCACGGCGGACCGGGTGTCCTTCTCCAGGCGCGCGCAGGACGCGGGGGTCGCGGCGGGGTCCTTGGCGACGGCGCGGTCCGAGGCGCACGCCCGCAGGTCCGCCACGACGCGGTCCTGTGCGGCGGGCGCGACCTGGGCGGCCCAGTTGCCGGCGCAGGTCGTCCGAGCGGTGGTCGACGGCGGTGGCGATCCCTCCGCCCAGCAGGCCGAAGAACACTGTGCCGAGAACGGCCACGCCGAACGCTCCGCCGAGCTGCTGCATGGCGGTCATCGTGCCGGAGGCCGAACCCGTCTCGTGCTGTTCGACGCTGGCGAGCACGATGTCGAAGAACGGTGCCATGAGCAGGCCCATCCCGATCCCGGTGACGAGCAGGGACGGCAGGAGCTGCCAGGGCCCGACGCCGCTGCCCACCGTCTCGAGGGTCAGCCAGACACCGAACACGCCGCCCGCCATGACCAGCGTGCCTCCCTGGAGGACGGCCCGTCCGAACCGGGCGACACCCTGGGCGATGCCGAAGCCGACGATCATGCCTCCCGACCAGGGGACCATCACCAGCCCTGCCTTGAGGGGCGAGTAGCCCAGCCCGATCTGGGTGTACAGGTTGAAGACCAGCATGAAGCCCTGCATGGTCGAGAAGAAGACCAGCCCGAGGGTCATACCGCCGCTGAACCCGCGCTTGCGGAAGAGGCTGGGGACGACCAGCGGGTCCCGGCCGGTCCTGCTGCGGCGCGACTCGTACCTGGCGAAGGCGGCGAAGACGACCACCGAGGCGGCCATCATCAACAACGTCCACACGGGCCAGTCGTACTCACGCCCCTGGACCAGGGGGAAGATGACGAGCAGCGCGGCCAGCGAGACCAGGAGCATGCCGGGGATGTCCAGGCGCGGCTTGTCGCTCGAGCGGCCCCTGGGGAGGTAGCGCACGGCGCCGAGGATCGCCGCGGCACCCAGCGGCAGATTGATCAGGAAGATCATCCGCCAGCCTGTGCCGAAGTAGTCGGCGTCCACGAGCCAGCCTGCCAGGATCGGCCCGCACACGGCGGACAGCCCCATGACCGGGCCGAACATGCCGAAGGCCTTCTGCGACTCCTTCGGCGGGAACATTTCCTTGATCATGCCCAGGCCCTGCGGCAGCATCACCGCGCCGAACAGTCCCTGCACGACACGCGAGGCGATCAGCATCTCGGGCGCCACGGACACCGCGCACAGCAGTGAGCCCAGGGTGAAGCCGGCCGCGCCCACGAGGAACATCCGGCGGCGGCCGTGGATGTCGCCGAGCCGTCCTCCGGTGACGAGTCCGACGGCCATCGACAGGGTGTACGCGGCAGCCAGCCATTGGAGAGTGGAGGCACCGCCGCCGAGGTCGGACCGCATGGAGGGGCCGGCGATGTTCGTGACGACGGCGTCGAGGAGGTCCATCACCTCGGCCGCGAGGATCACGAAGAGGGCGGCCCAGCGCCACCGGTAGGGCGCCGGCGAATCGGTGAGCGCCTCGTCGGGCGCGACGCCGGTGGTGGACATCGGAACTCCTCAGTAAACGGCCGCGTCCGGTGGGGACCCGGGAGCGCGGCGGCACGGATGGGCGTGACTGTCCGGGCCGCTGATCCACCCCGGAAAACGGCGGGCCGGGTCAGCGCCCCGAGCGACCGAACACTGTTCACCGTAGCAGAACACTGCTCACCAACAGAACGGCGTTAACCAAGATATAGCGCAACGCCGGGACCAGGACAAGATATATCGCGTCTTTCTCGAGTCGTTCCGCCCGTCGCCTGCTCGTACGAACACCGCTCGCGCAGGAGAACACTGTTCTGCCTCATGCCTAGACTGTGGTCATGACGGACCCGGCCGACAGCACCCCCGCCTCTCCCCCGCCCTCCCCGTGGCAGCGCGAGCGGCCCGCTCGCACCCGCACTCCCGTCGCGCGAACACCGCTGTCACGTGAACGGATCGTCGAGGCCGCCTTCACGGTGCTGGACCGGCAGGGGCTCGACGGGCTGTCGATGCGCCAGGTGGCGGCCGAACTGGGAGTCACGGTCTCCGCCCTCTACGCCCATGTCAGCTCCAAGGACGACCTCCTGGAGCTGATGTACACCCGGCTCTTCGACGACATGGAGCTGCCCCGGCCCGATCCGGACCGCTGGCAGGAGCAGGTCCGCGACTTCGCCCGTGCGGGGCGCCGGCGCCTGTTGTCGCACCGGGACATGGCGAGGATCTCCATGGCCCACGTCCCCTTCACCGCCGAACTGCTGCCGCACGTCGAGTCGTTGCTCGCCATCTTCCGTACCGCCGGGCTGCCCGACCGGATCGCGGCGGAGGCCGGCGATCTCATCTCCACCTACATCGACGGGTTCGTCCTGGAGGAGGGCATGTGGCAGGACCGGGCCGCCGGGCCGGGCGGTGCGAACGCCTCCCTGGCCCGCCCCGACTGGCGGGAGATGGCGCAGGAGATGCAGGAGTACTTCGCGTCGCTGCCCGCGCAGGACTTTCCCCACCTGCGTGCCCTGGCCGGAATGATGGTGACCGACTCCTCCGACGAGAGGTTCGACATCGGCCTGGAGATCATCCTGCGCGGCCTGGCGAGCTACCTGCCCGATGAGGAGAAGCGTGCCGCCGCGGACGACTCCCGGGCGACGGACGGCGAGTAGCCCGGGAGCCACGAGGGCACGCAGGAGGCTCGATCAGCCCTCCGACCGTCCCCACAGCGGCGGGAATGATTCCGGCGCCAGGCCCGTTCTCCGTGGTGGTCGTAGTTTTTGTGTCTGTGTTTCACCGCACGCTCGCGAAGAACGACGTCGCGGGCGCCGCCTTCCTTCAGGGAACTGGAGAAGTCGCGTCCAGGCCGGCCCGGGACACCGCAGGGTGCGGTTCCCGTTCGCAGCCCCTGCAAGGAGCAAGCAATGAGTCAGGGAACCGTCAAGTGGTTCAACGCGGAGAAGGGCTTCGGCTTCATCGCCCAGGCCGACGGACCGGACGTCTTCGTGCACTACTCCGAGATCGAAGGCCACGGCTTCCGTAGCCTGGAGGAGAACCAGCACGTGGAGTTCGATGTCGTCCAGGGCCCCAAGGGCCCGCAGGCCACGCACGTCCGCGCGGTCTGAGGGCCGGCGGGCGAGACCGCCGCGCTTCCGCCGCTGAAACCGAGGGCCGGCGCCGTCAGGCGCCGGCCATCGGCATGTTCTCCGCCGGCCCGCCGCATGTTCCTCGGCCGACGGCCCGTGTCTCACCCGCGCTCACGGAGGTGCACCTCCAGCTCGGCGGCCCCGGCCGGCATCGCCCGTCCCCGGGCGGGCAAGGCGTCCTTCAGGGACGGAGGAACGGGTGGTTCAGGTGGGCGGTGGCCAGGAGGTGGCCGCGGTCGCGGGCGTCGGCGAGGAGCGCCTGCCGGGTGCGGCGGGCCGTGGCCTGGTCGCCTTCCAGCCGGTACGCGACACTCGGCGCGACCAACTGGACGGCGTGCACGAGGACGTCGCCGGTGATCATGATGCGTCCCCGGCCGCCGTCGACCAGCACGGACTGGTGTCCGGCGGTGTGGCCGGGCGTCGGCACTGCGGTCAGTGACGAGCGGCCCGGGCCGCCCTGCACTCCGACCCGCCCGTCGATCTGATGCAGCAGTCCGGTTCGGCGCAGCGGCTCGACCACGTAGGTCATGGCGGCGTCGTCGGCGGCGAGGGACTCGATCTCCGCCCGCTGGACGACGTGGCGGGCGTTCGGGAACAGCGGGGTGCCGGCGGCATCGACCGTCCAGCCGAAGTGGTCCTCGTGGAGGTGGGTCAGGACGACGGTGTCGACGTCGTCCCGCTCGACGCCGGCGAGCCGGAGGACCTCCGGCAGCCGGCCCGGCACCGGGGCCCAGCTCGATGCCGGGCTGCCGACCGGACCGATGCCGGTGTCGACGATGGTGACGCGGCCGCCGGGCCTGCGGACGGCGTAGCAGCGGAAGTCGAGCTCCCAGGTGTCGTCCGGGCCGAAGGCGGCGGGGTCGAGGCGCTCCGCGCGCGCCCAGTCCGCGTCGGACGCGTCGGGGAACCAGTCCTGCCGCCTGCCGGGGAAGGTGCCGTGGGCGTCCAGCAGCGCCAGTACCTCGTAGGGCCCCGTACGGCGGGAGACGATGTGCGCGGTGCCGGTGCCGCGGTGGGACGCGGCCGCCGTGTAGGTGCCTCCCGCGCCGGCCCACGCGGCGAGCGCGCCGGCCCCCACCGTCGCGGCGCCGCGCAGAATGCCGCGGCGACTCGTGGAGTCGTCCCTCGTCGGGGCGTCGGGCGGAACGGAACGGTGGGTCATGGTCTCCCCCTGCGTCGTCGGGTTGTGGTGGGTGGCCACCAGCGTGCGGGGAGCCGGCGCACCGAGGCTTGTACGTTCGTGTCCGGTTCGCAGGGGCCTCGGCAAGGGCCCGCGCCCTACGATGGGCGCATGGCCGGGGACCGACGGATGTACCTGCGCGAGGACGACGTCCACCTCACCGACGTGCGCTGCGGCAGCACGACGCGCGACTGGACGCCGCTGCGGCCCGCTCCGGTGTTCGGCCTGGTGCTGCTCCGGGACGGGGTGCTGCGCGGCCGGGTCGACGGCGTCGAGCACGTGCTGGACCCCGCCAGCGTGTACGTCGAACGCCTCGGCACCGAGCAGCAGTTCGCGCATCCGCAGGGGCCCGACACGTTCACCGAGATCGTCCTCTCCGAACCCCGGGTCGCGGACCTGCTGGGCGGCGATCCCACCGTCCCGGAGGGCCTGGTCATGGTGACGCCGGAGCTGGCCCTCACCCACCGGATGCTGCTCTCCCGTGCCCGTCGGGGCGCTGACTCCTTCGAACTCGGCGAGTACACGATTCGGTTGGCGGCCGCGGTCTTCACGCGGCTGGCCCCGGCCCGTGCCGCCTCCGGCCGCCCCGCCACCGCCGCCGCCCGTCGGCGTCTCGCCGACGACGCGCGCGCCGCGCTGGCCGCCGAACCGACGATCGGGCTGGAGGCGTTGGGCCGGGCCGTGGGCGTGTCACCGCACCACCTGAGCCGGGTCTTCACGGCTGTCACCGGGATCACGCTCTCCGCCCATCGCGACCGGTTGCGCCTCGCCCGGGTCCTGGACCGTCTCGACGAGGGCGAGCGGGACCTGGCGGGGCTGGCGCGGGAACTCGGTTACACCGACCAGTCCCACATGACCCGCGCGGTCCACCGGTCGGCGGGGCTTCCTCCCGGGCGCCTGCGCACCCTGCTGACGTCAGTGGGAGCAGAAGCGGGCGTGCATGCCGTCGCCGCCGTCCGGGCATGCCTCGCAGCAGCAGCCGCGCCACCAACCCCTTCGGCAGGCTCAAGGCCGACGACGACGGCCCGCGACGCGCCGACCCCGACCCGACCCGGTGCGGAACCACCTACCGGCACAGGGTGGTCGCCCGTTCGACGCGTGACAGCTTCATGGGATTGCGCACCGCGTAGAGCCCGGTGACCAGGCCGTCGTCCACGCGCACCGACACGACGGTGTCGATCTCGCCGTGGAGCCGGAGGATCAGCGCCGGGTGTCCGTTGACCTGGGCCGGCCGCAGCGTCGCCGTCTCGCCGAAGCGGCCCAGCCCCGCGGCCGGTTCGGCTACCCGGCGCGCTCCCACGACGGGATCCGGCACAGCCTGCACGACTCCGCCGCCGACGCCCAGGAGGACGACGTTCGGCGCGAGGATGTCGAGGAGGCTCTGCAGGTCGCCGGTTCCGACTGCGCGGCCGCGTCGGAGTCGCACCGGCGTCGAGGACCGGCGACCGCGTGGCTTCCGCGGAGCCGCCGGGTGGGTTCCGGGTGGAGTACGACGGCGGCGGACGGCTTGGTCGCCGGCCTCCGGTCTGCCATCATGAACGAAACGGAACCTCGCTCCGCACACAATGCGGAGCGCCGTTCCGCTTTGCAAGCCTCACGGAAGGAACGTCGCCGTGGACGACAGCGGCCAGAGCCCGAAGAGCGCGTCCGGACCCAAGCGCAAGGACGCCCGGCGCAACCAGCAGACCCTGCTGGACGCGGCCGCCGAGGTCTTCGCCGCCTCGGGCGTGGAGGCACCGGTACGTGACATCGCGGCCAAGGCCGGCGTAGGCATGGGCACGATCTACCGCCACTTCCCCACCCGCGCCGACCTGGTCATCGCCGTATACCGGCACCAGGTCGACGCCTGCGCCGAGGCCGGGCCGTCCTTGCTGGCGACCAGCCCCAGCCCGCACGCCGCCCTCGAGCGGTGGGTCGACCTCTTCATCGACTTCCTCACCACCAAGCACGGCCTCGCGGCCGCACTGCGGAACGACAGCGCCGGCTTCGAGACACTGCACGCCTACTTCCTCGACCGCCTCCTGCCGGTGTGCAGCCGGCTCCTCGACGCCGCCACCGACTCCGGCGAGATCCGCCCCGGCATCGACGCCTACCACCTGATGCGCGGCATCGGGAACCTCTGCATCGGTGCCGACAGCGACCCCCGCTACGACGCGCGCCGAGTGGTCGCACTCCTCGTCGCCGGACTACGCCTGCCGCGCTGAGCACCCGACGGGTGCCGGCCACCCCGGTGCACCGGACGTTCGGACCGGCCCTGAGGAGCCGTCGACCCGGCCGCCTCGCGCCTTCGGTTCACCGGTGAAGCGGTCAGGCCGGCCGTTCCAGGCGGGCGGCCAGTACCCGGGCGCGTGCGTGCTGGACCGCACCTGCCTGGGAGGCGGCGAAGCGCAGCAGACCCGGTGGCGTGCGCAGGTGCAGGGTGTCGGTGACGGCGCTGCCCGTCTCGTGGCGGTCGATGACGAAGCGGTAGCTCATACGGACCCGGCCCGGGCTGCGGACCTCACCGAAGATCTCGGCGGAGCGCGGGAGCCCGTCCGGGACGGGGACCAGCGTCACGTCGATCATGTTGTCGTGCCGCAGGACGCCCAGAAGCCGGAAGCGCTCCACGGCCGTGTAGCGCACACCCCCGTCACCGCGGCGCACGTCGCGGACGTCGACGACCAGCGGCGACAGACCGATGTAGTGCGACGGTTCGGCCAGATGCGTGAAGACCTCTTCCGGCGGCGCGGCGATCTGGAACGTGTGCTTCAACTCGGCGGACGGCACCCTGGACCCCCTCGATACGACGCCGTGACACCGCGATCCTTCCATCGCCGGCCCGGGTACGGCGACGCCGAGGCGTGCTCGGTGTGCGACGGCTCGTGTCTCGACCACCGGTGCGGCGCGAACCACTCAGTACCGCTCGGCCTTGGCCAGACGAGGTGTCAGCTTCGGCTCGGAAGGCCGCCGGCTGAAGACGATGGGTTGTTGCTTCTTGCCCGGTTCGAGGTTCTCGGCGCCGGTGTACCTGGTCTCGACGACGCGATGGTCGCTGTCCTCGAAGTCGATCTGCACGGCGTACGACGCCTTGCGGTCCGTCTTGTTCGTGATGTTGACCATGACGGCGAGCACGCCGCCCGTCTGGGCTTTGGGCACACCTGACATGGCGACCTCGGAGAGCGCGTTCCCTCGCCCCTTGACACCCTTGAGGTGCTCCTCGGCCGTCGCCTCCCTGCGGGCGCTCTCGGCCGACACCGACGCCTCGAACTCGGAAGCCCGCGCGGACGCCGAGGAGGCCGCCGCCGAGGCCGAGGCCCGGGCGGAGGCGACGGCGGAGGAGGCGGAGGAGGCCAGCGCCGACGGCGGCGCCCCGCTGAACGACGCCGTGTTCGGCGCGCTCGGCGTTTCATTGCCCTCCGTGCCGCCGTCACCGCCACCGCACCCGGTCAGCACACCGGCCGCGAGGGAGCAGGTCAGCGCGGTCGAGGCCACGGCGAGAGGTCGCAGGCGCCGGGGACGGACACGACGAAGGGACAGCATCAGGTCTTCCTCCTGGACGAGGGATCCTTCTGCTCATCGTCAGCGCTCCGTCGTCCGCGCGCGAACGGACCCGCCCCTGACGGAGGGGGCCACCACCCCAGCAGCCGAATCGGCAACCGCCCCGCCGGTCACATCTGCGCGGCACGGCGCCCCGCGCACGCGTCACGTGGGCAGAGATCGCGGGTTCGGGGACTCGGTGCGATCGGTCTCAGTGGAAGCAGAGGCAGAACGGATGGCCGGCCGGGTCCGCGTAGACCCGCCAGTTGGCCTCCGGGCGGAGCTGGTCCGTCCGCTCCAGCACCGTCGCGCCGAGCGCGAGCGCCCGCTTCTCCTCACCGTCCAGGTCGTCCACGTCGAAGTCCAGGTGGAGCTGTTGCGGGCGCTGCTGGCCGGGCCAGTCGGGCGGCTGGTAGCCGTCCACCCGCTGGCAGGCCAACGGCGTCCCGTCGAACCCGTGCACCTCGATCCAGTCGGCATCCTCCGGGTCCGCGACCACCCGGCCGCCGAGCAGATCCGCGTAGAACTGTGCCAGGCGTACCGGATCGGCACAGTCCAGCGCTACCGCCTGCAGCTTTCGAATCACTTGCGACACTCCTCGCTCTCCGGCCGCGTCCGCGACATCCCGGTACGGTCGTACCCGCCCGCGCTGCGGGCATGCACGGCGGCACGTCGGCCACCGGCGGGCTGCGCCTCGCGTTCGCTGGTCTGACACAACTGGCCGTAGAGTTCCGGCATGGCGGACGAGAGCGAGCAGGCCGTTCAGGCGGCCATCGCAGGGGAGTTGCGACTTCTCGACCCCGAGGTGCGGGCGTGCCCGGACCGTGTGCTGGAACTCCTGGATCCGGAGTTCACCGAGATCGGCGCCTCCGGACGCCGCTGGGACGCGGCGTCCATCCTCGCGGTGACCAGCGGTGGCTCAATGTCCCCCGAGTCTCCGGTCGAGGTCAGCGAGATGTCGGAGTCCTCCTCGCTCCAGGCATCGTCCACCTGACCTACTTGGCCGACAACCAGGGCCGTCGGGCACGGCGAAGCTCCGTATGGCGTCTGACGGAGACGGGCTGGCGGGTGTACTTCCACCATGGCACATTGACCGGCTGAGCCGCGCCGCGGCCGTAGCGGTCGGCACGCGCCCGCAGGGTGGAAGTCCCGCGACCGGTTCGGTGACTTCGGCACGGCCCGACCGGACGGGCGCAGAACTCCCGTGCGATCCTCAAGAGTTCGGCACGGCGGGTTCGCCACGGTGAGTTCGGGCATGACCGGCCGGCTCCGGCTGGGCGCCGCGGGCGGCCCGGTCAGACCGTGCCGGCGGCATCGGCACGAAGGTGCCGGGCGGCCTCGGCGGCCGTGTAGGAGGAGGCGAAGGTGAACGCGCGCGGGGACGGCCCGTGCGCCCGCAGGTCCGCCAGCCGCGCCAGGGCTTCGCCGACGGTGGGGAGGTGGCCGACGGGGACCCACCAGAGCACCAGATGCGACTCCACGTGTCGCTCGAACCACTCGCGGCGCCGCCGCATCACCTCCAAGTGCCCGCTGCGGTACGTGAAGTCCCACAGGGCCTCCTGGGTCTCCCAGACCGACAGGTTGACGATGACGTCCTGCCCGGCCGGGCGCAGGCCGGTGGCGTCGGCCGCCCCGTCCGCCACGAGGCGCCATACGAAGCCGGGCGCTTCGTCGGCGGCGGCGTTGACCGGATCGAGCATCTCGACGAACGGTGCCATGCGCGGGTCGTCGAGGGGATGGCGGAGCGTGGCGACGTTGAGCTCGGCGAGGTGGACGGCAGGCGTGGATGCGGTCATGGCGTCATCACAGCAGCCGCGATTTTCTATGTCAATCAATTTTGTTTTTAGAGTCCTCGACCACCACGCAGCACTCTCCCGGCCGGGCGTCCATACGGGCGCGGAGCGGACCGTCGGTGCCGAACAACCCCTCCAGCAGTGCGAGGTTCATGCCGCAGACGAGCGGCGGATAGCGTTCCGCGACGGCATGGAAGGGGCAGTTGCGCATGCGGACCGCACGCACGGCCGTCCCCGCCGCACCCTCGGCCTCTTCCAGGTGCGGTTCGTAGCCGCGGGCGGCCAGCATCTCCATGGCCCCTTCGAGGCTGCCGCAGGGCGCCGCCGAGCCACGCAGGCCCTCGCCCCGTCGGCGTGCGGCCGCGCGGAGCCCGGCGTCCAGCCCGGCCTCCTCGGCTGCCTCGGCGAGCAGTTCGGCGGCGGTGCGGTAGTCGCGGGCAGGCAGCGAGACCGCCCGCTCGGCCCGCGCCCGCGTGTACACCTTGGCGGGGCGACCCGCCCCCGGCCCGGAGCGCCCCGTGAGGCGACGGCTGCCGCTCTCCAGCAGCCCGGCCTCGGTCAGCTTGTCCAGATGGTGCGCGGCGAGCGTGCGCGTCACCCCGGCCGCCTCGGCGGCCTCGTTGCGGCCGACCTCACGGCCCTGTGCCGCCACGTACTCGTACAGGCGGCGCCGCACCGGATCCTGCAACGCCGCGATCGCGTCGATGTCTTCCACCCGGCCATTCTAGGAACAACGCGGATTGGAGATAGAAGGGAACGCGAGCCGGCCGAGCCGGTCGGGCGAGGGAGCGTCGCGGAGCGTGCGGCCGCCTCGTCTTTCGGTCGAAGGGATGGGGAATCGACAAGTCCCACCAGGGTTTGCGGCTACCGTGACGCCCATGGACCTGACGATTCACACGAGTTCACTGCCGCACGACGATCCGGACGCCGCCCTGGTCTTCTACCGGGACGTCCTCGGCTTCGAGGTCCGCAGCGACGTCGGGCACGGAAAGTCGCGCTGGATCACGGTCGGCCCCGCCTCGCAGCCGGAGACGTCCATCCTTCTGGCGCCCGCGGCCGCCGACCCCGGGATCACCGAGGCGGAGCGCAACACCATCCTGGAGATGATGGCCAAGGGGACCTACGGGTGGATCCTGCTCGCCACCCAGGACCTCGACGCCACCTTCGAGAAGGCGCAGGCCGCCGACGCCGAGGTGGTGCAGGAGCCGATGCTCCAGCCGTACGGCGTGCGCGACTGCGCGTTCCGTGATCCGGCGGGCAACCTCGTCCGCATCCGGGAGCTGCGCCCCGGCAACGAGTAGGGAGGGGCTCGGTCGGCGGGTCGGCGGCCGGACACCGATGAGTTCTGGTGCCCGGTGGGGTCTGTCTCTGTACAAGCCCGAACCGCACGAACCCTGTGAGGCACACCATGACCAGTCACGCCCTGCCCCCCGTCGTCGACGCCGCGACGTGGGAGCGTCGGCTTCAGGCGCTGCGCGTCCGCGAGAAGGCCGCGACGCGGGAGCTCGACGCCATCGCCGCCGAGCGGCGTCGCCTGCCGATGGTCGAGATGCCCGACTACACCCTCGAGGGCGAGGACGGCCCCGTCCGGCTGGTGGACGTCTTCGAAGGCAAGAGGCAACTGATCGTCTACAACCACATGTGGTTCGCCGGCCAGGAGTGGCAGTGCCCGGGCTGCACGTGGTTCACCTCGCAGTTCACCCGGCTGGAGTTCCTGGACAACTACGACGCGCGCTTCGTCGTCGTCACGCAGGGCCCGATCGAGGAGGCGCTCGCCTACAAGCACCGGGTCGGCAACCGGATGACGTGGTACTCGACCGCGCACAGCTCCTTCGGAGCCGACGTCGGGGCACCGCCCGACGGAGGTTTCGCGGTCAACGTGTTCCTGCGCGACGGCGACGCCGTCCACCGCACCTGGCACACCGACGGCCGGGGCACCGAGCAGCTCAGCCACGCCTTCGCGCTGATCGACCTCCTGCCCTACGGGCGGCAGGAGGAATGGCAGGACGTGCCCGAGGGCTGGCCCCAGTCGCCCACCTACAGCCGGTGGGCCACCTCCAAGGACATCGCCGCGCTGTACGGCCCGGGCTCCGGCGACTGACGACGTTCGCGTCACCCGTCTCGCGCGTGAGCGACGCCCGACCGGTCAGGACGGCTGGACCTCGTCGAAGAGGGCGAGGGCTGTCGCGGGGTCCGCGCTCACGAGGCGTTCCAGACCGGCCGTCGTGATCCTCGCCCACCTGCCGGCTCGTGCCCACATCGTCTCCTCGAAGGCGCGAACCGTCCCGTCCAGAGGCCCAGGGCCGGTGGCGATGGACTCGGCGAGTTCGGCGCCTTCCAGCATCGCGAGGTTGGCGCCCGCCCCCAACGGGGGCATCAGATGGGCGGCGTCGCCCAGGAGCGTCACCCCGGGGACGTGGGACCAGGTGTGCGACACGGGCAGGACGTAGAGGGGGCGGTGGACGAAAGCGGTCGCGTGGCGGAGGAGGTCCAGGACGGGGGCGGTCCAGCCGTCGAACAGCGCAAGCAGGCTCGACCGCACGGCTTCGACGTCGGCCAGGTCCAGGTTCGCGTGCCAGTCCAGCGGCGCGCGGAACTGGGCGTACACCTTGACGTGACCGCCGCTGTTGCGCTGGGCGACGAGAGCCCGGTTCACCCCGTACACCGCCACGGACCCGTCGCCGATCAGCCGGGCGAGGTCGGGGTGACGGGTGTCGACGTCGTCGAGGGAGGATTCGACGTAGGAGACGCCGGTGTAGTGCGGCGTCACCGACGATACTGCCGGGCGTGTCCGGGACCAGGCGCCGTCCGCGCCGACCACGAGGTCGAACGTCTCCTGTCGTCCGTCCGCGAAACGGACCAGTACGCCGTCCTCGGTACCCGGCACCACCTGCGTCACGCCCCGGTCCCACTGGATGTCGAGCGGGCTGAGCAGCAGGTCCCGGAGCTGTCCACGGTCGATCTCGGGGTGCGCCCGGTCGCCCGGACGCGGTCGCCAGTCGCGCAGGACGGTGCCGTCCGTGTCCAGGATGCGCATGGCCTGCCCCTCGGGGCGGGACAGCGCTCGGAACTTTGCCAGCAGCCCCGCCTTGTGCAGCGCGAGCTGGCCCAGCCCCTCGTGCAAGTCCAGCGTGCCGCCCGGGGGGCGGGCGTCACGGGCGGGGTCGCGCTCGAACACGGTGACGGGGTGGCCGTGCCGGTGCAGGACTCGGGCGAAGGCAAGGCCCCCTGGGCCGCCGCCGACCACGGCGATACGATGGCTCATGTCGATACACTGTATTGGTTCGAGACACTGCATCGCAACAGTACGATGTCACCATGACTGTGTGGGACCGACCGGAGCCGCCGACTCGCCCCGTGCCGCTCGATCAGGAGCGGATCGTCGCCGCCGCCGTCGCACTGGCCGACGAGGGCGGGCTGGACGAGGTGTCGTTGCGCAAGATCGCCGCCCGGCTGAACGCGGGCCCGATGCGGCTGTACGGATACATCTCCACCAAGCAGGACCTGTTCGACCTCATGGTGGACGAGGTCTACGCCGAGATCCTCCCCCAGGAGCGGCCCGCTGACTGGCGTGAGGCCCTGCGCACCATCGCCCACCGCACCAGAGACGCCGCGCTCCGGCACGAATGGCTGGCCGACCTGCTCGGCGGTCGCCCGGCTCTGGGCCCCAACGCCCTCGCCGTGGGCGAGGCCAGGCTGGCCGCCCTGGAAGGCGTCGCCGACATCGACACCGCCATGCGTGCGGTGGAGACCGTCGGCGCATACGTCATCGGCGCGATCAGGCGCGAGATCGCGAACCTGCGGGCCGAGCGCGCCACAGGCCTGTCGAAGCAGGACTGGCAGCGCGCCTCCGGCCCGCATCTGACAAAAATGCTGGCCACCGGCCGTTTCCCGGCGCTGGCCAAGGCCGTGTACGACGGCACGGACATGGACGCCGAGGCAACCTTCGAGACCGGCCTGGACTGGGTCCTCGATGCCGTGGCCGCCAAACTCACCCGGCCGCCGGTCTGAGGCTCGGCTCACAGCACTAGCGTGTCGGCATGATGCGCACCGGGACCGAGATCACCGCGGAGCTGATCAGGGATCTGCTCCACGACCAGCACCCCGACCTGGCCGGCCGCCGTCTCCGGCTCGGTGCGCGGGGCTGGGACAACCAGGTCTGGCGGCTCGGCGACGACCTCGCCGTCCGGCTGCCCTGGGCGACGCGGTCCGCGGACCGACTGCTGCGCAAGGAGCACACCTGGGTGCCTTCACTGGCCCCGTACCTTCCCCTGCCGGTCCCTGTACCGCAGCGCCTCGGCGAGCCGTCCGAGCGGTTTCCGCGGCCCTGGATCGTCACCACCTGGGTGGCGGGCGCGCCCGCCGACCGCGCCCCCGCCACGCTCGCCGCGCCTGCGGCCGAGGCCCTGGCCGCCTTCTTGACGGCCCTTCACCGGCCCGCTCCCGCTTCGGCGCCCGCGGGTGGCTACGGCCGCGGCGGGTCACTGGCTTACCTCGCCGAGCAGTTCGCCGAGCAGTTGGCCTCGGCCACCGAACTGAGGTTGGTCGCCGACCCGGGCGCCGTCCGCGCGGTGTGGGACGACGCCGTCGCCGCCCCCGAGTGGGCGGGCCCGGCGCTGTGGCTCCACGGCGACCTGCACCCGGCCAACGTCCTGACCGAGGACGGCACTCTCTGCGGCGTGATCGACTTCGGCGACCTCTGCGCGGGCGACCCCGCTTGCGATCTCGCTGCCCCGTGGATACTGCTGCCGGACGGCGCCGCCGACCGCTTCCACGCCGCCTACCGGCCCGCCGCGGACGCCGCGACCCGGCGCCGCGCCCGTGGCTGGGCGGTGCTGCGGGCCCTCAGTGGCATCCTCATCGGACATGCCGGTCTTCAGGGCCGGCCCGGCGGCAAGCCCACCTGGGGCCCGCCTGCCCACGCCGCCCTGCGGCGCCTGACGACGACCCACCGCTGACCCGGTCTCGGGCGGCACTCTCCGGCAGCGGCCGACGCGTTCCTCCCGGGTCGGGTCTCTCCACGCACCGCGGTCCGGCAGGCCGTGCCCCAGACCCGCTCGGACGCCGACAGGCGGGAAACCTGCTGCACACCGGGCGCTCAGCGGACGAAGCGGTGCATCGTGACCTTCGGGGCGAAGTCGGCCAAGGGGTCGTCGGTGCCGCTCGTGCGTGGGGCGCGGGCCGCTTCGCGGTCGAGGACGGCCTTGATGCGGGCCGCGAGTTCCTCGGCCTGCCGTGCGACCTCCACGATCGGCAGACGGGATGTCTTGAGCGCCTCCACCTTGTCCTCGATGTCGGCGAGTTCGCCGCGCGACTGCCGGCTGAGGCTGAACTGGCGGGGAGTGGTCACGACGAACTGATAGGCGGCGGAGAAGGTCTGGCATGCCGGGCAGTGCTCGTTGACCGACCTGCTGAGGTTGGTGGCGTTGATCAGGCGAGCGTTCCGGCCGGCCGTGGTGACGATCTGGTAGGAGAGCGCGACGGAACGGCACGGCCGCGCGAGGGAGCATCCGGCCGAGACGGCGGTGGCCCGGTTGTTGGCCGTCACCGCGACGGATGGGCCGTAGGTGTGGATCGAGAAGGACTCGTCGAACTGGTTCACGCGAGCGCGGTTTGCGTGGCTGTACGCGCCGTCGACGGCGATGGCCACGCGGTGGGAGGTCCCGGTGCGGCCGGGGGTGCCGGCCCGTGCCGAGGTGGTGGCGGCCGTCATGGCCAGGCCGGCCGTGACGGTGATGGCGACACGGACGGCCGACTGCCTGGCGCGGGGGGTGCGGGGCTTGCGGTGGTGCATGGTCTGCTCCTGCGAAGAGGTGAGGTGTCTGCGGTTCAGGACTGGTCGGGGAATGAGGGCCCGGTCGTGAAGGGCGGGGGCGGTGGCGAGGTCAAGGGAGGTTGCGAAGGCGGGGGCGTGTCGGTCGGGGTCGCGGAGGCAGAGGCGGAGGGAGAGGTGGACGCGCTCTGACTCGGGGACGGATCGGACGTGGGGGTGGCGGGAGTGGTGCCGTCCTCAGTCGTGGGGGTCGGCCCCGTCCGTTCCGCCACGGGGGACGCCGTGCCGGTGCCGGGCGCCGGGGCGGACCGGGAGGCGGTGGGCGAGGGGGGCGTCGGGGTGGGCCGGTCGGTGGCGACGGGATGGCCTTCCGCGCGTCGGTTCTTCTCGGGCACGGTGCCGGAGGCGGGATGCGCCGGGGAGGGCCGCGGGTCCGGCGGGGTGGGTCTGCCCGGTTGCAGGGCGGGGGTGACGGGCGCCGCCTCGGGCAGGGGCTGGGGGGTCAGGCCCTGCACCCACGCGGTGACCAGTACGGCGCAGGCCGCGACGGCCGCGCCGGCCAGGGAGAAACGCACCACCGGACGTCCGCGACTCGCCCTCACGGCGGCGCGCCACACGCGGGCGGTCAGCCTCCCGGCCAGGTAGGCGCCCCCCGCCAGCGGACACAGCAGCATCAGGGTGCCGATCACCGCGACCAGTCCGGTCGCGATGTGCCCGTCGGTGAAGGCCACATACGTTCCCAGGCACTGGGCGTACAGACCGCGAAGGACGGTCGTCAGGATGCGCGGGAGGTTCCACAGGACGTAGGCCACCTCGGCGAGCAGCAGCGGGACCATGGTCAGGACCCACAGCGTCACGATGGTCCTGGCCGACCGTTTGAGGCCCGCCACCTGCGCGGCGGCCTGGCGGCGACCGGGCAGCATGCTCAGCAGGATCGGCTTGACCTTGCCGTACAGGTCGGGCACCCCGGCCATGTCGCCCAGGATGTAGTAGCCGTCCAGCCGGACCACCGGGAAGAGTTGCTCGAGGACCTCGAAGTGCGCGAGGTAGATCGCGGCCAGGAAGAACGGCTGGCCGGTGAAGAGGTAGCCGGCGGCGAGGGCCAGCATGAAGACGACGTTGAAGTAGACGCCGCCCAGCCCGGTGCGCAGACGGCCGGTCCTTCCGATCCGGTACACGTCGGTGACGTCGGTGTACATCGACGGCCAGATCAGGAAGATGCCGCAGCCGATCTTCCCGGGCACCGCCCCGCTGTACCGGCAGGCCGAGGCGTGCCCGAACTCGTGGAAGAGCAGACTCGCCACGGTGAGGGCGAACAGGATGAGCATCCACAGCGGCTGTTCGAGCACCTGAAGCACGGGGGTGATGGCCCCGTGGACGGCGAAGAGCCACACGTCCATGGCGACGGCAGCGGCCAGCACCAGCGCGACCACCAGGGGATTGTGCAGCCACGCCAGGGCGGCGGCGATGCGGGCCACCTGCGCCTCATGGAAGATCACTTTGTGGCCGCGCAGCGCCAGCAGCAGATCCGACCGGGGTGCGGAGACCTCCTGGGGGTCACCGTCGAACGGGAGGGTGATCCCGAGCGGGGTGAGTCTGTGCTTCACCAGGTGGACGACGTTCTTGGTGCTGACCTCGGCCCCGTAGCGGCCGCTGACGCGGTGGGAGATCGCCTCGGCGTCGCGTACCCCGTCGACCGCCTCGACGACCAGATACAGCAGCCGGGAGAGCTGGATGACCTGCCCGTCGCCGCGGCGGACGATGTATCGGCGCTCGGTGGTTCCCGATCCTTGGTATTCGCCGAGCAGCCGAAGTCCCTTGCTGGGACGAGGTAAGGGCGCGGCGGGCGAGGAGGCGCACGCGGTGGCGATCGTGGTGGGTGCTGCCGGAGCGGCTGTACGCCCGGCGTCGGCGGGCGGGTCCGGCGTCATGGTGGCGGCAGCCGGCTCCGGGCGCGACCCCGGGGGCGGGACACGGGCAGGCAGCGAGGTGAGGTCGCTGTTGTCTTCCAACGCCGTCATCGGTTTTCCTTCCGGGCGCATCTGACGTCCCGGCACGTGTGCGATGTCCTGCGGGACGGGTCGCCGGCGAGAAGCAGGCGTGGATCAGTGGGTCGGTGACCGGTGAACCGGGTGGGGCCGGGGACTTGGTGCAACCCGGCCCCTGCCCGGCTCGGGCCGTTACTGCTGCACGCTGATGGACTGCACGGCCTCGGACTGCGCGACGGCGTACGGCGAGCACTGGTTCAGCGCGGCCGATTCGTTGTGCGCGTCCACGTGCGCGACCTTCTTCGTGACGGTGGACCACTTGGCGAAGTTGAACGAGAACTTGCCCAGCGCCTCACGGCCCGGCAGCAGTTCCGCGGTCTCCGCCTCGAGCTGGTCCATGTTCATGAAAATCTCCTTCCATTCCATTCAATGGGTGTGTGAGCAGGACGAGTGCCGGTGAGTCGCGGACCGAACGCGTCCGCCGAGCCGCTCTCAGGGCCTCGTTTCGCACCTGCCGGCGCGATTCCGGCTGACAGTGCGTGAGCAGCGATCCGTCTGCCGTCAGCACGCCGTCAGGAAGCGGACGGCACCGAAATCCCTTCCTCCGCGGCCGGGTCATGCGGAAACCCGGCCGCGGAGTCGGGAACGGCGGTATGGGGGGAGAACCGTCCGCCGTCCAAAATCTCCGGACAGTTCGTCCGGAGGCCCCGGACAGTAGCCGAACGGGAAGGAAAAACGCAAATGATCCAATTGCGACATTCGTTCAAAGTCGTACGGCTGTCCAGGAACCCGCTCTCACCAGCGACGACTGTTTCGGCGGGGCGTCATGGAAGCCGGGTTCTCGGTCCGCCCGCGCCGGTTCTCCCCGGGATTTCCCAGCCGTCGCACGGCACGGCGACAGCGTCGGGGAACGCAAAAGCGAGGGGGGAATGATTGCCGTTCCGTCGGCCGCGGTCCGGATCGTCAGCCGACGGCGAACCGGTAGGCCACCACCAGGCTGCCGTCGACACGGACATGGAAATCGGGCAGAGAGGTGCCGAGTTCCGGAACGGCCTTGTGGACGGCCTGGAGTTCCGCGGCACTGAGTACGGCGGCGGCGGCCCTGAACATGTCGGCCAACGTCGCCTCCGGCACCCGCCGGAGCGCGTCCGAGGAAAGCAGAACCACCGCCTCGCCGGTGCTGCTGCGCACGACAGCGGTCACGGGGGCCCCTTGGACGACAAGCACCTGCTACCCCTCTCGCCAGATGGCCTTTTCAAGGCTTGGATCCTGGCACGGCAGGAGGATTCTCCGGCTGTTCCGGCTGCTCCGCTCTCCCCGAGATCGCGAACCGCGCTGCGGTCACCGCATTTCGAGAAGATTCCGCCGAGCTTAGCGGGAGAGCCACAGTCGAGTGGGTGCACCCGGCCAGCGCGCACATGCTCGAATACCCGGAACGGTGAGTTGGCAGAGGACCGACGGCCGCCGGCCGCACGCCCCGATGACACGGGCCGTACGGCCGGGACAGTTCGCCGTGCCAGGTCAGCCGGGCGACGACGCCCCGTGTCGGGACGGTGACTTCACGCCGGGAACGACCGGACGGCATTCGAAGATCCGCGAAAAGAGTGCCTGCGCGAAAGGCGGGATCATCCGCGTCCGCGCGTCAGATGTGCCTGCTCGCCGGCAAGGGACCCCGGGTCTCTGCGGCGTCGATTTCCTCCTGGAGTTCGATCGCGTGAACGATGCTGCCGTTCAAGGTCCTGCGGATGATGGGGTCGGTGATGCCCCAAGCTGTCATGGCCTCCTCCGGAGACAGCGCCCGCGAGCCGGTCGCCTTGGCCTCCCGTCGTGGTTGTTGGGGTCCGCGCTGTTCTGGAATGAGATCTGGAATGAGGCCGCTCTCCACCAGAATCCGGCGGTGATCGAGGTTGAGAACCGTTGCCCAGGTCGTCAATTGCGAGGGCAGCGGCAGGGTTTTGCCGTCCAGTGTCCGGCTGATCGTGGTCAGGCTCAGACCGGTGGCGGTCGCCAGTTGCGCGCGGCCGCCCTGCCGGGGGCGAACGTCATATCCGGCGGCTGTCGCCGCGTCGGTGAGATACGCGCCGACCCGCCGCGCCTGGGCCTGCCGGTCCGGCCGGCTCTCGTGGGGGGAATCTTCCGCACTCCGCATGCCCGGAGAGTAGCGCGAAGGCATGATGGCACACGCCAGTTGCACGCGTGCACCTTTGCAGGTCACAACCTAGATCGGCATTTCTGCAGGCCACATTGCGAATCTCGTATCTGTGTGCGAATCAAAATACCCTTGCGTCACTTATGCCCGGCAACTTGCATATGTTGCACGCGTGTGGGTTAGCCACACGGCTGCACGTTGCTGAGGGGGTCCCTTGACCATGCTCCGCCTCCACATGGCCACGCTCCTGGCAAAGGCCGGGGAGCTCGGTGACCGGAGTGTCGCCGACATGGCGCAGCGCACCGGCATCAGCAGATCCACACTCCACCGGCTGGCGGCCGGAACCAAACAGCCCAGCCTGGCGACGCTGTGGACCCTGCGCGACGCCTACCGCGTGCGACTCGACGCGCTCGTCTACGACGACATAAAGACGCTCCGGCGCAGCGGCCTTCCACAGCAGCACCACGCGCCCTGACCCGACGGGCACCGCCCGCGGCGCGGTCGGCTCGGCCGGCCCGCAGCGCCGGTGCGAACCCGTCCGGCGGCCCGCCAGGGCGGGCGCACCAGCTACGACGTCAACCGGCTCCGGCCCACCGTCAGGTCACCGGTGGCCCGCGGGCAAGGAGGCGTCGCACCGACGGTACCCACCCGAACCATCCCGTACACCCACGATCAGGAGCACCCTTGACCACTCAGGTTGACCCGGCCCCGGACGGCGGCACCACGGGGGAAGAAGCACTCATCATCCGGGCCCAGCAAGGCGATCGCGAGGCGTTCGCCGAGTTGTACCGCAGGCACTACGGACTGATCGCCACGCTCATCGGCCAGCGTGTCAGATCCAACCCCGCCCTGGCCGAAGACCTCACCGCGGACGTCTTCATGAAGGCATGGGCCAAGATCGCCACGTTCACCTGGACCGGCAAGTCCATCCGGGCATGGCTGTGCACGATCGCGCGCAATGTGGTCGCCGACCACTTCAAGACCGCCGCGGCACGCCACCTCACCTTCGTCGACCACATCACCCTGCTCACGGACGCCTGGGCACCGCTGGTGAGCAACCCCGAGGACACCGTCCTGTCCTCGCTCGCCCTCGACGACCTGCACAACGCCCTGTCCGAGATCACACCCCGCCAACAGGCCGTGATCCGGCTGCGGTTCCTCGGCGGGATGTCCGTCAGCGAGACCGCCCGCACCCTGGGCACCACCGACGCCGCCGTCAAGACACTGCAATGGCGCGCCCTCGGCTCCCTGCGCAAGGCCTACGCGGGAGCCGCCGCATGAACCCCACTTTCGGCAAGAACACGGACATCGAGCAGGAACTGATGAACCGGCTCGGCGAAGTCGCCCGCGCCTTCATCGCCGACCTGAACGCGCAGGGCCGCCTGGTCGAGATCGGCGGCGCCGAAGCCCTCAGGCACCCGCGGGAAGAGCACGACACTCGGCAGACCCCGCCGCGGACCCCCACCGGTGCCGCGCAGGCCACCGACACCGCGACGCGCCCGGCACCGCAGACGCCCGCCGCCCTGTGGGAAGCGATCACCACACCCCCCACCAGCCAGGTCCCGCCCAGCACCCTGGACGCCTCCCACCCACTGCACCTCCTGTACGCCCCCTACAACAGCCCGCACATGCCCGACCGCGACGACGCCACGGCCACCGCCCCGGCTCGCGCCCGGGCAGCCGCGTACGGCACCGCCGGCGACACGGACGAAGCGCGCAGCACTCACGAGAGCGTCATGGACCCCGACGGCCAGGACGACCTCGGGCAGCAGGCGAGCCCTGACGAACACGTGCAGCGGGTGACCGACGAGGCGCGGGAGCCGCAGGCGGCAAGCCCTGCGGAACAGGTGCAGCGAACGGCCGTCGAGACGCGGGAGCCGCAGGCGGCGAGCCCTGCGGAACAGGTGCAGCGAACGGACGACGAGGCGCGGGAGCGGCAGTCGGTCCACGAGGAGCAGGCGCAGTCGCCGGCCGTCCGGACGGCGGCCAGGCTGCGGGCCGAACACGCGGGCCGCCTCGACGTCACCCGGATCGCCGCGGAGCACGAACGCGTCACCGTCCACGTCCAGGCACTGTCACTGGCCGACTGGGAGTACTGGCTGGCCGCGATCGGCGCACCCGTGAACGCACCCACCCACCGTGCCGAAGGGGCCCAGCTCGCCACCGGCCACCTGGACGGCGTGGAGATCCGCCTCATCGCGGACGCCGTACCGCGCCTGCTGGAGGAAGCGACCCGAAAGGCCGCCGAACCCTACTGTCTGGCCGGCCGCGTCTACGACCTCGCGCTGCCGCACACCGACCGTCACGGTCAGACATGGCACTACCAGGGCCGGCGTCAGGAGGACGACACTCCCCTGCTCACCCTCCACGGCACCGGCAGCCCGCCCTATCCCCTGACGTCGGTCGTCGACGCCAACGGGCCGCTCATCCCCGGCCCGTCCCCCGCGGACCGGGATCCGGTGGACGGCAACTGAACACCCAGCACGCCACGAGACACCCCCCACGCCCCCACACCGGGCACAGCCGGAGGGCAGAGTAGCGCACGGTCCCTGACGGGAAAAGGTGCAGAACGTCCCGGCGGCAGCGCCGTTAGACTCCATGACAGGCGGTGACTGCTTCTGCACAGGAAGAACCGGCGTGCCCAACACACTACAGGAAATGATCAAACACAAGCTGGACCAGAACGGCTGGTCCTACAGCGATGTGGCGCGCCGCGGCGGCATCTCCCGGTCAACGGTCCACCACCTGGCCACCGCCGCGCGACTGGCACAGATGCCCCAACAGACCACCCTGGAAGGCCTGGCCAAGGGCCTGGGCATCCCCCTCCCGCCGGTGCAGCGGGCCGCCGCCGAAGCGGCCGGCGTCAATCTCTACCTCCACGACGCGACCGAGGCCGCGGACCCCGAAGTGGCCATCCTCATCGCCAGCGTCCACAAACTCAGCCCGACCGACCGTCGGCACGTGGCCGTCCTCGTCGAGTCGCTGCTGCGCGCCGGCCAGACCCGATAGGGGCGCGCGAGAGCTTCGGGCGTGCGGGTACCTCCACCGTCACAGCGGACGCGGAAGCATCCGCGCCGCGTTGATCCAGTCGATGACCGTCTGCACGGTGACGCAGTCGAGTTCGGCCAGCCGGAAGACAGCCTGCACGTCAGCGGCGTCCAGCGGCCGCCGCACCGAGTCCAGCACGCCGTAGAGACACACCCGGTGGGCCTGGGTGGTGGAGGCGTGCGGTCCGCTGTGGAGACCGACTCCGTCGGCGGACGGTGATGACGTGGTATCCAATCGATCCCCCTGTGAAGTGGTCGAACCTGTGCCGGCCGGCGGCTCACGCCGGCCGGGCGAAGCGGTCGAAGACCCTGCCGAGCCGGTCTTCGAGGGTCTGCGCGTCCAACCGGTCCGACAGGTCGCCGAGTTCACGGTGGGCGCTGTCCCAGAATGCGTTCACGACGGCGTGGTCGTACCAGTTGCCCGCTGCTCCGCACGCGGGCACGCAACCCAGCGCACGGGCGCGATCGGTGAAAAAACAGGCCTCGGGGGTGCGTTGGGCGTACCGGCCGGCTCCGTCCAGCCCGTCGGCCTCGTCGCTCCCCTCGCCCTTTTCCGCGCCGGCGACGCGGGGGATCGCGGCCATGACGGCCCGGTGCACGAGTACCGCGTCCGCTGATTCCGCGGTGCTCCAGCCGATCAGGTCGCGCGAGGCGGCGTCCAGGACCACCGCGGAGTACAAGGCACCCCGGAGCGGGGTGAAGGCCACCACGTCCACGAGCCAGTGGTCTCCCGGGGTACGGGCTCCCGGATGCCGGTCCGGTGCGTGCAGCCGTCCTGTCCTGCCCCGGATCCCGGCTCGCTTCATCAGCGTCTCCACGGTCGCGTGGCTGACGTTGATGCCGTAACGGCACAGCAGTCGCTGCCCGATCCGGCGGTATCCGAACGCACCGCCGGATTCCCGGTGGATGTCGGCGATCACCTCGGTCAGCCAGGCCCGGCGCAGTTCCCGCGCGGAGGGAGTACGTGCCCGCCAGGCGTAGTACCCGGACTCCGACACGTCCAGCAGCGCCACGGCCCTGCGGGCCGGAAAGCCCCGTGCCACCACGCCGGAGATCACCTCGTACCGCCTTTTGGGGGCACCACCTGCTTCATCACGGCGATCGCCTCCCGCAGCAGATCAAGCTCCTCCTCCAACTCACCGATACGGGCACGGGCCCGCGCCAGTTCCGATCCGGAGGTACGCACGCGCCGCCAGCGGTACACCGTCTGCGCGGAGACACCCAGTTGCCGCGCCACCTCCTGGACCGCATACCCGTCACCGACCATTTGCTCGGCACGCACACGAAGTGCCGCCGGATACGAACTGCTCACCGGATCCCACTCGTTCACGAACAGTGCCGAAAGGACGTACGGAGACGTGCGCTGTCCCATCCGTCCGCGCCTGTCCCGGGTGACGGACGGAAGACACCGCGCCGACCTCGCTGTTCAGCGTCTCCGGACGGATCGTCCAGAGATCCTGGACAGTAGCCGAAAAGGAACCGTCACCGCAAACAATGCATTTCCGACATTCGTTCAGAAGCGTGCACTCGTTCCCCTCGCCGGCCGACCCGAGGGGCCATCCGCACACGGCATATCCCGGCCTCCGGCACAGGCCGACACGCGACCGGTCCGACACCACGCCACCGCGGCCCGCCGGGCACGCCCCCTCCCCCGAGAACGGCGCTCCACACCGACCGGAGCGGCGCGAACGCGACTGCTCACTCTCTCCCCCAAGGTCACAGCGCACTTTCTCACCGCGGCACTCCAAAAAGCGCGGGGCATTTTGAGAGAATTCATTAACACCGTCGGACCCGCAATTGCACCCACGCGCAAATGCTCCCGGCCGACCGTCAATTCACCTGGTCGGATGCAGAACTCATGGAGCCGCCCACATTCCCGTGAGACATCGCCGACAACACCCTCTGAGCTGCGGTTTTCCGTATCTCGCACATGGCCCCCGGCATTGACGGTGACTCACTTCCGGGCCCGGAATGCGGGGAAATGTGATGTAGCGTCACGTTCCGCACCAGGGCAAAACCGGCCCTGATGTTCGAAAGGAGTTCAGGTGAAGACCATTGCTAAGGCAGCAGTAGGTACGCTCCTGGCGGCCGGCGCTGTCATGGCCCCCCTCTCCATGGAGGCAGCCGCCGCCCCGCTGCCGACGGTGCAGACGGTGGCGCCCGCCGTCCACCTCGGCACGCACGCCCACGCCTCCAGCCATCGTGCCTACACCCATCACCGCACCGCGGACCTGCGGAGGTACTGCACCAACAACCGCAACGACTACTGGCGGTACGGCCACCGCGTCAACTGCCGCTACCACAGCTGGGACTGGAACCGGTACGGCAACCACAACCACCGGGACTGCGTCCTGTACTGGCGCCGCTGACCCCATGACAGACGAGGCCGCCCGTCGGACCCTGACCGCGGGCGGCCTCGTCATGCCTGCCGCCGCCCGGTATGCCCGGCGCGACGGACATGCCCCGCCCGCTGACCGGCCGACGAGGCCGGCCCGCGACCGCCTGAGCACCTGCTCCTCGGTCGACTCGCTGTCCGGATCCACGGCGGCCTCGTGCCCGCACGCGCGAACCGGTGATCGTCGCGGTCAGGTCGGCTGGGCGGCCACCAGACAGACGTCGTCGTCCGTGTCGGCGATGTCGCAGGTCAGCAGATGGTCCAGATAGTTCTCCAGGCTGTCCACCGGGCGGCCTGCGGCGGTGAGCAGCGTGCGCAGCCCCTGGTCGATGTTCCCGTCGCGGCGCTCGATCAGGCCGTCGGTGTACATGAGCAGGATGTCCTGCGACCGCAGTTCGTGCTGCGTCTCCTCGTACGCGGCCTCGCCGACGGCGCCGAGCAGCAGTCCGTCGGGCGGTGTGAGGGCTTCGGCCCGCCCCCGGCGGGCCAGGACCGGGGGCATGTGTCCCGCGTTGGCCCAGCACAGGGTGCGGGCGGCGGGATCGAACAAGCCGCAGACGACGGTCGCGGTGACCTGCTCGGTGAGGCAGCAGGCGACGGTGTTCAGCCAGGAGAGCAGCCGGCCCGGGCCCGCGCCGGTGATGGCCAGGCCGCGCAGGGCGTTGCGCAGGACGACCATGCCCGTCGCACCCGCGATACCGTGGCCGGCGATGTCACCGACCGTGAGCAGCACCCGGTCGTCGGGCAGGACGACGGCGTCGTACCAGTCACCGCCCACCCGCTGGTCCTCCTCCGCCGGACGGTAGCGCACGGCGACCCGCAGGCCCGCCCTGGAGACCGGCTGCACCGCCGGAGGCATGATGGCCCGCTGGAGCTGCCGGGCCAGGCGGTGCCGCTCCGCGGCCTGCTCCTCGGCGCTGGCCAGTCGGTCCCGCGTGGCGGCCAGTGCGACCTCGGTCCAGGAAAGACGGGAGATGTCCTGGTAGGCGCCGCGTACCGCGACCAGGAGCCCGGAGGTGTCGCAGACGGGTTCGGCGACGACGCGCAGGTGGCGGACCACCCCGTCGGCGCGCCGCAGCCGGAAGGTCACCGCACTCTCCTCCCGCTGGTGCAGCACGGCGCGCAGAAAGCGCCTCACGGCGGCGGCGTCGTCCGGGTGCGCATGTCCGGGGAGCTGGTGCAGAGCCACCGGGGCGGTGCCCGGAGGCAGCCCGTACAGGGTGGACAACTGCTCGGTCCAGGTGATCTCACCGGTGGTCAGGTTCTCCTCGAAGGCGCCGATCCCGCTGACCTGCTGGGCGTGCCGGAGCAGGCCGGTGCGTCGGGCGTCGCCGTCCGGGAGCCGCCAGCTGAGCAGCACCACGTCGCCGAAGCGGGCCAGCCCCACGGCGGCGACCACGGGCGGTGGCGCGGGGCTGCCGGGGAAGGTGAGCACCGTGCTCTGGTCACGGTGGGGGATCCCGGTGTCGTGCACCCGCTTGATCCGCTCGAACAGTCCGCCGTCCGCGGCGAACAGGGGGTATGCCTCCAGCAGCGGCAGCCCGGTCAGCGAGCCGGGGGGACGGCCGGCGGGGTCGGTGAAGCGCGCGTTGGTGTGCTCGATGACGAAGTCGGTGATCCGGCCGTCGTGGTCCCGCAGCGGTCGCAGCAGGGCTGCGGAGTCCAGTACGCCGTCGAGCAGGGCGACGAGGCAGCCGGCCGTCCCGTCGGGCGGGCTGCCCGGCTCCACGTCGCGGCCGGAGAGCGACAGGGCGCACAGCTGCGCCAGGGCGTCCAGCTGCCGGGCCAGTGCCGGGTGGGTGCCGGGACCGGTGGGACCGGGCCAGTGGATCTCCAGGACGCCCACCGGCCGACCGCCGTCCCGGGCGGGCACGACGGTTCGGGTGCCGCCGCTGCCGCCGCCCAGGGTGGGGGGCGGCGCGCCGCCGGACTCGGTGGTCCACAGGGTGCGGTCCTCGGCGACGGCACGCTGGGCCAGGGTGCCGACCCCGGGCGGGACGTAGCGCCAGCGGGCGGCCTCGGCGGGGCCGAACCCGGCCTCTCCGGCGAGCGTGAGCGAGCTGTCGGGGGCGGCCGACCAGACGGCGTCGGCAGTGGCGCCGAGTGGCCTGAGGGCCCGGTCGAGGAGGGCACGGGCGAGGGTCTGGGTGTCGTCACCGGCCAGGATGGCCGCGGCCTCCGTCGTCCGCAGCCGCAAGGCGGTCCCCTGGCTCCGGGGCTTCGCGGTTTCCTGCGCCGTCCGGCCGGTGCCGGTCGCGGTCCGGGCGTCGTGGACCTCCGCGGCGGCGCAGGCGATGGTGTCCGAGGCGGCCTCGCCGACGATGTCGGCGGCCAGTTCGGGCAGGGGCGTCCGGGCGTCGGACGCGAGTTGTCGCAGCTGCCGCGCGGCTTCGGCGGGAGCACAGGTGAGCTTTTCCACCAGGACGCCCTGGGCGAGTTCCACCAGCACCCTGGCCTCGTTCTCCTGCCGCAGGACACGGTTCTCGGCGCTCAGCCGCTGGACGGTGGCCGCCAGCCTGGCCACACCTGTGTCACCGCGCCCCGCGCGAGGCGCGGCGGGTCCGGTGGGAGTCCGCTGCCGCTCGGGCTCGTGCCGCTGCTCCGCCATGGGACTCTGCTCCTCGGCCGGGTACGCACCGGGCGACCGCTCGCCGCGTACCCCTCACCAGCACATCACAGGTCCAGCCGGCGCCGCATGCAGTGGAGCAGCTGCTGGGCGTCGACGGGCTTGGGCACGTAGTCGTCGGCCCCGGCGGCCAGGCACTTCTCCCGGTCGCCGGACATGGCCTTGGCGGTGACGGCGATGATCGGCACCCGGCGGGGTCCGGGCAGGGCCCGGATCGCCGCGGTGGCGGCGTAGCCGTCCATCTCCGGCATCATCACGTCCATCAGGATCAGGTCGACGTCCGCGTCGGCCGCGGTGTCCACACCCTCGCGGCCGTTCTCCGCGTGCAGGACCCGCATGCCGTGCAGCTCCAGGATGCCCGTGACGGCGAAGACGTTCCGGGCGTCGTCGTCGATGACCAGTACGGTGCGGCCGGCCAGCGGATCGGCCTCCTCGGCGGCGGGCTCCGGACCGGCGTCCGGCGCGGGGGCCGACGTGCCCTCGGCGGGGGGTCCGGCGGTGAGGTGGAGGGCGCCCTGTACCGCGGGGTGCACGGTCGGCAGGTACAGGGTGAAGCAGCTGCCCTCGCCCTGGACGCTGTGGGCGTGGATGGAGCCGCCCAGCAGGTAGGCGATCTCACGGCAGATGTACAGGCCCAGTCCGGTTCCTCCGTACTTCCGGCTGCTGGTGCCGTCGGCCTGCTGGAAGGCGCCGAAGATGCTCTCCAGGTGCTGGTCCGGGATGCCGATGCCGGTGTCGCTGACCCGGAAGGCCAGGGCCGGGCCGCTGTGGCGGACGGAGTCGGGCAGATCGGCGTCGGCGCTGTCGGCTGGTTCGATCCGCAGTTCGACCCGGCCCGCCTCGGTGAACTTCACCGCGTTGGAGAGCAGATTGCGCAGCACCTGGCGCAGCCGGGACTCGTCGGTGACCAGGTCGTCGGCGACGCCACCGGCCGTGACGACGTGGAACTCCAGCCCCTTCTGGGCGGCCAGGGGGCGGAAGGTCGTCTCCAGGTAGTCCAGCAGCCGGGGCAGGCGGAAGCGCTCGGGGCTGATGTCCATCTTCCCGGCCTCCACCTTGGACAGGTCGAGGATGTCGTTGATCAGCTGGAGCAGGTCGGATCCGGCGGAGTGGATGACCTCCGCGTACTCCACCTGCTTCGGGGTGAGGTTGTGGCGGGGGTTCTGGGCGAGCAACTGGGCGAGGATGAGCAGGCTGTTGAGCGGGGTGCGCAGTTCGTGGCTCATGTTGGCCAGGAACTCCGACTTGTACTTGGAGGCGCGGGCGAGCTCGCGTGCCCGGTCCTCGAGTTCCTGCCGTGCCTGCTCGATCTCCAGGTTCTTCGTCTCGATGTCCCGGTTCTGGCTGGCCAGCAGCGCGGCCTTGTCCTCCAGCTCGGCGTTGGAGCGCTGCAGTTCCTCCTGGCGGGCCTGGAGCTCCTCCGATCGCGCCTGGAGCTCGCCGGCCAGGCGCCGGGACTCGCCCAGGAGCTCATCGGTGCGGGCGTTGGCGATGATGGTGTTGACGTGGACCCCGATGATCTCCATCAGCTGGTCGAGGAAGTCCCGGTGCAAGGAGGTGAACCGGCCGGTGGAGGCCAGCTCGATGACGCCGAGCACCTGCTCCTCCGCGGTGACGGGCAGCACGATGAGGCTGGCGGGGGCCGCGCTGCCGAGGCCGGAGGAGACGATGACGTAGTCGGCCGGGACGTCGTCCACCGCGATGGCGCGCCGGCTGCGGGCGGCCTGGCCGACCAGTGACTCGCCGAGCCGGAACCGCGTGGGGCGAGTGGAGTTCTCGGGGCGTCCGTAGGAGTCGATGAGGCACAGCCGCACCCCGTCGTGGGTGCCCTCGGAGAGGAAGAACGCTCCGTACTGCGCGGAGACCAACGGCACCAGCTCGTCCATGACGAGCCTGGCGACGTCGTCGAGTTCGCGGCGGCCCTGTACCTGCCGGGAGATCCGGGCCAGGTTGGTCTTGAGCCAGTCCTGCTCCTGGTTGGCCCGGGTGGTCTGCCGCAGGGACTTCACCATGGCGTTGATGTTGTCCTTCAGTTCGGCGACCTCACCGGAGGCGTCCACGGTGATGGAGCGGGTGAGGTCGCCCTCGGCGACGGCACTGGTGACCTCGGCGATGGCGCGGACCTGCCGGGTGAGGTTGCCGGCCAGCTCGTTGACGTTCTCGGTGAGCCGCTTCCAGGTGCCGGAGACGCCCTCCACCTCGGCCTGCCCACCGAGGCGGCCCTCGCTGCCGACCTCACGGGCCACCCGCGTCACCTCCGCGGCGAACGAGGACAGCTGGTCGACCATGGTGTTGATGGTGGTCTTGAGTTCCAGGATCTCGCCGCGGGCGTCCACGTCGATCCTGCGGGTGAGGTCGCCCTCGGCGACGGCGGTGGTGACCTGGGCGATGTTGCGGACCTGCCCGGTCAGGTTGTTCGCCATGGAGTTGACGCTGTCGGTGAGGTCCTTCCAGGTGCCGGCCACATGAGGCACCCGGGCCTGTCCGCCGAGGATGCCCTCGGTGCCCACCTCGCAGGCCACCCTGGTCACTTCGCCGGCGAACGCGGACAGGGTGTCGACCATGGTGTTGATCACTCCGGCGAGAGCCGCGACCTCCCCCTGCGCCTCGACGCCGATCTTCTGGGAGAGGTCGCCCCGGGCGACGGCGGTCGCCACCTGCGCGATGGAACGCACCTGGTCGGTGAGGTTGTACGCCATGACGTTGACGCTGTCGGTGAGGTCCTTCCAGGTGCCGGAGACTCCGCGGACGGTGGCCTGGCCGCCGAGGTTGCCCTCGGTGCCCACTTCGCGGGCCACCCGGGTGACCTCGTCGGCGACCACCGACAGCCGGTCGACCATCGTGTTGATGGTCTCCTTGAGCTCGAGGATCTCCCCGCGGGCGTCCACGGTGATCTTCTGCGAGAGGTCGCCCTGTGCCACGGCGGTCGCCACCTGGGCGATGTTGCGCACCTGGGTGGTGAGGTTGCCCGCCATGGCGTTCACGGACTCGGTGAGGTCCATCCACGAACCCGGCACGTCGGGCACCTGGGCCTGACCGCCGAGGCGGCCCTCGCTGCCGACCTCGCGAGCCACCCGGGTCACCTCGGAGGTGAACCGTGACAGCTGCTCCAGCATGCCGTTGAAGACGGTGGCGATCTCGCCGAGCAGCCCGTCGCCGTCCTCGGGGATCCGGGTGCGGAAGTCGCCGTCGCGGACCGCGGTGAGACCGGCGAGCAGGCGGTGCAACCCGGCCTCGTCCGTCTGGCAGGCCACGCTCGCCGATCCGTCCCGCGCGGCCGCTCGGGAAGCCTCAGCCATCTCCGCTCCCGCCGTACTGGTGCGCCACCGGCCGGTCCGGAGGCTGCTCGCAGGCGCCGGCCCTCGGCGCAGAGACTGCCGTGCCGGCCGCGCCTTCTCTCCAGTGTGCCGCCGACGGCACGGAGCAGCACAGCACGCTCCGGGCCGTCGAAGCAGGTCGACGGCCGCCGTGCGTCGCGCGCCGGATCGGTCGCCGGGCTCCGGCGGGACCAACCGGCGCCCGGCCGCAGGCTTCCGGCCGTCGGCGGAACGGCGTCGTAGCAGGGGGCCGGGCGAGGGCGTCGACTCGGCGGCCTCGAACGGCGGACCGCCGGTCGGGTGGGCCGTGCTTCGGCCCAGCGCCCCGGCGGCCGCGCACCCCCGCACCCACCCGCTCCGCGTCCCGGCCCCGGTGCGGCCACCACCGCCTGCGCGGACCGCACCGGGGCGCGGCGTCCGTCACCTCGCATCGCCGCCGAGCGGCTCCGCTCTCCTCATTCACCACGATGGCACCCCCGCCGTCCCGGAAAGGGCGGCGCCGGACGCGATGCGGCGCAGCCCTTGCACCACGCCGCAGCCGCCGGGCCGGATTCACCCGACCGGCGGCGTGTCCCGGGCGGGCGGACCCCGTCTCCTGGCAGGTCGCAGGCTCGTCCGTCGCCCGCGGAGGCGGCCATCCGATTGCGGGGCGAGCGCGGCCAACTTAGCTTCAGGGCGTCGGAGTTCTCCGACAAAGCCGACATAGGTCTTATGTCGGCCATCCCAGGCATTGAACGGAGCATTCATGTCGGTCATGACCGGTAGCCAGCCCCTGCAGCAGTACGGCCCGCAGATCGGCGGTCCGCAGCAGCAGATCCAGCAGGTGGTCCAGCAGTCGATCCAGCAGGCCTGCCAGCAGGCGAGCCAGCAGGTGGCACACCGCATGCAGCAGACGCTGCAGCAGATCCAGCAGGTCCAGCAGCAGCTGCAGCAGCAGGGCATGGCCCACCAGGCGCACCCGTACCTCGCCGTCGCGCTGCATCACACGCTGCACGCCGGCATCCGCCACGCGGTGGAGCAGTCGGTGCAGCAGGCGCTGCCGACGGCGATCGTGACCCTCCTCCAGCACAGCCAGCAGGGTCAGGGCCAGTACGGCGGTCAGCAGTGGGGTGGCGGCTACGGCTCGCAGTCGTTCGGCCAGCCGTACCAGCAGCCCGGCTACGGCATGGGCCCGATGGGCGGCCAGCCCTTCGGCATCGGCTGACACCCGGCGGCGCGCGATGCGGTGTGCCCAGGACCGGTTCCCGGGCACACCGCATCACCTTCCCGGGCACAGCGCATCACCGTGGAAGCGCGAGCCGCCCCGCACCGGATCAGGAGCACAAGGACGACACAGCCGTGGTGAAGGTGGACGCAATGGTCAAGGAAAGGCCCGGGAACAACCGCGAGAGCGGGTCCGGGGGCGCGGGGGCCGGTGGGCCGGGACCCGACGGCAAAGAAGCGGGGCCACGTGAGAAGGGCGCGCCGGCACCGACCGCGGTGCGCCCGCGCCGGGAGCGGTTCATGGTGACACCGCTGCCGCAGCATCTGCTCCCACCCGGGGTACCCGAACTCGGCATGGACGCGGTGTGCGAGGCGCTCGAGCGGATGCCCGAGGTCACGGTGGTGCGCAGACTCAATGCGCCCGAGAAGCTACGGTCGGCGGGAGTGCACCCCTCCTGCCCGGACATCGCGGTCATCGAGGTGACCGAGGCCCAGGTGCCGTCGATGCAGTCGCTGCCGGTGCACATCGAGCCCGATCTGCCTCTGACCGCGACCCTGCCCGTGTCCCCCACTCCGCCGCCGTCCTCGACGGTCCCGGCCACCGCACAGATCCCGGGCATGCTGCCGCTGCGCGACCCGGGACTGGTCATGCCGCTGGACCGCCCCGTCGACATCTCGCTGCGCGTCAGCGGCCCGGACGGCGAACCGCTGGCCGGTGCGGGGGTGTTCCTGATCGGGGCGACCTGGCCGAGCCAGGGCGTCACCGGGGCCGACGGCACCGTCACCGTGTCACTGGCGACGGAGACCGAGCGGTCCGTCCAGGCGCTGTACGTGCGTCCCGTCAGCGGGTACGCGGACCGCTGGATCCCGCGCCCCGACCTTTCGGCGACCAAGGAGAACCTGGTCACCCTCACCCCGTTGGCCGAGGTGTACCCGGAGCTCGAGCAGCGGCAGCAGTACGGCTGGGGCCAGCAGGCCATGCGGCTCGACCGGCTGCCGCCCACGTTCCGCGCCTTCGGCATCAGGATCGCGCTCATCGGCTCGGGCGTCAGCGCCGAGCACCCCGATCTCAAGGAACGGGTGCGCTCGGGTGCCGACTTCGTCCGCGGGACGGAGGACGGCTGGGAGAACGACACGGTGGGCAGCGGCACCCACGCGGCGGGCGTCATCGCCGGGGCGGACACCGGCAAGGGCGTCATCGGCATCGCGGTCGACGCCGAGATCGAGGTCTGCCGGGTGCTGCCCGACGGACGTTTCAGCGACCTGATCGCCGCCCTGGACCACTGCATCGAGCGAGAGGTCGACATCGCCCACATCGCGGTGACCGCCCCGTACTCCTCGGCGCTGGTCGCACGCAAGCTCGCCGACGCGACCGCGGCAGGTATCGCCTGCGTCGCTCCGGCCGGCGACACCGGCGGGCCGACCTCCTTCCCGGGCTCACTGTCGACCGTGTTCGCCGTGGGCGCGCTGGGCGTCCACGGCTCCTATCCGCAGGACACCTCCCAAGCCACGCACTGCGGGCCGCAGTTGACACCGGAGGGACTGTTCGCCGCCCCGTTCGGCGGCCACGGGCCCGGGGTCGACGCGGCCGCCCCCGGCGTGGCGGTCCTCTCCTGCGCGCCGCACGGCGGGTACACGGCCCTCGACGGCACCGGCACGGCCTCCGCCCACATCGCCGGCCTCGCGGCCCTCGTCCTCGCCCACCACGAGGATTTCCACGGCCAGTTGCTGCCCCGCGGGCCGGGTCGGGTCCAGCATCTGTTCGACATCATCTCGGCCAGCTGCCGGCCCCTGGCCGCGCCGGGGACGGTGGATGCGGCCCGCGTCGGACGCGGCCTGCCCGACGCTCTCGTCGCCCTCGGCCTGACCCCCGGAGCGCAGCCCGGTCCGGCTCCGTATTCCTACGCCTCGTCCGTGGCCGGTTAGCCCGTACGGACCTGACGACACACGGCGGCGCCCGCCCCGAGGGGGTGCGGGCGCCGCCGTCGGCGTTCCACCCCGTCGACCACTCCTGCCACCTGCCTCCGCGGGCCCGGTGGCAGGATCGGTGTATGGGCACCGAGACGGACTGGGTGTACCGGGTGGACGAACCGCACGGTTCGGAGGGCTGGCGCCCCTACGGCCGCGACCCCGAACGCTGGCGCGGCACGATCACCAGCGACGATCCCGACGAGGACGCCAGGTACGCCGCCGCGCTCGTCGCCACGGCCCTGGTGGCCGAATGGCGGACGAACGCCGCCCCCGACGTCCAGCACGTGCGCATCCTCGTCTGGCGCGGCGAGGAGGGGCCCGACGCGGATGCCGTCTTCACGGTGGAGATACGACCGGACATCGACCGCGCGTGACGAAGAGTGACGCACGGGGCCGCGCAGGGCCGTGCGGTCGCCGCTTCGTGGCCGTTCCGTCCGAGGACTGGGCCAAGGACGGTCGGCCGGCGCCCCGGCCGTCTCCGTGTCCATCACCCGTAAGGACGTCACCGGCCCGGAGCAAGCAACGCGAGGTGCGGCCCGAGTCGCGGGGACAGTGGGGTTCAGGAGCCGCGCAGACCCGCCCTGCCGGGGTCGGCGGTCCCGGCCGCACCTGACGGCCGGTTCATCTCAGGGCATCCGCTTCCTCGAGCGGGTGCCCTGTCTGCCGTCACGACCGGACAGGAGTTGGTGAAGTGGAGAAACATGAGGTTCTCACCGGCCTCGACGCGGCGGCCACGTCGAGAACGGCCAAGTCGGTGATGAAGAAGCTGCCCGAGGTCACCGTGTCGTTCTGGATCATGAAGATCGCCGCGACCACCCTGGGCGAGACGGCGGGCGACCTCTTCGCACAGACCCTGAAGCTGGGCTACTTCCTCACCACCATCGCCCTGTTCCTGATCTTCGTGGTGACGTTGGTGGTCCAGCTGCGTTCGAGCCGCTACAACCCGTTCTTCTACTGGACCGTGATCCTGTCGACCAGCATGGCCGGCACCACGATGTCCGACTTCATGAACCGCGACGCCAGCGTGAAGTACCTGCGGGACGGGGCCACGTCACTCGGCTGGGGCCCGCAGGGCCTCGGCCTGGGTTATCCGGCGGGAGCGGCGATCCTGCTCTCGATCCTCCTGGCCGTCTTCCTCGCCTGGAGGCTGAGCGGGATGACGTTCCAGATCCGCGACATCATCACCTTCCAGGGCGAGGCCCTGTTCTGGTCGGCGATCCTCGTGTCCAACACTCTCGGCACCTCCATGGGCGACTACCTGTCCGACAGCTCCGGCCTCGGCTACGCGGGTGGCGCCCTGCTCGTGACCGGGATGCTCGCCGTCCTCGCGGTGCTCAGGAAAGTGCCGGCTGTCCCGAACGTGCTGCTGTTCTGGATCGCCTTCGTCCTCACCCGTCCGCTGGGCGCCACCACCGGCGACTTCCTCACCAAGCCGGCCGCCCAGGGCGGCCTGGACCTCGGCACCATTGGATCGTCCGCCGTCCTGCTCGCCCTCCTGCTCGGCCTGATGGCCTACGCCCAGGCGCAGGAGCGCCGGACCACCGCCGTCACGCCGTAGCAGGGCCGGGTCACGCGGCCGGCCTGCCGAGCGCGGTGCGGCCCGTGCTCACCCGGCGCGCCGGCCGACGCGCAGGACGCTCAGGTAGCGGCGCGGTACCCGGTCGCCCAAGCGCGTGCGGATGCGCTCGGCGACGGCCTCGAGCAGGGGCTCGCGGACGTCCCGGTCGAGCGCCCGGTACAGGGATGTCGTGCGCAGGAGGTCGGTGAAGCCGTCCGCGTCGAGCCACTGGACGGCCGGGTACCAGCGCACGTTCACCGGCCCGAACAGGCCGCCGGGGCCCTCGGCCGGTCCCCACCCCGCGTCGGTGGCGCGCACGTCGTCCTCCAGCGGGGGATGCCCCCAGCCCTGGTTCCCCGGGCTGAAGTGTTCATGGAGGTCTGCGGTCTCGGCGTACACCTCCGGCTCTCCCGGCCGACGGACGACGACATTGCCGAGCAGCGCCATCCAGCCTCCGGCACGCAGCACGTCATGGGCTCGCGGCCAGCCGATCGACGGATCGACCCAATGCCATGAAGACGCGGCCACGAGCACGTCGAAGCGTCTGCCTCGGTCGTCCCACTCCTCGAACGTCGACGTCTCGAGCCGGACGTCGCGGAGGCCGGCGGTTCTCCGGCGGGCCAGTGCCGCCAACGCCGCGCTCGGCTCGACGCAGGTCACCGGGCACCCGAGCGCGGCCAGTGACCGCGTCGCCTGGCCCGTACCGCAGCCGACCTCCAGCACCGACGACGTCCGGTCCAGGCCGGTGACGCCGGCGAGGTCCACGAACCGTTCGTCGGGGTAACCCGGCCGGACCCGGTCGTAGAGCTCCGGCACCTCGCCGAACAGCCGACCGAGGCCGGGTCGATTCGGCGGCGTCTTCGGATCACCGGGCATGAGCACACAAGCTATGCGGTGCGACCACGGGGACGCCACCGATTTCGGCCAGGAAGCACGGACAACCGGGCCTCCCCCACGCTGCCCGGCCGCGTCCCGTATCTCCGCACGCCCGTGAAGTCAACCGTTGACCTGCGGGGTCACTGCTGCAATCTTGACGGGCGACAGCTTGTAGCAAGCGCTTTCCGACCTCGCTCCACGGTCGGCTCTTCCGCGTCAAGGGGGACGCAATGACGGATCGCACCCTGCCCGACGGCACCGGCACCGCCGCGCCGGCCCGCCCGTCGGCCGACACCGCCCGCCGGTCGCTGTTCTCCGGCCACCACACCCATCTGTGGGGCTTCCTGCTCTTCGGCTGGCTGGTCAGTTACGCCGACCGCACGGTGACCGGCCCGGTGATCGCCTGGATGATCGAGAACAAGGCCGGGTTCATCGGCGACACCTCGCATCCGGCGGCCCTGGGCGGCCTGATCGGGTCGATGTTCTTCACCGGCTACATGCTCACCCAGTACGCGGGCGGGCGGCTCGGCGACCGCTACGGGCACCGCGAGATGCTGATCGTCTCACTGCTCTGGGCCGGGCTGATGACCCTGGCGTCCGGGCTGGCCGGCGGACTGATCGGGTTCGTGGTGGCCCGGGTGCTCACCGGTCTGGGCGAGGGCGTCTTCTACTCCAACGACCGGGTGCTGATCATCACTCACACCCCGCCCGCACGTCGCACCCTGGGGCTCGGCGTGGTCCTGTCCGGTCTGTCGATCGGCCTGACCGTGGGCATCCTGGCCACACCGCATCTCATCGACTGGGGCGCCGGTTCCTGGGGCATGGGCGGCCGGGCGTGGAGCATGCCGCTGTACGTGTTCGGCATCTGCTCCCTGCTCGTGGCGGCCGCGACCTGGGCCTTCTTCCGGGCCCGCGGCGACAGCCCGCTCCGGCTCGGGCCGCCCGTGCGGCGGCTGATCGCCTACTCGATCCCGGCCGCCGCGGCGATCATCGCCCTCTTCCTGGCCGCCGACGCCTTCGGCTGGTCCGAGTGGCTCACCGCGATCGGCTCGGGCGTGCTCTTCGCGGCGATGATCACGATCGTGGTCCGCGGCATCGTACGGGCCGGACATGCGGCAACCCTGCTCAACCGCAATGTGTGGCTGGTCTACATCGGCTTCATAGCGGTCATGTGGAACCTGTGGTTCTTCTCGTTCTGGTCGGTGCAGATCGTCGCCGAGGCCGCCCACAGCAGCCTGACCTCCGCCGCCCTCACCGCCGCGTTCAACGCGGGCGCCGGCATCATCGGCTTCCCCGTGGGGGGCTGGATCGCCGACCGCCGTGTACGCGCCGGCAAGGGCCGCAAGCCGCTCGCGGTGACCTGCGCCGCGGCCCACACCCTGCTGGCCGGCGCGTTCGGCGCGAGTCTGCTGGCGGGCGAGCCGTCCCTGCTCCTGCTCGGCCTGTGCCTGTTCTGCTCGGGCCTCTTCTTCAACGCATTGCAGCCCATCGTGCACAGCATGCTGGGCGACCTGGCCGCCGAGGAGCACCGCGGTTCCCTGTTCGGCCTGTTCAACCTCGTCGCCGAGATCGGAGCGGTGGCGAGCCCGGTGGTCAGCGGTGTGCTGCGGGACGCCACCGGCAGCTGGGCGCCCGGCGTCTTCACCGCGGCCGGTGTGATGGCCGTCTCGGTGGTGCTCTACTGCCTGGTCCGGGAACGGATACCGGCCGCCGCATGACCCTCCGGGGTGCCCGGGCCGCCCGCCCGGGCACCCTCCCGTCGGCCGATGCCACCCGCGTCGCACGGGCCCGTGACGTGAGGCTGCGTCCGCCCATGATCCGCCGGAGGGCTCAAGGGAAGCCGTACCGCCCCCGCAGGCGGACGAAATGCGCGGGCGTGAGGATGCGCTCGCACTCCAGCCCCGTCGCCGTGCGCAGGAAGGACACCACCTGGTCCGGGCCACCCGGCCCGACGGGCTGTACCAGTCGTCCGCCCGGGCGCAGTTGCCCGGCCAGCGGCGCGGGCACCTCCGGGAACGCGGCGGACACGATGATCCCGTCGTACGGCGCGCGGTCCGGCGCCCCGCCACTGCCGTCCCCGACGCGCGGCTCGACGTTGCGGATGCCCTGCCGGGCGAGGTTGCGCCGGGCCTCCTCGGCGATGTCCGGCCACAGCTCGATGGTCACGACGTCCGCGGCCGACCGGGCGAGCAGCGCCGTCTGGAAGCCGAGGCCGGTGCCGATCTCCAGCACGTGCTCGTCCCCGCTCAGGCCGAGGCCGTCGATCATCATGGCCGAGAGCGACGGCTGTGTGGTCACCTGCGCGTGCCCGATGGGGAGGGGCACGTCGTCGTAGGCGTGCGCCCGGTGTCCGGTGGGGACGAACGCCGCGCGGGGTGTCTCTCGTACGGCCTGGAGCAGACGCTCGTCGGTGACGCCGGCCTCTCGAACGGCCCGTACGAGTTCCTCGGGCGAAGGGGCGGCTTCGGTCATGTCCGCTGTCTTCCGTGCGCCGGCCGGAGGGAGCGTGCGCCGCCGGGCCCACTGCCGAGGGCTTTCCGGCCGAACGCTCCTTCCCCTGTTCCTGGACATTGTGCGACGCCCCGCCGGCCTGCTCAATCGCATGCTCCGGGGGTGCGCCCGCGCGAAGGGCGAGTGCGGGATCCCACCGCTGCTCCGGGCCCGTTCGGACACGGGGTGCCGGCGGTCACGCGCTGCCCTCCGCGCGTACGACGGGCTGCGTGTCAAGCAGCGACCCGCCCACGCGACGGGTGAGGAGGCGTCAGGAGATCACCTCGAAGGACTAATTGTCAGTCAATCTGCCAAATCCTTGAGGGACTTGAGGCGACACCCGGTGGCGCGCGGTCGCCGGAATACCCCGATCGGCCCCGCCTCCTCGTCGCTTCCGTTCCGCCCGAAATGACAGCTATGGAGGGCCTCATTACGTTCGATCACACCGGCCGCCGATGCCGGACTCTCTGAATTGGAGACAGGAGAAGCAGTGCCATGATCATGAACCGCACCCACGCGATCACCGCGGGTATCGCGGCCGCCGCGGCCCTGGCCGCGACCGGTATCACGTACGCCTCGGCCGCCTCCGCGCCGGAGGCCGCTCCCGCCGCCGCCGTCCAGCAGGCCCCCGTCCAAGCACCCATGGGTGGCGACACCAACAACAACAGCAAGGGCAACGAGGGCAACGACCACGGTGGCGGCAACGACCGCGGCCACGGCGGCCGGGACTACGACAAGGGCTGGATCCACATCAACGAGCGGTCCTACTCGGCCCACACCCAGGGCTGCGCGGTCATCGTCAGCGGCCTGGGCTCCACGAGCCTGAACATCCGCAACGACAGCAAGAAGACCATCGAGGTCTTCCGCGGGCTCACCTGCGACAACGGCGCCCCCATCGCCACCGTCGGCCCGCGCAGCACCAGCTTCGGCGTATTCCCCAAGGACGTGAGGGGCATCCACGTCAAGCACGGAGTGGTCGGCAGCTTCCGCGTCATCGACCGCCACGACGACGACTACGGCGGCGACCGGGGTGGCGACTACGGCGGCGGCCGCGGTGGCGACAACGGCGGTGGCCGCGGTGGCGACAACGGCGGTGACCACGGCGGCGACAACGGCAACAACAACAACGACAACAACGACAACAACGACAACAACGACAACGGCAACGACTGATCCAGCCGCACCGCAGGAAGCCCACCGAGCAGAACCCCGGCCCGCCGTAATCGGGCCGGGGCCCTGCAAGAGACACCCGACACAGAATCCCGGCGCGCCGTCATCGCGCCGGGATTCTCGTCTTGGACCCCGCCCGGCAGTGTCCGGCCGCTCATGGCGCGGCCCACGGGGTCCGGCACTGCCCCATTGTCCCCAGGGTGTGGGGGCTCCCAGTGGCCTGGTCGCCGCTCGCCGCCTGCCCCACCGAGGTCATCACACACCCGGAAGTGCCTAAGCTGCATGTATGCGCATGCGTCCGATCGTCGGTCCCGTACCCGACACCGGCGTCCGTCCCGCCGGCGGGATGGACGAGATCGCCGGGCAACTCGCCGCCGGCGGGGTGGCCGTACTGAGCGGAGCCGGGATCTCCACCGAGTCCGGCATCCCCGACTACCGGGGCGTGACCGGGCGGCACCGACGGCACTCCCCCATGACCTATCAGGACTTCGTCTCGGACGAGGCGAACCGGCGCCGTTACTGGGCTCGCGGCTACGTCGGGCGCCGCGCCATCGCCGCCGCCCGGCCCAACGCCGGGCACCACGCCGTGCAGGCGCTGCGTGCCTCCGGGCATGTGACCACCGTGATCACGCAGAATGTCGACGGGCTGCACCAGGCGGCCGGAACGAGGGACGCCGTGGCACTGCACGGCAGCCTGGACCGCGTCGTCTGCCTCGACTGCGGGGCGATCGGCCCCCGCGACGAGCTCGACACCCGGCTGCTCGCCGCCAACGGGGAGTTGCTCGGCGCGCAGGACGCCGCCCGGCTGCCCGTCAATCCGGACGGCGACATCGAGCTGCCCGACGACCTCGTCGACATGTTCCGCGTCGTGCCGTGCGAGCGATGCGGCGGCGTGCTCAAGCCGTATGTCGTGTTCTTCGGCGAGAACGTCCCCAGGCATCGCACGCAGCGCTGCTTCGACCTGATCGACGCCGCGGACTCGCTCCTCGTCCTCGGTTCGTCGCTGGCCGTGCTCTCGGGGCTGCGGTTCGTGCGGCGCGCCGCGAAGGACGGCAAGCCCGTCGCCATCATCAACCTCGGCCCGACGCGCGGCGACGACATGGCGCACGCGCACGTGGCGCTGCCGCTGGGCGAGGCGCTCACCGAACTGACCGAGCGTCTCGGGATCCGCTGACGTCGGCCTCCCCGGCTCACACACCTGCCGGCTACGCGGCCCCCGCCCACGCACGAACGCGGAACGCATGGTTCGGGGCTGTGCGCACGTCACCGTGCGCGGTTCCACCGGAGGGTCAGTCCGCGCCCCTGCCGGCGCCCGGCCTCGGCGGCCGGCCGGCGTGTGGCCGGGTCCAGCGGGTTGTCGCCGACAGCGGCGCGCGACGCCTCGTCCGGTTCCACGAGCCCGACCTCGACACCCCGCGCGCCGAGCTCCTCCACCGCCTGCTCCAGCGGCTTGTCGCTGGGGAACGGCTCGACCGCTCCCATCGGCACGATCACCAGCACGCGGGACGCGCCGGTCGCGTAGTCGGCGTTGGCCATGGAACGGACGCCACCGTCGACGTACCGTCGCCCCTGGATCGTCACGGGCGGCCAGACCCCGGGGACCGCGCAGCTGGCGGCGACGGCGTCCACCAGGCCGACCCCGGACTTCTTGTCGAACACGCGCGGCCGGCCGCTCTCCGCGTCCACCGCCACGATCTTCAGATCCCGCGCGGGCCAGGAGTGCGAGGGCAGCCGCGACTCGATGACCGCCCGGCGTTCGGGCTCCGGGACCGTCGTGGCGCGGAGCGCGACCTCACCGACCCTGCGCCGCATCTCCTCGACGCCGACGGCGTCGCCGAGCGCCAGGCCGAGGTCCGCGGCGAAGCGCTCCAGATCCATCTCGGCCATGATCTCGGCCGCCTGGAGCCCGGAATCCACCTGCCGGGCGTACAGCTCCTCCAAGGTCAGCCCACCGCCCAACTGGGCCGCCACGGCCGAGCCGGCGGAGGTGCCCACGATGAGTCCGGCTCCGGTGACGTCCTGCCCCGCGTCCGCCAGCCCCGCGAGCAGCCCCGTGATCCAGGCGATCCCTCCGACACCGCCGCCCCCGAGAACCAATGCCTCCGACATGACCGCCCCCTCGACCGCCGACGTTCGTCGTAGGCACCCTAGTACGCCGGTGAAGCGTGGACCGAGGCCAGGCGTACGCCGCGTCGCCGACGCGGGACACGAATTGCGCACCCCGCTGACCTCCCTCCGGGCGAACATCCAGCTCCTGGGGAAGAGTTTCAGATCGGGCCGGGAACTCCCGGAAGAGGCGTTGAACGATCTGCTCGGCTCCGTGGAATCGCAGACAGGCGAACTCGCCGTCCTGATCGCCGACCTCCAGGAGCTGTCCCGCTCGAACGCCCGGCACGGCAAGCCGACGTACGCTGTCGTACCGCCGCACGAGGTGGCCCGGCGGGCCTTGGCGCGAGTCAGGCCCCGGGGGAACGAGGTCCGGTTCACCAGCGACCTGGAGGAGTGGTACGTCGTGGCCGATGCCGCCACCCTCGAACGGGCCATCGTGAACCTGCTCGACAATGCGGTGAAGTTCTCACCACCGCAAGCGGTCGTGAGCCTCCGACTCGAGGGCGGTCGGCTCACGGAACGCGACCAGGGGCCAGGGATCGCCGCCGCGGAGCTGCCGCACGTGTTCGACCGGTTCTGGCGCTCGCCCACGTCCCGGAGTCTGCCCGGCAGCGGACTCGGGCTGGCCATCGTGGCGAAGGCGGTCCAGGAAGCCGGTGGCACGGTGACGCTGCGGCCCGCCGGAACGCAGGGCACCGAGGCCGTCGTACGGATCCCGGGCGCCCGCACCCCGCCCCCGGAGACGACGGCCGCGAGGGGGCCAAGGCAGGAACACCCGTGGACGACCTCCGCCACCCGACCAGTCCCGTCGGAAATCCTTGACGCGTCGGAAATCTCCGACGTATAGTCTTCGCATGCCTGCCGACGTGTTCGGCGTTCTGGCCAACCCAGTGCGTCGCAAACTGCTGGAGAGCCTGCGTGAAGGGCCCCGCTCCACGGGTGAGCTGGCCGGGATGTTCGAGCTGGGGAGGCCGGCGGTCTCCGAGCATCTCGCGGTGCTCCGGACCGCCGGGCTGGTGCGCGAGGAACCGCGCGGCCGGCACCGCTTCTACCACCTACAGGCGGCCCGGCTGGCCGAGGTGAGCGAGTGGCTGCGACCGTTCGAGCACTACTGGAACCGGCGCCTGGACGCGCTGGCCGATCTCTTGGACGAGGAGAACGAGACATGACCGAGGACAACACGATCGAACTCGAGAGGTTCCTGCCCCATCCCCCGGCCGCGGTCTGGCACGCCCTGACCGACCCGGCGCTCCACGCCCGCTGGTGGGCCGCGGGAGACGTCAAGCCGGTCGTGGGTCACCGCTTCACCCTCGACATGGGCGACTTCGGCAAGCAGCCCTGCGAAGTGACCGACGTGGACGAGCACCGGCTGCTGGCCTACCGCTTCGCCGAGGGCTCGCTCGACACCACCATCACCTGGCGGCTGGAGCCGGAAGGCGAGGGCACCCGCCTGCGCCTGACCCACGCCGGGTTCGACCTCGACTCGCCGATGGGCCGGCAGGCGTACCAGGGCATGGGCAACGGCTGGCCCCACGTTCTGGACCGCCTCGTCGGCCTCCTCGGAGAAGCCGCCTGACGCGCCGGGCCGTTCCCCGCCTACCGAGCGGTGCCCTCGAACAGTGCCAGTTGGTCCTTGACCCAGGGGTCGAACACCGCCAGGCGCGTCGCGGCCGCCGGCTCGAACATGGCCAGTTGGCCCGCCACCCAGGCGTCCGGGACCCGGTGGGTGACGTCGGCGACGCGTTGACGGTGGCAGTCGTGGCCGGAGCCGGTGTTCACCGTGGTGATCCGGGCGGGGACGGGCCGAGTGGTGTGAGCGGTGGCCGCCGTGGCGGAGCCGCCCGCGGCGAGCAGGGCTCCGGCGGCGACTGTGACGGACACGCCCGCGGCGGCGATCCGACGCATCAGCTTCTTCACGATGTTCCCTCCTCCTCGGGTCGGAAGCATCAGGTCGGCGCGCCTACCCGCCCGCACACGCCACACACCGGCCGCGGCGGAACATCTCCCTCCGGATGCGGGATCCTCTAGAGCAGCGAGTGCCGCCCCACTCCCCCGGCCGGTCGACTACCGGGCGGCCCCTGCCCAGGGCGCAGAGTGCGGGGGCCGCCCGTGCCTCACGGTCCTGTCACAGCGCAAGGCAATACGACGCTAAAATCCCCGCGCCCGGTCACGCCCGCCGGGCGCCTCGCCCGGGTGAAGAAGACCACCCCGTTCGGCCCGGTCCCTCGTCTCGAGCGGTCGGTCGTGCCGCATGCCGGTCGACGCGAGGATCGGTCCCGCTCTGCTCGGCCGGTTCCTCCCAGTGAAAAGAGGCAAGGGCAGACCCCTGCCCGGACACATCGGGTCCGTCCGGTTCGGGATCGACCTCACCCTGCCGTCGACGGACCAGGTGCCCGAGGGCGACGAGGGCGCCGAGCAGCAGGCCGACCAGGCAGACCGTGAAGACCGCGAGGAGGACGACGCCGAGCAGGCCGTATCCGGTCAGGGTCGCCACGAGGCCGACCGGGTTCATGCATCCACATGCCAGCATGACGACACGGTCCCCGCACGGGGCGCGGCCGAGTGGGCATGTGGCCGATCGGTGTTCCGAACGTGCCCGTGGCGCAATACGGTTCGGTGGGCTGCCGGTTCAGGAGGGCTCGGCGGTGCGTACCGCGGTCGCGCACAGGGTGGTGTAGGTCATCGTGAAGCGTCCGCCCAGAGAGTCGATGGCGTTCCCGACCGCGTCCAGTATCGCGGCCAGCTGATCGCGGCGGAGCCGGGTGAGGCCACCAGTCGTGGGCAGCAGGTCCAGCCACTGGTCGCGTGTGTAGGTCCGCTCCCAGTCGTATCGCTCCTGTTCCACATCGGTGAACCGGCCGGTTTCCCGGATCCTGTCCCCGCACTTCGCGTAGACGGCCTGGTAGGCGTCGAGCGGCCGGCGATCCGGCCCGCCGTTGAACGGGAAGTCCGGCACCACCCGCCGAAGGGCGGCGGCGAACGGCTCGGCCACCTCGGCGGGTGGCTCGTACACGTGCCCGAAGATCGCCAGCCGTCCTCCCGGGCGCAGCGCCTGTGCCGCCTTCACGGCGCCCGCCACCGGATCCACCCAGTGCCACGACTGCGCGGCGACGACCGTGTCGAACGTCCGGCCCTCCGGCCGCCAGGCCTCGAAGGTCGCCGTCTCGACCCGCAGCCCACGGGCTCTGGCGAAGTCGGCCATGCGCGGGTCGGGCTCCACGCCGAGCACCGTGCAGCCCGCGGCCTGGAACTGGCGGGCCGCGATGCCGGTGCCGCAGCCGACGTCGAGGACGTCGGGGCCGGGGCTCCCGGCGACGATCCGCACCACCAGCGCATCGGGGTAGCCGGGGCGGGCCCGGTCGTAGCGTCGGGCGTCCACGCCGAACGACTCGGCCATCCGGCGGGCTTGGTGCGGCTGGGCCGGGGAAGGTCCCATGGGTGAAGTGGGCATGTGCCCACCTTAGTGGGCGTGCGCCCACTGGACAAGGGATACGATGCCGGGGCGACGCACGAGAGGACCTGCGAGTGCCGACTGGAGTGCACCTGCGCGATGCGCGACAGCAACTGTTCGACGCCGCCGAACGCGTGCTTCTGCGCACCGGACCGAGCGGGCTGACCAGCCGGGCCGTCACCGACGAGGCGGGCTGCGCCAAGGGCGTCCTGCACCGGCATTTCGACGACTTCGACGCCTTCCTCACCGAACTCGTGCTCGATCGGGCCGCACGGCTCGAGGCGCAGGCGGGCGCGTTGCGCGACTCCGCCGGCACCGGCACCGTCGCGGAGAACCTCACCCGCGCACTGACCACCCTGTTCGGCCCGGTTCCCGTGGCGATCATCCCGCTGATCACCTTCAGGGACGAACTGCGGGCACGGCTGCGCCGGGTCCGTCCCGGAGGCGGCATCGCGATCCTCTCCGAGGCCACCACCGCGATCTCCGCCTATCTGGCCGACGAGCGGGCACGGGGCCGTATCGCGGCCGACACCGACATCGACGCGCTCACCCTCTCCCTCGTCGGTGGCGGACATCTCCTGTTCGCGGACCGCGACCCCGGCCCGCCGACCACGTCGGTCGTGGACAGGTTCGTGACATCGGTGATCGCCGACGCCGTGCACCGACGGCCGCACCGGGACGCGGAACGACCTGCCGGCCACCACGGCTGAGCCCGACCGCCACCGGGAGCACCGCCGGGGCCATTCGGAGGCGTCGCGGTAGCGCCTGCCGGGCACCGCCCACACGCTGGAGCCGGACGTGAACGCTCCGCCGCGCCCTCGGGCGCGGCAGCAGGATCCTGGAGGATCGTGTGACTGCCCCGTCGCCCGCCACCGACGCGCCGCCGGCCCGGTACGACGACCTGCGCGCACTGGTGTTCAACTGCACCTTGAAGCGCTCACCGGAGAAGAGCAACACCCAGGGGCTGATCCACCGCAGCACCACCATCATGGAGTCCCAAGGGGTGCACGTCGACGTGGTGCGGGCGGTCGACCACGACATCGCCACCGGTGTCTGGCCCGACATGACACAGCAGGGCTGGGCGTCGGACGCCTGGCCGGAGCTGTACCGGCAGGTCACGGCGGCGGACATCCTCGTACTGGCCGGTCCGATCTGGCTGGGCGACAACAGTTCCGTGATGAAGCGGGTGATCGAACGCCTCTACGCCTGCGCCAGCCTGCTCAACGAGGCCGGGCAGTACGCCTATTACGGCCGCGTCGGCGGCTGCCTGATCACCGGCAACGAGGACGGCGTCAAGCACTGTGCCATGAACGTCCTCTACAGCCTCCAGCACCTGGGATACACCATCCCTCCCCAGGCGGACGCCGGATGGATCGGCGAGGCGGGTCCCGGCCCGTCGTACCTCGACCCCGGCTCCGGCGGCCCGGAGAACGACTTCACCAACCGCAACACCACCTTCATGACCTGGAACCTGCTCCACCTGGCCCGGGCGCTGAAGGACCTCGGCGGCATCCCCGCCTACGGCAACCAGCGCACGGCCTGGGAGGCCGGATGCCGCCACGACTACGAGAACCCCGAGCACCGATAGACCTCGAGCCGCGGCCAGGGGAACGGCTCCGGGACCGACTCCGAGGACACCCCCGGGCCCCGGTCCCAGGGACGCCCTCAAGCACCCCCCCCGGCGGACGCGCTCAGGCGTCGGCCAGGGGAACGACCTCGCGCTGCGGACCCCCGAGCACGACCTTCAGCGCTCCCGTCTCGGCGGCGTGGGCGAAGACGTCGTACGCCTCCTCGATGCGCTCCAACGGGAACGTGTGGGTGATCAGTTGGGAGACGGGCAGCCGGCCGGCCGCGGCCATCTTCAGCAGCGCGGGCGTCGTGCGGGTGTCGACCAGGCCGGTGGTGATGGTCACGTTCTTGATCCACAGGTCTTCCAGGTGGAGCGTCGCGGGCGCGCCGTGCACGCCGGCGTTGGCCACATGACCGCCGGGCCGCACCATGCGCGTGCACAGCTCGAAGGTCTCCGGCACGCCCACGGCCTCCACGACGACGTCCGCGCCGAGTCCGCCGGTGAGGTCGGCGACCAGTTGCTCGGGCTCCTCGCGGGCGTCGGCCACGGCCTCGGCGCCCAGCTTCCGCGCGGCCTCCAGACGGGCCGGGGCCAGGTCCACGGCGATGACGCGCTCGGGAGCGAACAGCCGTGCGGTGGCGATGGTCGCGAGACCGATGGGACCGGCCCCGACCACGACGACGGTGTCCCCGGGCCGCACCCGTCCGTTGAGCACGCCGATCTCGTAGGCGGTGGGGAAGATGTCGGCCAGCAGCACCGCTTCCTCGTTGGTGACCGCGGCGGGCAGCGTGTGCACCGACAGGTCGGCGAACGGCACCCGGACGAACTCCGCCTGCGTGCCGTCGACGCGGTGGCCGAGGATCCAGCCTCCGCCGCCCAGGCACTGGCTGTACATGCCCTCCCGGCAGAAGCGGCACCGGCCGCAGGAGCTGATGCAGGACACCAGCACCCGGTCCCCCGGCTGTACGGTGCGCACGTCGGCGCCCACTTCGACGATCTCGCCGACGGCCTCGTGCCCGAGCACCGTGCCGGGACGCACCTCCGGCACGTCCCCCTTGAGGATGTGCAGGTCGGTGCCGCAGATCGTGACGGTGTCGACGCGCACGACGGCATCGGTCGGGTCCTGGACGTCCGGGTCGGGAACCTCCTGCCAGGCGGCCTGCCCGGGACCGTGGAAGACGTAGCCCTTCATACGATCACCAGCTTCCTGTCTTCGGGCCTTGTCGCCGGGTTCCCCCGCCGGGCGGGTTGCCGACGCCGGTCCGGTCGTCAGTGTGCGTGCGGCTGGCGCGGGTGCGCGCCGGGGTTCAGCGCCCGGACCACCCGGAACCCTGCTGGAGGACGTCCAGCCGGCGCCGGTACTCGTCCTCGTCGATCTCGCCGCGGGCGAAACGCTCTGCCAGCACTTGCTCGGGGGTGGGGCGTCCGGTGCCGCCGTGTGCCTGCGCCTGTCCGGCGCCGCGGTTCAGCGTGCGGAAGAGCAGTACACCCACGGCTATGAGCAGCACCCAGAACAGCAGCATCCCCAGGCTCACGGCGAACCAGCCCCAACCGGGCGCGCCGTGCGGGAACCAGAACATCGTCACCACCCTTCCTGGCGCATTCCCGCCGCAGGGCCGCCACCTCGTGCGGCAGAAGACCCCACTGCCACGGTCGCACCGCCCGCAGGGCCGCGCGAGTGGCCGCGGCGGATGGAACGGAGGGAGGCTGGAGGAAGGCGACCGATGTGATCCGGCAGCTGGTCCGGATCACCCGACGGCCGTGAGCGAACCGGACGGCCGGGGCGAAGGAGGCAACTGATGAAGGTCGGAGTGCTGACCGGCGGCGGTGACTGTCCCGGCCTGAACGCCGTGATCCGCAGTGTCGTCCGCAAAGGCGTCCAGGAGTACGCCTTCGACTTCGTCGGGGTGCGGGACGGCTGGCTGGGCCTGCTCCAGAACACCGTCGTGCCGCTGGACATCCCCGCCGTGCGCGGCATTCTCCCCCGCGGCGGGACCATCCTCGGCTCCTCCCGCACGAATCCGTTCAGACACGAGGACGGGCTGCGACGCGTACGGGACACCCTGGCGGCGCACGACGTCGATGCGCTGGTGGTGATCGGGGGAGAGGACACGCTCGGCGTGGCGACGGAGCTGAACGCGCAGGGAGTCCCTCTGGTCGGCGTACCGAAGACCATCGACAACGACGTCTCCGGCACCGACTGCACCTTCGGCTTCGACACCGCCGTGGATATCGCCACCGAGGCCATCGACCGTCTGCACACCACCGCCGAGTCGCACATGCGCACCCTGGTGGTGGAGGTGATGGGACGGCACTCCGGCTGGATCGCCCTGCACGCCGGTGTCGCGGGCGGCGCGAACGTGATCCTCATCCCGGAGCGGCCGTTCGACCTCGACCAGGTCTGCGAACAGGTCAGGAGCCGATTCGAGATCAACTACGCGCCGATCGTCGTGGTCGCGGAGGGCGCCGTCCCCAAGGAGGGGCAGATGGTCCTCAAGGACCAGTCGCTGGACGAGTTCGGGCACGTGCGGCTGTCCGGCATCGGCGAGTGGCTGGCCCGGCAGATCTCGGACCGCACCGGGAAGGAGGCCAGGACCACGGTCCTGGGCCACGTCCAGCGCGGCGGCACCCCGAGCGCCTTCGACCGGTGGCTGGCCACGCGCTACGGGCTGCACGCCATCGAGGCGGTCAAGGACGGTGACTTCGGCGCCATGGTCGCCCTGCGGGGGACCACGATCGTCCGCATCCCCCTGGCCGAGGCCACCGCGAAGCCCAAAGTGGTCGATCCCGCGCTGTACGACGAGTTCGAGGTGTTCTTCGGCTGACGCGGCCCCCGCCGCGCCTCCCACCTGGCAGGCGTCCGCCAGAGCGACCGCTCGGCCGTCAGCCGGCATGCGGTACGACGGCCACCGGGCAGCGGGTGTGGTGCAGCACGGCGTGCGGGACGGGACCCAGCCGGCCCTCGCCAGGTGCCCGCTGGTCGGTGCGCCGGCCGACGACGAGCAGAGCCGCGTCCTGGGACGTGTTGAGGAGCGCCTCTGCCGGATGGAGCAGCAGGACATCGGTGCGGGCCGCGACTCGCGGGTACTTCTCGCGCCAGGGGCGCAGTGCGTCGGAGAGCCGCAGGACCTCCTGGTCCTCCCAGGTGGCGCGGTCCTCCTCGGTCACCACCAGGGTCTGCGCGGAGACGGCCTCGGCGGGCAGGGCCCAGGCTTGGATCACCCGCAGGCCGCCTCCGCGCGCCTCGGCGGCCGAGAAGGCGAACTCCGCCACCTCGCCCACCGGGCGGTGTGCGTCGAATCCCATCACCACCTGGTCCGCGCCCGGTGCCGCCCAAGGGTCTTCCCCGAAGGCGCCGGGCTGTTCGGGCACCAGCACGACGGGGCAGGGGGCCGCCGCCACCACTCGCAGGGCGACCCTGCCGACCGCCAGACCGTCGAAGCCGCCCGCCCCGCGCGTCCCGACGACGAGGAGTGCGGCCTCCCGGGCCGCGGCGAGGAGGGCCGTGGCCGGGTCGTCGTCGGACTGCTCGCACCGCACCTCCACGTCCGGACAGCGGTCGCCCAGGTCGGCGGCCACCTGCCGGAGCATCCGCTCACCCAGGTCATGCAGCCGGTCCGCGGCCGCGGCCGGCACGGCAGGGCCCGGCAGCGGTGGGGAAGCATGCAGCAGACGGAGCGGAACGCCGCGCCACGCGGCCTCCCGCGCGGCCCAGCGAGCGGCCGCGAGACCGCGTTCGGATCCGTCGACGCCCGCCAGCACCGGGTGGCTCATCACGTCCTCCTTGCGCCCGCCGGAACCTTCGTCCCCGCCCGCCTCGGCCGCTGCCCGGCCACCCGCCCGTGCCCGTGGTGCCGCCACTGTTCGGCCATGGCCCCGGCCTCACCGGTCCGCGGCTGTGATGCGGCGTCCGGTGAGGCGGGTGAACGGCACTCTCACCCAGAGCAGGCGCACGCCGCCCGCCCAGGGTTCGGAGTAGGCCCGCTCCTCCAGCCGGCGCACCATGTCCGGGTCGTCGACGGCCTCGGCACGGCCCCCCACGAGCACACTCCAGCCCTGGCTCATCGCCTCGTCGAGGTGGTCGACCTCGAAGGCGACGTCGGAGCCGACGGCCCTGGCGGGGGCGGAGCCGGGCACGCTGCGGAAGTAGAGGGCCTCGCCCAGTACGTCGTAGTTGACGGGGAACGCGACGGGCCCGTCCGGACCGGTGAACGCGATACGCCCCACTCCGTGCGTGGACAGCAGCGCCCGGCACTCCTCCGGGGTCAGATCGGTCAGCCGTGGGTGCAGCAGTGCCCTTCCCTGTCCCGGCGGGAACTCCTGGTCGCCGCCCCGCAGCGCGACGAGTGTGGTGCCGAGCGCGTCAGCCAGTCGCAGGACGGTCGTGATGCCCGGCTCCGACGGGTGCTGTTCGAGATAGGCGAGATAGTGCGGCGACATACGGGCACGGGCGGCCGTCTCCTCCAGGCTGAGCCCCTGCCGCAGGCGGGCCGACGTAAGACGCCGTCCGAAGTCCCCCGGCTTCCCTCCCGGTCCGGCGGCCGCCTCCGCCGGGGCCGGCCCACCGGCCGCGGCCCCTTCCCGGCCCGCGAACCGGGCTTCGGCCCGCCCCTCCCGACCCGTGCGCCGGACGTCCTCTTCGTGGCCCAGGTGCTGGACGTGCGCGTCCGGTCCGGGAAAGACCAGCGTGATCTCGCCCGTGTCGGACCAGCGCACGTCATAGGGCGGTGTGCCGTCGTCGTGGTGCAGGCCGACGATCTCGCCGTCGCGCCGGACGACCCCGGTGACCGGGCTCTCCACGACCAGTCGATCGCCTAGCTGAGCGTGCATGGTCATGCCTTCCCTCGGGCGTCCGTCTCCCAGGATCGCCCGCGCCCGTCGCCCGCACCAACGGACCAGGGTCACCAGGCGCTCCGCCCTGGTGGTGCCCGCGCCGGTGCCGTCAGGCGGGCCGGGACGACGGCGGCCATGAGGTGGGTTCCGGCGGCGCCGTGCCGGTGCTCCCGCCCGGCGCCTGTCCGCGTGCGCCGGGCCGGAGCCGACGCCGCGCTCCTCGCACCGGCACTCCCGCCGCGGCCGGCCCGCGCGACCGACCTGCGGTCGATCCGCGCCGCCGCGGCAAGTGGCACTCGCCCTGCGGGAGTTCGGTGTGATGTTGGCCCCCGCGTGGTCCGCCGTCCCGGGACCGGCGGACCAACGCCTCGATGGGCGCTGCCGCGGGGTAAACGGAACCTAACCCTCCGGGCGCTGGAACGGAAGCCCCACAGAGGTGTGGCGCAGCTCATATCGATCGGCAGAGCCGGCGAGGAAAGGCGCCTCGGTCGCGCCTTTAGGTCGGGATCTGGCCGATAACACGGCTAGCGTCTCCCCCATCAGCGGAACCCACTCCCGAAAGGCGACGACGATGACCGAGACCACGCCCGTCCACGAGCCCGCCACCCGCGACCACGGCGACGCACAGCCCGTCACCGGCGAGCGTGCCGACCTGCTGGAGACACTGGCCAAGCACCGGCACTTCCTGCGGGGCACCACCCGTGACCTCGACGACGAGCAGGCCGGGCGCCGGACCACCGTCAGCGAGCTGTGTCTGGGCGGTCTGATCAAGCATGTCAGCGCGACCGAGCGGACCTGGGCGCGGTTCATCGTGGAGGGTCCCTCGGCGATGGGCGACTTCGCCGCCATGACCGAGGCCGACTGGGCGCGACGGGCCGACGAGTTCCGGATGCTGCCCGGTGAGACGCTGGCCGGCGTGCTCGACGCCTACGCGGAGGTGGCCCGGCGGACCGATGAGCTGGTGCGGACCCTGCCCGACCTGGACGCCGCGCACCCGCTGCCCAAGGCCCCGTGGTTCGAGCCGGACGCGCGATGGTCGGCCCGCCGGGTGCTGATGCACATCATCGCCGAGACCGCGCAGCACGCCGGCCACGCCGACATCATCCGCGAGTCCCTGGACGGCGCCAAGAGCATGGGGTGAGGGCCGGTCGCCGACGGCGAGAGAGGGCGCCCCGGCCGGGCTGGTGGGCGTCGTGCCGCGCGGCCGGTCATCCCGGCATGAAGCGTACGGGCGTTCCTGCACGAGCCTGCGCGGCCTGGGCGAGGGCGGCTTCCGCGACCACGCCGATCACCGGGTAGCCGCCTGTCGTCGGGTGGTCGTGGAGGAACACCACCGGGCGGCCGTCCGGGGGCACCTGAACCGCACCCAGAACCATGCCCTCGCTGGGCAGTTCGCCCGCCGACCGGCGTTCCAGCGCCGGGCCTTCGGTGCGCAGGCCGATGCGGTTGCTGTGCGGGGACACCCGGTAGGTCGCCGCCGTGAGGGTGCGCAGCGCCGCCGGGGGGAACCAGTCGGCGCGGGGACCGAAGCCGAGCGGCAGGACCAGTACGGCGGGCGGCGCGGGCCAGGGGGCGGCGCCAGGCAGCGCCGGCTGTCGGCCGGGGGCGCCCAGCGGGAGCACATCCCCGTCGCGCACGGGCGCCGGGCCGAGCCCGGAGAGCAGGTCGGTCGAACGGCTGCCGAGGACCGGCTCGGTGGCGATGCCTCCGGCGACCGCCACGTACGTGCGCACTCCGGCAGTCGCCGTCCCCACGTTCAGCACCGCGTCCGCGGGCACCCGTACCGGCGCGCCCCAGGCCACCGGACGGCCGTCGACGGTCACCGGGCAGGGCGCACCTCCGACCACGACGGTGACGGCGTGGTCGGGCCGCAGGGCGCAGCCGGTCAGGGTGGTTTCCAGTACGGCGGCGTCCGACTCGTTGCCCAGCAGCCGGTTGGCGAGGGCCGCTGCGGGCGCGTCCAGGGAGCCGGAACGCGGAACACCCAGGTGGGCGTACCCGTGGCGGCCGGCGTCCTGGACCGTGGTGAGGGCTCCGGAGCGTACGACGGTGAGTTTCGCGCTCACGCCGCACCGTCCTCCGGGATGAACCGCACGCGTGTTCCGGGTGTGAGAAGGGCGGGGTCGTCGCGGGTGAGGTCCCACAGCGGCGCCGGGTCCGGCATGGTGCCGATGAGCTGCCAGCCGCCGGGCGTGGCACGGGGGTACACCGCGCTGTAGGGACCGGCGAGTGCCACCGCCCCGGCCGGGACCCGGGTCCGGGGCGTGTCGCGGCGCGGGACGTGCAGGTGCGGGGGCAGTCCGGTGAGGTAGCCGAAGCCAGGGGCGAAACCGCAGAACGCGACCCGGTACGTGTACGCGGAGTGCCGGGCGGCGACCTCCTCCGGGGCGGTCCCCCACAGTGCGGCCACGGTGGCCAGGTCCGGGCCGTCGTAGCGCACGTGAATCTCCACCACTCCCCCGTCGTCGGCGGCGCGCGGCGGCATGTCCCAGCCGGCGAGACGACGGGCGAGTGCCCCGGGATCGGGCACTCCGTCCAGCAGGACGGTGCGCGCCCCCGGCACGATCTCCGCCACCGGCGGCAGGGTCCCCGCGGCGCGCCGCCTCAGCAGTTCGGTGTGGAAGGCCACCGTGTGCTCGGCGTCGGGCAGTTGGACGAGCAGCGCGTGCCGCCCGACGGGGCGCACCTGGGGCGACCGGTCTTCCGTCACGCGAAGGCCCCTACGCCGACCCCGGCCGCCTGGAGCGCCTCGCGCACGCGGGACGCGATCCGGGCCGCGCCGGGTGTGTCGCCGTGCAGGCACAGCGAGCGGGCGGCGACCTCGACGGTCGTGCCGTCCACGGCCTCGACGGAGCCCTTCACCGCGAACTCCAGCGCGCGCCGGACGACCGCGTCGCCGTCGCTGATCACGGAGTTCGCTTCACGGCGTGGCACGAGGGTGCCGTGAGGGGTGTAGGCGCGGTCGGCGAAGGCCTCCGGTACGCCGGTGAGCCCCGCCTCCCCGGCGGCGGCGAGCAGCAACGATCCCGGAAGCCCCAGCAACGGCAGCCGTCCGCCTGCCAGTTGGACGCCGGCCACCACGGCCGCGGCCTGCTCGGCGTCGTGCACGGTGCGGTTGTAGAGCGCGCCGTGCGGCTTGACGTAGGCGACCTCGGCGCCGGCGGCCTCGGCGAAGACCCGCAACGCCCCGATCTGGTAAGCGATCTCGGCCGCCAGTTCGTCACCGGGTACGTCCATGGCGCGCCGCCCGAACCCGGCCAGGTCGCGGTAGGAGACCTGCGCGCCGATCCGAACGCCCCGCTCGGCGGCGAGATCGCAGACGCGGCGCATCACCGAAGGGTCGCCCGCGTGGAAGCCGCAGGCGACGTTGGCGCTGGTGACGACGGAGAGCAGGGCGTCGTCGTCGGTGAGGCTCCAACGACCGAAGCCCTCACCGAGGTCTGCATTGAGGTCGATCACGTCCAGAACGTAGACGATTGTTGAACGATCCGACAAGACCTCGATTCCGTGTTCCGCGACACTGTCGCGAACCCATCCCTGGTTCGCGCCCCGCGGCCGCCCTTCACCGGGTGTGAGTAGGTCCGGTCAAGGAAACGGCACCGAGATGACTGACGGCCGACGCCGCCTGACGGGCCGTCGGTCCGCCGGTCCGTCCTCAGCTCCCCCGGCGGTCGAGGCCGGCGACCTCACGCACGGCCTCGGCGACGGCCGGGAAGTCCTTCTTGAGGATCGCACCGTGGTTGCTTGCGACCTTCGCGCCGATCTGAATGTTCGGGTTGCGGACGGTCACCGCATCGATGCCGGTGCGTATCCGTTCCTGCTCATCACCGCGGCTCCCGAAGGACGCCCCCGAAGCGACCACGTACCGCACCGGAACGGTGATGCCGTCCAGCACGGGGCCCAGCTCGCTCTCGCGGGAGAGCCTGCCGAGCTCGATGTTGCTGTCGGCCTGCTGTTCGGCGGTCATCCGCGGGGCCAGGCCCGTCGGGCGCAACAGCGGCAGGAACCAGCTCATCCGCCTGAACAGCTTCCGGATCCGCCGCTCCATGGCCTCGTCGAGCCAGTCGTACGGGAACGCGCCGTCGACCAGGACCGCACCCACGGCACGCGCCGGATTCCGGTCGGCCCAGTGCGCCCCGACCAACGCCCCGTAGGACCAGCCCACCACCAGCGCCCGGCCCACACTCCTGGCCGCGAGAACGGCATCGACATCCCGGACGGCCGCCTCGAAGGAGTAGTCCGCCGAACGCTTCGATGCGCCGCGGGCCCGCTCGTCATAGGTGATGTGCCGCCACCCCGGCCCCAGTTCAGCGATGACCCGTCGCCAGTACCCCCGAGTGGCGAACTGGCCATTGAGGTAGACCACCGGGACACCGGGACCGCCGGTGTCGGTGACGGCCAGGGCCGTATCGTCAACCGGCACCATGCCGGTCCACTTCGAGCCGGCCGAGGAAGTGCTGTTCTTCGTCATGTGTTCCCCTGGTCGTGTGTGAGCGTCGTGTGCGACTTCGGGCGCTGCGCGCGGATGTGAGACCCCGACCGAGTCCTGTCGTCGAACGCGCGTCGTCCGCCCGAGGGCGGGCTCTGCGGCGCCAGGTGTGTGCTCTCGGTGTGCCGGGCGCAGACGCACGTACTGGACACGTACGAGGGTCTGTGTCCGGTGCCCCGAGAGGGCGTGCATGGCTTGGCGGGGCAAACGGGGGTTCGGCGACAAGGCCTGGGGACGGACGGCCGGGTCCTCGGCGACGACCGGCAGGATCGCGATCGCGGTGAGCCCGGCCGGCCGGCCCTGGTGCTGCTCCTTCAGAGGCTGCGGGCGGTGATGTCGCCGTAGGAGGTGGTGGCGCGGATGTTGAGGCCGGCGGCGGCGCCATCGGCGTTCAGGAGCGCGTTGCCGACCCGGCCGTAGCCGGTGCCGGCGTCCAGGGAGGCGGAGACCCCGCGGGCGACGCCCACCGAGATGTCGCCCTTCCGGGAGCTGAGCGTGACCGTCCCGTGCACGGCCTCGGCGATCCGGATGTCGCCCCTTGCGGTGCTGATCTCCCCGGATCCGCCCAGCCGGCCGACCTCGACGTCGCCGTCGACCGCGGTGAGCCGGACACTCGCGGCCTCGTCGATCTTGATCCGGGGATACGCGCCTTCGAAGACGACGTCGCCGAGGCGGCCGACAACGCGGAGCTCGGCGCTCGCGGCCCTGGCCTCGACGCGGGAGTCGGCGGGCAGTTGGACCGTCACCTCGACAGATCCGGATGCGCCCAGAATCCGGTTCTTCGCCCCCGGGGCCTCGATTCGCAGGACGCCCTCGCCGTAGGTGACCTCGACCTGTTCTGCCGCCTTCACATCGCGGCTCCTGGCGGCGTCGGCGGGCCGGACCTCGACCGTGGTGTCGGCCCGGTCGGCGGCGACGAACTGGATGCGCCCCGCGGGAATGTCGACGACGGCGGAGACCGGGGCGGGGGTGGCGTACTCGTGCATCGTGCACTCCTCGGTTTCATTGTTTCTGATATTGAAAAAGCTACGTTGCATTCGCACTACCCACAACAGACTCGTTGCATAGAATCGCAATAACAGCAGATGAGAGCCAGGAAATCGTTGCAACGGCTTGGACCGTAACGCAACAATCCATACTAGTCTCGTTGCAATGAAGTGAAGATGAACGCTATGCTGCAGCCCCAGGAACCACGAAGGACCACCGACCCGCGAAGGGGACCGCGATGCCGGGAGGCAGGCTCACCCAGCAGGAACGTCAGCAGATCGCGCTGGGACTGGCCGACGGCCTCGCCTACGCGGAGATCGCCAGACGCCTCGGCCGCCCGACCTCGACCGTCACCCGCGAGGTCATGCGCAACGGCGGCCCCACCGCCTACCGCGCCGACCTTGCCCACCGCGCCACCGAGCGCCGCACCCGCCGGCGCAGGCCGGCGGTACCCCGTGATGCGACGGTGCCCCCGGAGGCCCACGGACGCGACGCCGAGGCGGTGCGCGAGTACGAAGAGACGCTCACCACCGTCTTCATAGGCTCGGGCACGCCCAAGATGATGGCCCGGGTGATGGCCTGCCTCTGCACCAGCGACGCGGGCAGCCTCACCGCGTCCGACCTCGTCCAGCGGCTCCAGGTCAGCCCGGCGTCCGTCTCCAAGGCGATCGCGTTCCTGGAGAGCCAGGATCTCGTCCGCCGGGAACGCGACGAACGCCGCCGCGAGCGCTACACCATCGACGACGACGTCTGGTACCAGGCCATGATGGCCAGCGTCCGCTCCACCGCCCAGGTCGCCGAGACCGCCCGCCAGGGCGTCGGCATCCTCGTCCCCGGCACCCCGGCCGCCGTCCGCATGGAGAACATCGCCCGCTTCCTCGACCACGTCTCCGAGAGCCTGGCCCGCGCCGTCGACCAGGCCCGCGATGTCCTCCACACGAAGTCCGGACCAACCTCGGACGTCACCGCCCGACCAAGTCCGGACCAGCGGGATCAAGCGGGTTGATCGGATCGGCGTACGCTGACACGCTGCCGCTGTGGATCTAGGCCCTTCGCCCGCGACGACTTCCCCCGTGGACGGCTGATCGAGTTGCACGAAGTGGCGGACGTGGCGTGCTTCCTCCTGTCGGCCCGCGCCAGCGGGGTCAACGGCACCAATGTCTGCGTGGACGGCGCCCAGGACCACCCGAGCGCGGGCCGGCTCTTTCCGTAGACGCCGCTGACCGAAGGGCCCGCAGCACGAGCCCGACGAGTGGCGGCTTCCCGTCCGGCCATGGGCTACGGGCCTGGTCGCGGAAGCCATCCGCACCATCCTCCGCACCGTCCGAGCGTCCGGGCTCCTGCCGAGCTGAAGGCGTGCCACGCGTTCCTGGACGCGGGCGATCCTCGACTCCTCACGCGGTTCACGGCAGGTGGCTTCCCTCGCCGCCGTCGACCCTCCCGCCGCCACTCCGGTCACCACCCCGAACTCCCCCACCTCTGGCAGGTTCACCGGCGTGACGCGCCGCGGGACGTGATCCACACGACGGGACCGCCCCCGGGCCCGTCGGGCCGGGCGCTGACCACATGTCAAGCAGCGACTCGCCGTGAGCCGCCCGCACCTCGACCTCGCGAAGGGTGAGACAGTGTCAGGAGATCACCTCGAAAGCCTAATTGTCATTCAATCTGCCAGGTCAGTCACCACTTTGAGTTGCCGTCAGCTCTTCCGTGAGCCCCTCCGCGTACCCCGATCGGCCCTCGGAGCCGGGGTTCCGGATGCGCCCGAAATGACAGGTATGTGCGGCGTCAGTACGTTCGATCATGCGTCGGCTGCACAGCCGATCCCTCTCTCTGAGTTGAGACAGGAGAAGCGACATGATCATGACCCGCTCCAACGCCATCACCGCGGCTGTCGCCGCCGCGGCGGCCCTGGCCGCCACCGGGATCACCTACGCGGCTGCCGCCCCCGCGCCGGAGGCCGCCCCCGCCGCCGCCGTCCAGCAGGTCCCCGCACAGGCGCCCATGGGCGGGGACACCAGCAACAACAGCAAGGGCAACGAGGGCAACAACAACCGCGGTGGCGGCCACGGCGGCGGCCACTACCGCGACTACGGGTGGATCCACATCAACGAGCGGTCCTACTCCGCCCACCCCAGCGGCTGCGTCACCGTCGTCAGCGGCCTCGGCTCCACCAGCCTCAACATCCGCAACGACAGCAAGAAGACCGTCGAGGTCTTCCGCGGCGTCACCTGCGACAACGGCGCCCCCATCGCCACCGTCGGCCCGCGCAGCGAAAGCAACGGCGTCCGCCCCGGCTGCGTCGAGCACGGTCTGAAGGTCAAGGACGGCGTCGTCGCCAGCTTCCGGGTCGTGGAGCGGCACAAGGGAGACAGGGGCGACTACTGAGACACGCCCCGCCGCGTCCGTCGCGCAGCGCCCCGGCCCGCCGTAATCGGGCCGGGGCCCCGCGCCCGGACGCCTGACCCAGAACCCCGGCCTGCCGTAATCGGGCCGGGGTTCTCGTCTGCGACTCGGCCCGGAGGCAACCCCGCTCGGGATGCCCCACGCGGCCGACGCCCGACGTTCTCGCGCCCGCAACGTCATCCTAGAGCGGGCCGGCGGGCCCGGCACGCCCGCTTCGGCCGTTTTCCCCTCTCATCGGCTCGCCCACCCGGCGACTTCTGCCGGAACACGCCCCGGCGGTGCTTGACACCAGCGCCTGCCACCGTCCCTCCCGCCGGTCATGGACCGGGCCCGGACGGGTGACGTGCGTGCCGGCCCGGTCACCGCCGGCTGAGAGTGCCGCTGCCCAGGGCGACGCCGGCGCGGGCGCACATCGGCCCGTCTCCCCGGCGGGAGAGCAGCACCACCTCGGTGACCTCGGCGGACAGCGTACCCAGCCGGGCGGCGCACTCGGCGGCGAGTTGCCTGGGCTGCCGGGTCCGGCCCAGGGACAGGTGCGGTGTGAACTCGCCGAAGCGACCCGCGCAGCGCGGGAACCTCTCGGCGAGGCCCTCGTAGAGGCGGACCCACGGCGCCGGGCCGGCCGCGGCCGGGTCGAGCCAGACGGTGGCGTACGCCCGGTGACGGAAGAAGCGCACCCCGGCCAGCCGAGCGGCGAACGGAGGTATCTCCGCCACGGCCGCGGACAGCAGCGGGGCCGCCCGCCCGAACTCCTCCTCGGGTACGAATCCGAACAGCACGTTGACGTGGGGCGGCCAGCGTCGCACCTGTGGGTCGTGCTCCCGCCGGATGTCCTGTATCGGGGCCCACAGTTCCGGCGGCGGAAGCCACGCCACCGCCGCCCGCGCCGTCGGCGCCACGTCCGAAGTGGCCGCGCCGGGCCCCGTTCCCATGCCGTCAACCTCCGCCGCCGACCTCCTCCCGGGCCGCCGCCCGGGACAGGGCCAGGTCTCGCCGACATCCCGGCGGCGCGTCACGACGCCGGCCCCGCCCTTCCTGCCCCGTCACCGTCGGTCGGCTCTCCGTCCGGCGCCGTGTGCCACCCGTGCGGGTACCCGGCCCGCATGGGCGTCACCCGCCCCCACCGCCCGGCGGAACGGCTGCTCGGGGACCGTTTCGGGTGCGGTGCGACGGGAACCCGGCGGGGACCCAGGGGAAGGGGAGACGCCGTGCCCGACACCTATCCGGCCAGCATCCGAGACCAGGCGCTGCCGCTGACGAACCAGGCGGCCCTGGACCCGCTGATGGAGCGCATCGGCGACGCCCGCTACGTGCTGCTCGGCGAGGCGTCCCACGGCACCGCCGACTACCACCAGCTGCGTGACGTGCTGACACGCCGGCTCATCGAGGAGAAGGACTTCTCCTTCGTCGCGGTCGAGGCCGACTGGCCGGACTGCCAGGCCGTGCACTGCTCCGTGGTCGCCGCGCCGGGTGCCCCCGAGGATCCCGTCGAGGTGCTGGAGGGCTTCAGGCGCTGGCCGACGTGGATGTGGGGCAACACGGACGTGGCCGCCTTCACCCGGTGGCTCCGCCGGCACAACGAGCAGCTGCCGACAGGGCGGCGCGTGGGCTTCTTCGGGCTGGACGTGTACAGCCTGTGGGAGTCGCTCGAGGCGGTGCTGACGCATCTGCGCGAGCACGACCCCGACCGGGTGGAGCACGCCTTGGAGGCGTACCGCTGCTTCGAGCCGTATGCCGAGGACCCGCAGTCCTACGCGCTGGCCACCCGCTATGTCCCCGAGGGCTGTGAGCCGCAGGTCCTCTCCGTGCTGACGGAACTGCGGCGGCGGGCCGCGCGGTCGGCCGCCGCCGACGGTTCGCTCACGGAGTTCGCCGACCGGCAGAACGCCGAGGTGCTGGCCGGTGCCGAGCGCTACTACCGGACCATGCTCGACTGCGGGCCGGAGGCCTGGAACATCCGCGACCACCACATGGCCGACACCCTGGACCGGCTCATGGAGCATCACGGCCCCGACGCCAAGGCGGTGGTGTGGGCGCACAACACCCACATCGGCGACGCCCGCGCCACGGACATGGCCGACACCGGGCTGGTCAACGTCGGTCAACTGGTGCGCGAACGCCATATGGGCAGGGGTGTGGTCCTGGTCGGCTTCGGCTCGCACTCCGGCACCGTGATCGCGGCGGACGCGTGGGGCGGTGCGCCCAGGATCATGGACGTGCCGCCGGCGCACGTCGGAAGCCTCGAGGATCTGCTGCACCGGGCGGTGCCCGACGGGCGCGTGCTGTTCGTCTTCCCGCACGTGCAGTTCCAGCGGCCCCCGACCGCCGGCCGGGGCGAGTGGTTCCATGAAGAGCACGGGCACCGCGCGATCGGCGTGGTCTACCGGCCGCGGTTCGAGCAGGTGGGCAACTACGTCCCCACCGTGCTCGCCGAGCGCTACGACGCCTTCTGCTACCTCGACCGCACCCGCGCGCTCACGCCGCTGCACCCCGTGGCCACCGAGAGCCGGGAGGAGCGGACCTGGCCCGTGGGCGTCTGAGGCCGGAGCCCGGCGAGCACCGGGCATCCACCGCGGCACCCGGTTCGATCAGGCATTCCACCACCCGCAGCCCCCGCCTCGCTTCGCGCGTTCCGCATCCCGCAAGGCAGACCGGAAGGGAAGATCCATGCCCCCCTCTACCCGCCCACCCGACTTCGAGCACGCCATCCACAGCGCGAACATCTGGCTCAAAGCGGTGTCGGAGGCCCTGGGAACGGAAGACCGCCACCTCGCCCACCGGGTCCTGCGCGCCTGGCTGCACACCTTCCGGGACCGGCTCACCGTCGACGTCGCCGCCCACTTCGCCGCCCAGCTTCCCGAGCTGCTGCGAGGCGGCTACTACGACGGCTGGCATCCCAGCGCCGTGCCGGTCAAGTACGGCCGCGAAGGCTATGTGGACCGCTTCGCACACGAGGCCAGGATCTCCGCCGAGGACGTCTGCCGGTACGCCCCCGCGATCACCATGGTCGTACGCGATCACTCCTCGCCGGGTCACCTGGAATCGGCGCTGGACCAACTCCCGCACGACATCCGCACGTTGCTCCTCCAGCCGGCATGACCGCCGGAAGCTCGGTGGAGCCGCCGGACGACGCCCGTGGACCGGTGCGGTCCGGGTGCCGGCCCGGCCCGTTCTCAGCGTGCGCAGCCGACGTCCAGCACCTCGATCAGGTCGCCTTGGACCGTGTAGACCAGCCAGCACCACTCGCCGAACGCCGCGGCCAGCTCCGGTGCCTGGGTCTCGGTGTCCTGGGCGACCGCGTCGATGAGCATGACGATCTCCTCGTGCGCCAGGTCCGGCACGTCGAAGATCACGTCGGCGGCCCGTTGGATCAGTTCCACGTGCATGGCGCCCCCCGCGGCAGGAACGGCGCGACCGGCGAAGAGCTCACCCGCCACCCGACACGACGACCGGACGGCGGCGCCCTCCACGACCACCATAAATCCCCCTCTGTCCCATGAGGAGACCCCGGCGCGCGGGCATGGGACCGACCCGGTTCTCCGCGGGAGGCCAGTCCGGACGGCAGGCCGGGTGCGGGACCGGAACGCAGGTTGGACACTGACGTCAGGGCAGTGGCTGTCGATGCACGAGACCAAAGCGCGAGGATCATGAACCACGGCACGACACACTCCTCCGGCGGTGCGAACGCCATCTACACGGATTCCGTGTTCGGCGCGCCGTGCTGGGTGAGCCTGACCAGCCGCGACCTCACCGCCACGCAGGACTTCTACAGCGCCGTCCTGGGCTGGCAGTGGCGCCGCGCCAGACTGGGCGACCGCTTCCGGACCGCGCTGGCGGACGGGGTGCCCGTCGCGGGCATCGCCGGAGTGGCCAGCATGTGGCAGATGGCCGTGGCCTGGACGCCGTACTTCGCCGTGAGCGACGCGGACGTGACGGTGGCCCGTGTCCGGGAGCGCGGCGCGACCGCGGCGGTGGGGCCCATCTCCTTCCCTCCCGGACGGGCGGCGCTGCTCGCCGACCGCGACGGGGCCGCGTTCGGCATCTGGCAGGGAAAACTCGTCACCGAGTGGGAGGCGTGGCGGCAGGCGGGCTTGACGTTCGTCAGCCTGCACACCCGCGACGCCTTCGAGGCCGCCATCTTCTACGCCGAGATCCTCGACTGGTCCTCGGGCCTGCCCGGATGCTGCGAGGTCGAGTACGCCGGGGACCAGGTGCTGCTGCGCAGCCAGGGCGACATCGTGGCCCGCATCGAGTCGGGGGCGGTGGAGATGCCGCCCGATCCTTCGGTCCGGCCGCACTGGCAGGTCCACTTCACCGTGACGGACGTGGAGTCGTGTGTCCGGGCCGCGGAGAAGCACGGCGGCAGCCTCCTGGAGGAGGGTGAGGGGGAGGCCGTGCTGCGCGATCCCGACGGCGCCCAGTTCACGGTGGCCCTGCCCCGGAAGCGCTGAGCGCCCCGGGTACACCCGACCGTCGGCCGGGTACCCGTGCACGGGCGACGAAGGAGGTGTCGGCCGTGGGCGCGACCTTCTGGCTCGGCCGGGTGGCGGGCATCCGAGTCGGCGTGCACTGGAGTGTCCTGGTCATCTTCGCGCTGATCGCCTTCGGGCTGGCCGAGGGACGCCTGCCCCGCGCCCACCCGGGCGGTACCGTCTGGGCCTACTGGCTGACGGGGCTGGTGACGGCCCTGGTGTTCCTGCTCTCCCTGCTGGCCCACGAGATCAGTCATGTGCTGGTGGCCCGCCGCAACGGGGTCGGCGGCGACGAGATCACACTGTGGCTGCTGGGCGGGTTGGCACGGCTGCACAGCGACGCACCCACCCCGGCGGCGGAGTTGCGCATCGCGGGTGTGGGACCGCTGGTGAGCCTGGTGCTCGGCGGCGTCTTCGCCCTGTTCACCTGGTGGGCTCGGGTGCAGCACGGACCGGTGCTGGTGGTGGAGGCACTGGCCTGGCTCGCGGCGATCAACATCCTGCTGGCGGTGTTCAACGCGCTGCCGGCCGCGCCCCTGGACGGTGGACGGCTGCTGCGCGCCCTGGTGTGGTGGCGTACCGGCAGCAGGCTGCGCGCCACCGAGGTGGCCGGCGGGGCGGGGCGCGCGCTGGGCTGGATCATGGTCGCGGTCGGCCTGTACCAGGTCCTGGCCGGCGGGTTCACGGCCGGCCTGTGGCTGGTGCTCGTCGGCTGGTTCATGGTGGCCATGGCGACGTTGGAGAACAGCCAGGCCAGACTCCGCGAGCTGCTGCGCGCGGTGCCGGTGCGGCAGGCGATGACGCCGGATCCGGTGACCGCCCCCGTCAGGACCACCGTCGGGGAGTTCCTCGGCAGCCCGCCGTGGCGCTACCGTCACTCCGCCTTCCCCGTCACGGACGACGCGGGGTTTCCGATCGGGCTGGTGACCGTACGGCGGGCAGGGCAGGTGCCGGTGCGGGACCGGGACTCGACCTCGCTCGAAGCCGTCACGGTGCCACTGCGTGAGATCCCGACCGTCGGTCCCGACGCACCCCTGGACGAGTTGCTGCCGGCCTTGGACGCGAGCCCCGCCCGCCGGGCCCTGGTGCTCGCGGAGGGCCGCGTCGTCGGCATCGTCACCAGCGCCGACGTCAGCCGGATCATCACCTGGCTCTCATCGACCAGGCCACCGGGCACCGGCCTCAGGACGGCGCCCTGACCCCCGTACTCGACGAGGCGTTCGCCGCCCCACGCGCCGAGGAGTGCGCCGGAACAGCTCGAACGGAGCCCGGAACAGCTCATGGGGAGTTCCGACAGGGACGCCGAGGTCCCGGCCGTGCACCACCGCTCGCCCGGGGGTGGCGCCCGGGACCTCGGCGGTGCCGTACGACCGGGACCGGTCCGGTGTCCGGTGTCAGTCCGTGCCCGACTCCATCGCGGCGCGGTCCAGCATCGTCTCCCCGTCCGCGACCTCGCCGCGCGAGGCGATCACCTCGGCGCCGCCCTCGGGCATGGCGCCGATCAGGCCGGTCGAGGCCGCCTGCGCGGCGCCGATCGGAGTGGGGTGGCCGCTGCCGACCATGCCCAGGCCCGCGTACTGCTCCAACCGCGCGCGGGAGTCGGCGATGTCCAGGTTCCGCATGGTCAGCTGACCGATCCGGTCCACCGGGCCGAAGGCCGAGTCCTCGGTGCGCTCCATGGAGAGCTTGTCCGGGTGGTAGCTGAGCGCCGGGCCACGGGTGTCCAGGATCGAGTAGTCCTCGCCGCGCCGCAGCCGCAGGGTCACCTCGCCGGTGATCGCCGCGCCGACCCAGCGCTGGAGCGACTCGCGCACCATCAGCGCCTGCGGGTCCAGCCAGCGGCCCTCGTAGAGCAGGCGGCCCAGGCGGCGGCCCTCGGTGTGGTAGGCGGCCACCGTGTCCTCGTTGTGGATCGCGTTGACCAGGCGCTCGTAGGCGATGTGCAGCAGCGCCATGCCGGGCGCTTCGTAGATGCCGCGGCTCTTGGCCTCGATGATCCGGTTCTCGATCTGGTCGGACATGCCGAGCCCGTGCCGGCCGCCGATGGCGTTGGCCTCCAGCACGAGGTCGACCGGTGTGGCGAACTCCTTGCCGTTGACCGTGACCGGGCGCCCCTGGTCGAAGCCGATCGTCACGTCCTCGGTGGCGATCTCCACCGTCGGGTCCCAGAACCGCACGCCCATGATCGGGTCGACCGTCTCGATGCCGGTGTCGAGGTGCTCCAGGGTCTTGGCCTCGTGCGTGGCACCCCAGATGTTGGCGTCCGTGGAGTACGCCTTCTCGGTCGGGTCCCGGTACGGCAGCCCGTGGGCCATCAGCCACTCGGACATCTCCTTGCGGCCGCCCAGCTCGGTCACGAAGTCGGCGTCCAGCCAGGGCTTGTAGATCCGCAGGTGCGGGTTGGCGAGCAGGCCGTACCGGTAGAACCGCTCGATGTCGTTGCCCTTGAACGTGGAGCCGTCGCCCCAGATCTGCACCCCGTCCTCGAGCATCGCCCGCACCAGCAGCGTGCCGGTCACGGCGCGCCCCAGCGGGGTGGTGTTGAAGTACGGCCGCCCGCCGGACTTGATGTGGAACGCGCCGCAGGCGAGCGCCGCCAGCCCTTCCTCGACCAGCGCGGCCCGGCAGTCGACGAGCCGGGCGATCTCGGCACCGTACGTCGTGGCACGCCCGGGCACGGAGGCGATGTCGGGCTCGTCGTACTGGCCGATGTCGGCGGTGTACGTGCAGGGGACGGCGCCCTTGTCACGCATCCAGGCGACGGCGACCGAAGTGTCGAGACCACCGGAGAAGGCGATGCCGACGCGCTCGCCGACCGGGAGGGAAGTGAGGACCTTGGACATAGCAAGACTATGCACCAGTTCGCATTTTCATGCAACACCGTCGTGGGCACGACGTCACTCGTTCGACCGCGCCGGAGTGCGGTGCCCGTCGGCGGGCGGTCGACTGTAGCCAGTCCTCCGCCCCCGTGAAGGCAGCCCCATGCACGAAGGTCCCGCTCCGTCCCGGCGCGCGTTCCTGCGGGACGCGGCCACCGCCGGACTGATCGCCGCCGTGCCCGGCCTCGTGGTCGCGGCCTGCACACCACCCACCCGTACGGAGGCCGCCCCGGACTCGACCGGGACGGGCAGGACCCGCGCCGCAGGCGATCTCACCTCCAACGCCTACGGGCACACCGACGCCGACCACGCCCGGGAGAACCTGAGAGGCGACATGGTCGAGACCTGGGAGGACGGGTTCCGCACCGTCACCAGCAACGACGATCCCGACGTCTTCGAAGGGTGGCACTCCGCCTTCACCGGCGACGACGGCACCACGGTGTCCTTCGCCCTCAGCACCCGGCTCGACGACGGCTTCGTCCCCGCTCCGGGCGAGGCCGGCCGCAGGCCCAAGGCCGCCGTCACGGTCACCGACCCCGACGGCACCGCGCACGCAGCCGTGCACACCGGGTCCTGGAACGAGTTCGCCGCCGCCAAGGACCGATGCCATGTGCGGCTCGGTCCCTTCACCTGCACCGGCGACCTCAAGACGTACCGCGTGACGGGGCGGTCGGGCGACGTCGGCGTCGACCTGACGCTGACCGGCCTGGTGCCGCCGTTCCGGCCGGGCACCGGCCTCGTCTATCTCGGCGACACGGAGGACCACTTCGGCTGGCTGTCCGCCGTACCGGCCGGGACCGCCACCGGAACGGTCACCGTCAACGGAAGGAACCGGCTCTTCACCGGCCACGGCCACCACGACCACAGCTGGGGCAGCCTGCCCTTCCCGTACGCCGTGGAGCACTGGCGCTGGGCACGTGGCAGCGTCGGGCAGTACTCCGTGATCGGCGCCGACCTCCATCTGCGCACGGAGTACGACTCCGCCGTCGTCCCGGTCTTCCTCGTCGACGACACCAGGACCCGGAGGCGTCTGGTCGCGGCGTTCGACCCCAGGACGGTGACGGCCACGGAGTCCGACCCCCGGCCGCACCCCGACGACACCTATTCCAAGGACTACTACAGCAGGGTCCACTGGATGTACCGGGACGGCGACGACCGGGCCGACGTCACCTTCACCGACACCGACCACCTGATCTTCACCAGGCAGTACGGCACCGATCCCGCCCAGGCCCAGAAGTCGGCCCTGGACCGGCTCGGCATCGACGAGACCTGGTACACGCGCTACGCCACCAGGAACGACCTGGACCTCTCCGTGGCCGCCGCCCGTGCCACGGGCACCGGCACGGGCACTCTCGAAGCGGCCCAGTTCGGCCTGGCCGGCGCGCCACCGAGGAGCGGGCGCCCGCCCATCGGTCCCGTGCCCATGTCCCCCACGCCCAGCTCTCGGGGGCCGTCGGCGCCGGCCGGGCGCCACGGTTGACCGGTGCGGATCCCCAGCCCGACGTCGGGCGCGCCCGCCCTGGTCCTCGGGCCGTGTGGCCGCCGCCGGTCTCCGCCTACGCGGCCAGTCGCTCGACGAGGGCCGTCGCCTTGGTGGCCGCATCCTGGAGTGCCCGCTCGCGGGAAGCCTCGAACAGCGGCACCAGCTCCGACATCGCCGGGTTCTGCGGCGCCATGGTCAGCTCCGGGACGATGAAGTCGATGTCGAGCCCCAGGCCGTCGGCGAGGACCGCCGTCAGATAGTTCTGGACGTACTCGTACGACTCGCGCGGGGTGCCCGGGGCGTAGGAGCCGCCGCGGCTGGCGACGACGGTGACCGGGGTGCCCTTGGCGGAGGGGGTCTCGCCCGCGGTGCGGCCGAACAGGATCACGTTGTCCAGCCACGCCTTGAGGGTCGAGGGGATCGTGTAGTTGTACATCGGCGCCCCGATGAGCACCGCGTCCGCCTGCTCCAGTTCCTCGATCAGCTGGAGGCGCTCGGCGAAGGCCGCAGCCTGCTCCGGCGTGTGCGAGGCCGGGTCCACGAAGCCGGCGGTGTGGCCGTCGGCGGTGATGTGCGTGACGGGGTTCGCCGCCAGGTCCCGGTAGATCACCGTGCCGCCGGGGTGCTGCTCCTGCCACGTCCGGCGGAAGACGTCCGTCACGGCACGGGAGGAGGACGCCTCGCCGTGGAAGAGGGAGGAGTCGATGTGAAGAAGGGTGGCCATGGCTGTCTCCAGGCAGGGATGAGCCCGTGAACGACGGGCTAACGATTCGTACATCGCTATTTCTAACACAGGGACTTACTTTTTTTCACCACCAGACGGCCAGGTAGTATGTGCGCATGGCGGTGGAGCAGACCCATGACGCGGCGGTGTGCAAACGCGTGGACGACGGCATCACGCGCGTCTTCCAGCTGCTCGGAAAACGCTGGAACGGCCCGATCCTGTCGGTGCTCCAGAACCAGTCCGTCTACTTCACCGACCTGCGCCGGGCCATCCCCGGCATCAGCGAGCGCATGCTCTCCGACCGGCTCGCCGAACTCGGCGCCGCGGGACTGGTGGTGCGCGAGGTCGACGAGGGACCGCCACTGCGGGTCTCCTACCGGCTGACCGATGCAGGAGGCGCGCTGGAGCCCTCCCTGAGAGAACTGGGCGACTGGGCCAAGCACCACCTTCCGGACGCGCCGGACTGCGGGATGAACGGATAGCGGCGACCGCGCACCGCGAGGAACGAACACCCGGCGACCGGCCGACTGAAGTACGAGCGGCGGCGACCGGGCCACCACCCGAAGATCGCACATCGGCAATGCAGCGACCCGACGCCGACGTCCGGGCCCATCCACCTCCGCAGCCTCCCTCGCCCCGGCGCTCCCCGCAGCCTCGCGCACCCCTCCGCCCCCTCCCGGGCGACCACGGGCCGGTGGGCTCAACCGCCGCACCGGATGGTCGACTTGGCCGTGCGCGGACGACGGGCCGGCCGGCCGAGTCGCCGTCGACAGCGGTCGTCCCACCCCCTTGACGGGATTCGAGCAGCGGATAAGGTCTAGACCAACGAACCAGGCCTCGAGGTGCCTCTCGGCGGCCGGTTCCAGTCGACGGCGCGCGAGGCACGCGGAACCTCCCCTCCCTGCCGCCGACACGCACGCGCTCGACCTTGTCCCCACCGAGGAGGCCGTGGGGGGCACCATCGGCACGGGTTGCGCGTGGGCCGACCGCAACCGCCCTGCTCCGCGACGACCTCCAGCGAAGGAGTTGACATGAACACGAAACGAAGACTGGCTGCCGTCATCGGGGCAGGACTCGCTCCGCTCCTCGCCGTGAGCCTCCCGGCCGCCACGGCCAGCGCGCACGGCTACGTTTCCGCACCCATGAGCCGGCAGGCCCAGTGCGCCGCGGGAATCGTCGACTGCGGTCCCATCAAGTACGAACCCCAGAGCGTCGAGGGACCGAAGGGCCTGCACAGTTGCAGCGGCGGCCACACGGAGTTCGCCGAACTCGACGACGACAGCAAGCCGTGGCGCGCCACCGACGTCGGCAGCTCGACCACCTTCACCTGGAATTTCACGGCCCGTCACGCCACCAGCAACTGGCAGTACTTCATCGGCGGCACCAAGGTGGCGCAGTTCGACGGCGGCGGGGCCCAGCCCCCCTCGACCGTCAGCCACCAGGTGAACTTCGGTGGCTTCACCGGTCGGCAGAAGGTGCTCGCGGTCTGGAACATCGCCGACACCGCCAACGCGTTCTACGCCTGCATCGACGTCAACATCGGCGGCTCGGGCAACCCCGGTGACCCGGGCGGCCCGGGTGACCCCGGTGAACCGGACCAGTGCACCTCGCCGACGTGGGACTCCGCCGCCGTCTACACGGCCGGCGACGAGGTCGCCTGGAAGGGCCACACCTGGCGGGCGAAGTGGTGGGTGCAGGGCCAGGAGCCCGGGGCCGCGGACCAGTGGGGCCCCTGGGACGATCTCGGCACCTGCACGACGGCGTAACACCGCCGGCACCCCCGCGCTCACCGCGCGATCCGCCCGGCAGGCGCCTGCCGGGCGGATCGACCCTCGCGAGCCGGGCGGTGAAGTGTCCGCCGGGCGCCGGTGACATGGGGTGCCGGTCGACGTCCCCCGGCTGCGACCAGGACCGCCGACGGCGCCGCGTACCGGGCACCGGGCCGCGCTCGGCGTTAGGCCATGGGGACGATTCACCCGCGCCACAGGGTGAACCGTGCAGAGTGGCTCCGCGCCGACGAAAGCGGTCGGCGCGGGGCCGTTAGCGTCGGCTTCCGTGCCCCTGAGCTATGCATTCGTGAACCTCAAGCCCGGAGTGGGGAAAACGACCAGCGCCGTCTGGTTGGCCCACGCACTGCACGCATCGGGCCTCGCGCCGTTGCTCGTGGACAGTGATCCCGCGTCATCGGCGCTGCGCTGGAGCGAACTGGCGGGCGGGTTCCCGTTTCCCGTGCTCGCCCTTCCGGTGGGCGACGTGCACCGGCGGGTGAACGACTTCCTCGACAGCCGTCAGGCAGTGGTGTTCGACGCGCCGCAGCTGGAGGACCACGCCCCCATCGCCCGGAGCATCATGAGGTACGCGAACGAGTGGATCGTGCCCGTGACGCCGGCCCCCATCGAGCTCGACCGCATGGCACCCATCGACCGCGAGATGGACGACATGCAGTCCCTGCGCGCCCACGAGGCCCGGGCAGCCGTCCTGCTGAACCGCACGAACCGCCCCGACGCCACGCGCACCGGCCCCGACGCCGACGCCCGCGAGGCCCTCACCGAGCGGGGTTTCGACGTGCTGTCGACGCACATCCCCCGGCTCGACCTTTACGCACAGTCGTTCGGCAGCCCCGTCGAGGCCAAGGGCACGGCGTACATGGATCTCGCCGAGGAGCTCATCAACCGTCAGGACACGGTGTGAACCAGCGCAAGAACACCTACCGGGCCGCCCTGCAACGCCGGCCGGACACCACTGCCTCCGCCGCGGCCAAGGGCTCCGCCCCGGCTCCCACCACTCTCACGCCGCTGACCACCCGCTACGTCAAGGTGGTCATTGAACTGGACCCCGCCCTGCCACGTGACCTCGGCCGGTGGGTCGGCCAACCCCTGGACGCCTTGATGCGCGCGGGGGCCGCTGTGCTGCGGCCCCTGAGACAGAGTTCCTGACCACACGCGGCCGCTGACGTCCGCACCTGCGATCGGCTCGGTGAGGCCGATGGCGCCTCCCGGCAGACGGAGCGGATCAGGGGGCCGTCGAAGCGCACGCCACGCACTGGTGACGCGGCGTCAACCGATACGGGCGCAGAGGTCGTCCGTGGTGCCGCGCAACAGGTGCACGGCCTTGTACCCGTCGGCGCCGATGTTCATCGTGTAGACGCCGTCGACGATGTACAGGCCACGGGGCAGGTTTCCCTTGCCCTCGCCGACGCCGATCAGCACCGGACCGCGCACCGCCCAGAGCTGGGAGCCGTCGGTCCGGTACTCGACGAGGGCCGAGCCGCTCGCGTCGGCGTCGTAGAAGGCGCCGGTGTCGGTGTTCGTGACGCGGAGGACCAGGTCGCCCTTGTACACCACATGCTTGACGGAACCGTCCGGATAGGTGTCCAGCACATGCTGCACGACCCGGTCGACGACCGGCTCGCCGTGGACGGGGAAGTCGCACCGCAGCCCGGCGCCGACGTCGAACGGCGCGGTGGGTGCCGGATCCCATCCGCCCCCTGTGCGGGCTCGCGCAGGGACGCCGTCGGCGGATGAGGCGGACGGGGGCGCGGCCACCGCCGGCTGTACTCCCAGGAGCACAGCGATCAGCGACAGCGGTACGAGGACGGTTCGTCGCACGGTTCTCTCCTTGGCCGGAGGACTGAACGAGGGTGTTCGAAAAGGCGTGGCCGAGTATCGGCCCCGCGGCTGACCAAACCCTCACCACCACGGGCGTGGTCCTCCGGCTCCTCCCCCCGCTAGGGTGGCGAGCAGTCATGGAGTTCCAGTTGCTCGGTCCGTTCGCCGCCCGCCACGAGGGCCGGCGGGTGCCGGTGGGCAGCCGCCGCCAGGAACGGTGCCTGCTGTCGCTGCTGCTGCTGGAGGCGGGCCGCGCCGTGACGACCGAGCGCCTCATCGACCTGCTGTGGCACGGCGATCCGCCCGCGTCGGCCCGCGCCACCGTCCACACCTACATCGGCCGGCTGCGCGCCGCGCTCTCACCGTACGGGGTGCTGATCGAGACCCGGCACGACGGTTACGCCTTCGTACCGGGCCCTCACACGATCGACGCGCGGGAGTTCTCCCTCCTGGTCCGGCAGGCCGCCGACGCCCATGACCCCGCGGAGCGCATGCGTCTCCAGGACCGGGCACTCGGGCTGTGGCGGGGCCCGCTGCTCGCCGACGTGGCCGACGACCGGCTCCGCGGCCGCCTGGGCGGCGCCCTCGACGAGCTGCGCCTGTCCACCACGGAGCGGCGGGCGGAGGCGCAGCTCACCATGGGTCTGCACGAGCGCGTAGTGGCCGATCTGACACCGCTGGTGGCACAGCACCCCGGGCGGGAACGGCTCGTCGCCGCGCAGATGACCGCGTTGTACCGCGGCGGCCGTCAGGCCGAGGCCCTGGAGCTGTACCGCACCACGCACAAGTCGCTGGTGGCGGAGTTCGGCATCGAACCGGGCGCCCGCCTTCGGACGTTGCACGACCGTATGCTGCGGGGTGACCACCGGCTGGACCGGCCGCCCGGCCCCGTCTACGCGGTGCGGGTCGGCGACGCGTGGCTGCCGTGGAGCACGAGCGGACACCCCGCGCTGGAGTTCTGCAACACCTACGCGGGCTGGGGTGGGAGACAGCTGCTTGGATCGGAGTGGCTGCGCGGATACGCCACGCTCGCCGTCTGGGCCGGCCATATGGACCTGGTCGACGACCGGACGGCCGGGCGACTGCGTGAGCAGGCACGGCGGCAGCCGGACGAGGCCGCCGCCGCACTCGCCGAGGCCCGGGAGTTCCGTGCGAACCTGTACGCCTGCCTGATGGATCCGGCGGACTCCCGGGCCTTCACCGCGGTGGCCGGTGTGGTCGAGGACGCCGCCCGGCTGTCGGTCTTCACGCGCGGCGACGACGGCCTCGGGCGTTGGCGGCCCTCCCCCGCCGCCGGTTTACGGCTGCCGGTGTGCGCGGTGGCCCGCAGTGCCGGCGAACTCCTCGCGGATCCGCGGCGCTTCACGATCCGCAGCTGCCCGAGCGCGGACTGCGGCTGGTTGTTCCTCGACGCGGGCGGGCGGCGCAGATGGTGCAGCCTGGCGACCTGTGGCACCGGACGCCGCTCTAGCCCCGATCTGCGCTGATCCGCTGCCGGGCCGGGACAGCGGTCCGGCCGGCGCCGGTCCCGCCTGGTGCCGTGTGTCCGGGCGCGGGCCGGAGCGGGTCGCCGACCCAGTTGTGCCGGAGGTGGTGACCGCGGCGTACGGAAGGAGATACGGCCGCACGTCATCTCGCCCGAGGGCGCCTTCCACGGGATCGGCGACGCCCGGAACTACCTGAGTTGCTCCTCGATCCACTGGATCGCGTCCGGGGTCACCGGGTCGGTGATGTCCGTGAACTCCTGGTGCTTCTCCAGGAATCCCTTGACGTAGGGGCAGACGGGGACGATCCGCCTGCCCGCACGGCGTACGTCGTCGAGGGCCTCACGCACGAGCTGCGACGCCAGGCCCCGGCCGGCGAACTGCTCGAAGACCTTGGTGTGGTAGAAGACCCGTTGACGCTCGCCGCGGTCGCGGTAGGCGGTGAAGCCGGCGGTCGTGCCGTCCACCTCGATCTCGTACCGGGACCGGTCCGGGACGTGTCGGACGATCGGGGCGGCCTGGTTCGTCATCGTGAGTCCTTCGCAGCGGGGACGGGGTTCTTGCGCGGGGTGAGGACGGAGTGGGGAAGCGCGGGGGCCGGGAGACGGTCCCCTGGGTAGCCCTGCACGGCGCCGAAACGGTCCGCGGCGTTCTGCCAGGCCTCGCGGGCCTGGACGATGTCCTCGTGGGTGCGGCCGATGAAGTTCCACCACATCACGATCTCCTCCTCGAAGGGAGGTCCGCCCAGCAGCACCAGTCGCGCGGATTCGGGTCCCTCGTTCGCGAGGGTGAGCGTCCTGTGCCCGGGGGCGGTGTACCCGAGCTCCGCCGGCGCGAGGGCCGTGCCGTTCATGCGGACGTCGCCGGAGTCCACGAGGACTCCGTGCTCGAACTCCGGATCGATGTCGAAGGTCACGGCCGCGCCGGGATCCACCGACACCTCGGCGCCGAGGAGAGGCGTGAAGGTGCGAACGGGAGAGGTGTCGCCGGCCAGGGTGCCGAGGAAGACCCGGGCACGGCCCCCACGCAGCTCCACCGGGGCCGGTACGTAGTGCTGGAAGTCCCGTGCGGTGTTCCGGTGCGCGTCGGGCAGGGCCACCCACAGCTGCACTCCGTGCAGCGTCGTCGTACGGGGCGTGGAGACCTCGGAGTGGCTGATCCCGAAGCCGCCCGTCATGAGATTGAGCTCGCCGGGCCGGACGTAGGCGTGGCTGCCCAGGCTGTCACGGTGCTCGATCTCCCCGCTGAAGAGCCAGCTCACCGTCTGCAGCCCGGTGTGGGGGTGCGGGGCCACGTCCATGCCCCCCGAACGGGAGACGTCGTCGGGACCGTAGTGGTCGGCGAAACACCAGGCTCCGATGAGGGTCCGGGCCCGCTGGGGCAGCGTGCGCCGTACCGTCATCGCCCGGGGGCCGCCGAGCGGGACCTTCCGGGCCGTGAGCACCTCGACGGCGGTGGGACCGGCGCCGGCCGACGGCCCGCCAGGTTCCGAATCGGCGCGACGGGCTTCAGTGCTGCTCATCGTTCCGGTCACCCCCACGAGGAAAAGTTCGACATTCAACATTCACTCGTCGATGATAGGCCGGAGAACAAGTGATCGCTCGACCAAGGAGATCATGTGACGCAGACGACAGTGGCGGGCCCCGACAGCCGGGTCTTCGTCGACAAGCAGAGCCCCGACGCCTACCGTGCCCTGGCCGCCACCGCGGAGACCGTGAAGGGCGTGGCGGCGGCAGCGGGGCTGGACCGCATCACCGTCGAGTTGATCAACCTGCGCGTGTCCCAGCTCAACGCCTGTGCGTACTGCCTCAGCCTGCACACCCGCGCGGCGCTGAGGGCGGGCGAGACGACCCAGCGGCTGGGAGTCCTGGCGGCCTGGCGCGACACCGAACTGTTCAGTCCTCGGGAGCGCGCGGCCCTCGCCCTCGCGGAGGCCACCACGCACCCCGCCGACGCCGCCGCCCAGGCCGCGGCGTACGCGGACGCCCGGGCGGCGCTGTCCGACGACGAGATCTCCGCGGTGATCTGGGTCGCGATCACCATCAATGCCTTCAACCGGGTCTCCGTGTTGAGCAAGCACCCGGTGCGGAGCAGTTGACGGTCGCCCCGCAGCGCGGCGTCTCGGCCACTGCCGCGACCGAGGGGCACGGCAACCGGCTTCCTCCAGCGCGGCCGGCCCGACAGGCGCGCTACAAACCCATCTCACTCAGTCCCGGGTGGCCGTCGGGACGACGCCCGAGCGGCCAGTGGTACTTGCGTTCCTCTTCCCTGATGGGCAGGTCGTTGATCGACGCCAGCCGGACTCGCATCAGGCCCTCGTCGTCGAACTCCCAGTTCTCGTTGCCGTAGGAGCGGAACCAGTTGCCCGAGTCGTCGTGGCACTCGTAGGCGAAGCGCACGGCGATGCGGTTGCCCTCGAAGGCCCACAGTTCCTTGACGAGCCGGTAGTCCAGCTCTCTGGCCCACTTCCGGGTGAGGAAGGCGACGATCTCCTCGTGTCCGCTGATGAATTCGGCGCGGTTCCGCCAGCGGCTGTCGACCGTGTAGGCCAGGGCCACACGCTCGGGGTCCCGGGTGTTCCACGCGTCCTCGGCGAGGCGGACCTTCTCGATCGCGCTCTCCCGGGTGAAGGGGGGAACAGGAGGCTTGGCGGCCATGAATTCTCCTGGAACATCGCAGTGTCAGAACCGGCGTCCGCCTCAAGCTATACACCGGACGCACAGCGCGGTGCGACCAGGCACGAGCGGACAGGCCGCGAGGCGGGCAGGCCTCTTCCGCCCCTGGGCGCTCCCACTGCTCGGACTTGACACATCGGCAGGCCGAGCCACGGTCGGCAGCGACCCCGTCGCCCGAACATACGCTGCTGTGAGCCGTCACCCCTGCCGACCCGTCAGGTCGGCACAGCGACGTGGATGCCGGAGAGCCGGGCAAGGGACGGAATCCGCTCCCCGGCCACCGACCCGAGCCACGGACTCCCGGAATGCGGGCTCCGGGGAGCTCGGGACCGCGGGTGTGCCGCGCGCCGCCAAGGGCCGTGGCCCGCATGTCAAGCAGCGACTCGCCGTCAATCTCCGGAACGCGGCTGCCGCAAAGAGTGAGCGGGTGTCAGAAGATCACCTTTAAGGGCTAATAGCCATTCAATCCGACTGCCCGAGCAGGGGATTTGACGAGCGGTCGGCCCGTCGGGCGTCTCGCCCGACGGCTCGCCGGGTACCCCGATCGGCCCTGGGAACCAGCCCACCCGACATTTCCGATATGACAGCAATGTGAGGTGTCAGTACGTTCGATCACGCGTCGGCTGCACAGCCGATCCCTCTCTCTGAGTTGAGACAGGAGAAGCGACATGATCATGACCCGCTCCAACGCCATCACCGCGGCCGTCGCCGCCGCGGCGGCCCTGGCCGCCACCGGCATCACCTACGCGGCTGCCGCCCCCGCGCCGGAGGCCGCCCCCGCCGCCGCCGTCCAGCAGGTCCCCGTCCAAGCACCCATGGACGGGGGCACCCAGAACGGCAACGGGGGCAAGGGCAACGAGGGCAACGACCACGGTGGCGGCAACGACCGCGGCCACGGCGGCCGGGACTACGACAAGGGCTGGATCCACATCAACGAGCGGTCCTACTCGGCCCACACCCAGGGCTGCGCGGTCATCGTCAGCGGCCTGGGCTCCACGAGCCTGAACATCCGCAACGACAGCAAGAAGACCATCGAGGTCTTCCGCGGGCTCACCTGCGACAACGGCGCCCCCATCGCCACCGTCGGCCCGCGCAGCACCAGCTTCGGCGTATTCCCCAAGGACGTGAGGGGCATCCACGTCAAGCACGGAGTGGTCGGCAGCTTCCGCGTCATCGACCGCCACGGTGACAAGGGCGGCTACTGATCGAGCCGCACCTCGCCCGACGACGCAGAGCCCCGGCCCGCCGTAATCGGGCCGGGGCTCTGCAACCAGGCGCACGACACGGAATCCCGGCCTGCCGTAATCGGGCCGGGGTTCCTGTCCGGGCCTCGGACCACGAGCAATCGTTCGACACGCCCGCACCGGCCGCGGCCCGACAGTTCACGCGCCCGCGAACGTCATCCTAGAACCGGACCAGGGGGGCGGCGCACCGGTCCCGGAGGCGGTCCCTCCGCACCACCGGTACACCGGCCGGCCGATTCCTGCTGGAAAACGTCCCCTTGGCCCTTGACCCGGGCGACGGCAGCCGTCCCGCACCGGCCGGCGACCACACTCGGACGAGTGACGAGACGGGTGCCACATGCGGCACCGTCGCCGCCGAACCGGAGGCCAGGAAGCCTGCTCGCCTCCGCTTCCTCATGATCCCGTCGGCCGCTGCTCGTGACTGCCGTAGGGCCCTGTGATGATCTCCATCCCGTGTCCGGCCGGGTCCAGGAAGTACAGACCGCGCCCGCCGTGGTGGTGGTTGATCTCCCCGGGCTGCTTCAGGCGCGGATCGGCGTAGTACGTGATCCGGGCCTCCCGCAGGCGCGCGAAGGCAGCGTCGAACTCCTCGTCGGAGACGAGGAACGCGTAGTGCTGCATGACGATGGACTGCGCCGGGATGGCGGCGAAGTCCAGGGTGACCCCGTTGCCGGTGGCCACGGGAATGAACGGGCCCCACTCGGCCCCGACCTCGAGCCCCAGGACGTGCGCCAGGAACTCGGCCGACTCCCGGTTGTCCCGGGCATGGATGATGGTGTGATTGAACTCGACTGACATCTGTGGATTGCCTCCGCAAGGCAAATTCACGGGCACCTCCATGCCTCACCCGGCCGGTGACCGACACGCGATGCCGTGCGCGCGATCCTACGCCGGCAGCCGCTCATGCCGTCGAGGGCCGCTCACGCGGCCTTGTACGGCTGCCCCTCGTCGGGCAGGAGGAAGCCGGCGCCCCGGCCGGTGTGTCGGCCCCCCGTCGCCGGGATCGGTCCGCCCGTCCTCTCCAGGGCTCCGCCGATCGCCGCGGGGATCACGGACTCACTGTTCTGCTGCGGGCTCCAGAAGCATCCGGGACGACTGGTCCACGAGGTCGCGCAGGACGGGCAGCCACTCGTCGTGGCCGCCGAGTTCGTCCAGGATGCGGCGGGTCCGGTCGCGGCACTCGTCGATGTCCTTCTCGAAACGCCGCAGGACCGCGGGCGACCGCAGCAGGCCGGAGAGTTCCGCGCGGGCGTGCCGGGACGTTCTCGCCGAGCCGTGCAGCGCGAGGACGCGCTCCGTGGCATCGGGAGCCGCCTCTTCCAGGGCGCAGGCGAACAGGTGCGTCACGGTGCCGTTCAGGAGGTCCTCGTCACGGTCGGAGAGGATGTCCGCCTGGTCGTCGAAGAGCTGCCACAGCACGCCGAACACGTCGCCGAACTCGCGCCACAGCTCCACGCGCGGCTCGTCCGCGCCCGCCAGGCGCGCGGCCATGACGGTGATCATGCGGAACGGGCCGCCGGACTTGCCGAGGTAGGTCTCGATCACCGAGGCGCGGGTGGCGGCGGCCGCCGGTCCGACTGCCCTCGGGCACCGATTCGATCACCCGGGTCGGGCAGGGGCCAGAGCGAGTTCGCGCCACGGCCGGTACGTGGGGGACCTGCTGGTGCCGGCCTCCGGCCCGGCAGCCGCCTCCCTGGTGCGGGGCGGGCGGCGGGGAGCGAGTCCGCGGGTGGCGCCGTCGGCGACGGACTGGAGTCCCGATGCATCAGGGGCGTACAGCAGCGCCGCCGGGCGCCGATCGGACGCGCTCCGGCAACGCCGTTCTCAGAACGTCGAATGCACCGTCAGAACACCTGCGTCATATGGATCGCGAATACCGGCGAGGTGGCGTCCGGCGCTCCTGTCGCGGCCGGTGTCCCTTTCTCGCTCTACAACCTTTCCGAGCCGTGAACGGTCAAGAAAGGCAGCGTTCAGATGGTGGCCACAGGCCGTCGCCTTCTGAAGGGGGGCTCGTGAGAGCACGAACGGTCCGAGCGGGCGCGCCGGCCATGCGGAACCCCGAGGCATCCCGATTGATCGGTGCATACCGCCGGGCGGTACCGGTCGGCGCGCGGCGAGTGATCGCCGAGCACGTCGACTCCGACCTACGGGAGCGGTTCAAGTCGGGGATCGCCGCCATGACCGAGGTGCGGGGACGGCTGCGGCGCGGACGAGCGGCCCGCCGTCACAGGCGACTTCTGGCGGCACGGGACAGCGTCGTCGTCAGTGTGAACGGCAAGGTGCGCATCGCCCATGTCATGCCGGACGTCACCCCGCTTCTGGCCCGCAGATCCAATCTCGACGACGTGGCGGCCGCGCTGCGCGCCGCGGGCGTCGACTACTTCTGCGTGCGTTCGTCGTCCGAGACCTCGGCCGCGGTCGCGGTCCGCGAGAAGGACCGGCAGGCCGTGTTCAGGGCGCTGCGTGCGGCATGCCGGGTGAGGCCCGGATATGTGGTGCCGGTGGGAGGGAACGCGGCCCGGAGGGAGTCCGCCGTGGCCGGACGCGGTCCCGGGCAGTGGAAGCGCGTCTCGTGCTCTGGCGTCCTCCGCTGCGTCTGGTACCGCACCGACCGGTCGGGCCGGCTGGTCCTGGGCCTGCGCTACGGCTGCGACATCGAGTTCTGGCGGCAGGAGGACGGCCGACTGGTCTCCCCTCGGCGCAACGGGGTCGCGGAGTCCGTCCCGGCCGACGAGGAGGCGGTGGCGGCCGACGAGAGCCTGTTCACCGATCTCGCTCCGCTGCCCGAGGAGCGGGGTCCGGCACCGGTGCGGACCCGCCGGGCCTTCGCCGTGGAGACCGTGGGACGCCGCTCCTTTCCCGTCGACGCGGTCTACACATGGGTCGACGGCTCCGATCCGCACTGGCTGCGTCAGCGAGCCCGTTTCTCCGACCCGCCCTACCACGGCGAAGCGGCCAACGCCGCCCGGTATCTCAGCAGGGACGAGCTGCGCTACTCCCTGCGCTCGGTTCATCTGTACGCACCCTGGATACGCACGATCCACCTGGTGACCGCCGATCAGGTTCCGCAGTGGCTGAACACGGATCACCCACGCGTCAAGGTGGTCAGCCACCGGGACATATTCCGTGACCCCGAAGTCCTGCCGACATTCAACTCCCATGCCATAGAGAGCCAACTCCATCGCATCGAGGGGCTGTCGGAGCACTTCCTCTATTTCAACGACGACGTGATGCTCGGGCAGGAGATCCTGCCGCAGCATTTCTTCCTGCCCAACGGCCTGGGCAAGTTCTATCTCTCTCCCGCGCTGGTTCCCTTCGGGGACGTGTCCGCCGAGGATCCGCCGGTGGCGGCGGCCGGCAAGAACAACCGCAGACTCGTCGCCGAGCGTTTCGGCCACCACATCGTCCGCAAGGTGAAGCACGTGCCGCACGCGCTGCACCGCAGCGTCCTGCGGGAGATCGAGGCGGAGTTCCCCGAGGAGCACCGGCGCACGGCGGCGAGCCGCTTCCGCGGCGTCGACGACATCTCCGTCGCTTCGTCCCTGCACCACTACTACGCGTACCAGGCCGGGCGCTCCTTCCCCGGTGACGGACTGGTCCACCGGTACTGCGACATCGGCGGACCGGGCGTGCGGCGGATGCTGGGCAGGCTGCTGGCCGACCGGGACGTGCACGTCTTCTGCCTGAACGACACCACCTCCACACAAGCCGGTCAGGGCCCGGGGCAGAGCGTGATGTCCCGCTTCCTGGACGAGTACTTCCCCGTGCCCAGCCCCTTCGAGCGCGGGGCGGACTGCGGATGAGGCGGCTTCCCACCCCGCACACGGTGATGCGCAAGGGCTACGGGGCGCTGCGCTCGGCGCGGTCACGCCTGGACGCCCTCGTTCTGGTGGGACCGCGCACCGACGACTGGCCCCGCCTCACCGCCGAGCACGTCTCCGTCCTGGACGGCCGGACCCTCAACGTCTGTGTCCGCCTGCCGCCCGGATCATCGGCTCCTTCCCTGCTGCTGGGGTCGGGCTCGTCGTCTTGTGCCGTTCCCCTGACCCTCGCCCGGCACGGCGGGGGCGGTGCCGACGCCCGGGGCACCGTCCTCCTCCGCCTGCGGGAGGGGGACGCCGCCACGGCCGTGCCGCTGCCCGCCGGGGTCCACGCATGCCTCCTGGACGAGGGCCAGTGGTCGCTGTCGGTCGCCTTCACCGACGCCTCGGGGCGGGAGCGCCGCTCCGCCCTGGCCGGGGCGGAGCGGTTGATGCCCGACGGACCGACCGATCCGCAGCCGGTGCGCGAGGACGGTTCCTACTGCCGGCTCATCGCCTCGGGCACCGGCCGGGCCCACCTGTCCCTGGGCCGGGACGGCCCCCAGGCGGAGATCATGTCCCTGACCATAGGCTGGTCCGAGGTGACCCTGGCGGGCCGCCTTGTGAACGCACCGGCCGAGGACTGCCGCGGCGACGTCGAACTGGCCCGCAGGGGCGGCAGGACGGTCCGCGTCGTCCCGGCCGCCTGGCACGGCGACACCTTCGTGTGCTCGATCCAGGTGGCCGACTTCGGCGCCTTCGACGAGAAGGAGCACATCTGGGACGTACGCCTGCGCCACGGGCGGCGCAGACCCCTGAAGCTCTCACGACGGCGGACGGACGTACGCAGCCCCAGGGACGTCTTCCGGATGCCGTACCGGCTGCTGACCGCGGACGACGACACCGTGCTCCGCGTCCACCCCTACTACACGCCCGTCGGCAGCCTGGCACTCCGCACCGCCCACCTCGCGACGGGACGTGGAAACCGATGAAGATCACCTTTCTGCTCACCTGGGGCGACGAGATGGGCGGCACGGAGCAGGCCGTCCACACCCAGGCGACCCATCTGGCGCCCCGGCACACCGTCGAGGTGGTCAGCGTGTTCAGGACGCGGGAGCGTCCCTTCTTCACCGTGGACGAGCGGGTCGCCGTGCGCCACCTGGTGGACCGTACGGGCCGTACGGAGCGGCCGGTACGGCGCAGCGGGCTGCGGGCGGAGGAGTGCCGCCGCCTGGCCGGCCTGCCGAGCGAACTGATCAACCCGAGGTGGGAGGCCACCTTCGACGCCCTCTCCGACATCGAGATGCAGCACGCCCTGCGCACCCTCGACACGGACGTCCTCGTCACCACGTCGCCCGCGCTCATGTCCGCGGCCGCCGATCTGGTGCCCTCGCGTGTGATCACCGTGCACCAGGAGCACCGGCCGTCGCAGCTGCGCGGGCCCACGGGCGAGCCGCTGCTGCCGAGGGCGCCCGAGTTCGACGCCGTCGTGGTGCTGACGGAGCGCACCAGGCAGTGGCTGGAGGAGTCGCTCGGCAGGGCGGCACCGCGCCTGGCGGCCATCCCCAACGCGATCCCCGCGGGGTTCCGCCCCCGCTCCAGCCTGACGGGCAGGAGCATCGTCATGCCCCGGCGACTCGTCCCCGACAAGCAGGTGGACCACGCCGTCGTCGCCTTCTCCAGGGCACTGCCCCGGCACCCCGGCTGGCGGCTGCGCGTCTTCGGCGACGGCCCGCAGATGTCCCGGCTGCGCAACCTGGTCCAGGGGCTCGGCCTGCACGAGTCCGTCGAGATCCTGGGGCCCAGCCGGCACATGACCGAGGAGTGGGCCAAGGCCAGCCTGACCATGCTGCCGTCACGGGACGGCGAGGCCTTACCGCTGGTGCTCCTGGAGGCCTTCGCCGCCGGCGTGCCGGCCGTGGCCTACGACATCGTCACCGGACCCGCGGAGATCATCCGGCACGGGGTCGACGGGCTGCTCGTCCCGCCCGGCGACATCGACGGTCTCACCGAAGCGATCTCCAGGCTGATGGGGAACCAGGAGCTCCTGTGCTCCTTCGGTGAGAGCGCCTACGCCGGGTCGGCGCGCTTCGCCGCCGATGTGATCGTCGAGCGGTGGGAGGAGCTCTTCACCGACCTCGTCGGGCGGCGCGACTCCCCCGAGCGGCTGACCGGACGGGCGGACCGCATGGCCCGCCGCCTCGCCCACGGCGGGGCGGGCCGGTTCCACCCGGCGGTCGCGGCGGACCGGACCGCACCGTCCTCCGGCGACCAGCGGGCCCGGGAAGTGGTCATCAGGGCGTCCCACCGCTCCCTCGTCAGGTCCGGCGGCAGACTGTCGGAGGTCCGTGACGATCTTCAGCCCGCGGACATCGGCCGGCGCAACCTCGAGACCGTCGTCGCCGCTCTGCGGGAGCACGCGATTCCCTTCGTGGTCCTGCGCGGCAAGGACGACTCCCCCAGGTTTCGGGTGGCCGTCGACACCGAGCACCAGGTGCTGGTCCGCAAGGCGCTGGCCGCGGCGTACACGGGCGAGGCGGTGTACGCCGAGCTGCTCAGGCCCCGGACGCACGCCCCGGGTGTGCTCCTCGCCGAACGCCTCCAAGCCGTCGGAGAAGTCGCCGGCCTGCGCGTCTTCCGTCCCGTCGTGACCTCCGGCCGCACGCTGCGCTTCGGTCCGGCCTACGGCTGTGACGTGGAGTTCTGGCGCCGGGTACCGGCGGAGGAGGGCGGGGACGGGCAGTTCGTCGCTCCGCTGCGCCCGAGCGCCGTGGGGCCCAGGCTGCCGTCGCTGACCGCCGACGCCACGCTGAGGGTCCGCGACCGCGAATACCCCACGCTCGAACCGTTCACCAGGACGCTGGTGCACGACATCACCTTCCCGATCGACGTCGTCTACACCTGGGTCGACGACTCCGACCTCCGGTGGCAGCAGCGGCGGGCCCGGCGACGCGAGAGCCTCGGACTGCCGTCCGGGACCGACGGCGACGAGCCCGCCAGGTTCCGCAACCGGGACGAGCTGCGCTACTCCCTGCGTTCGCTCGCCATGTTCGCCCCCTGGGTGCGCACGATCTACCTGGTCACCGACGACCAGACACCCGAGTGGCTGGACACCACGCAACCGGGCCTGGAGGTCGTGTCGCACCGCGACATCTTCTCCGACCCCGGCTGCCTGCCGACCTTCAACTCCCACGCCATCGAGGCCCGCCTGCACCACATCGACGGCCTGTCCGAGCACTTCCTGTACCTCAACGACGACGTCTTCATCGGCAGGCCGCTCGGTGCGCAGAAGTTCTTCCTGCCCAACGGCATGAGCCGCTTCTTCTGGACCCCGACAGCCGTGCCGGTCGGCGAGCCGACGGAAGCGGACGACGAAGGCTACTTCGCCGCGGCCCGGAACAACCGCACACTGCTTGAGGACCGCTTCGCGGTGACGGTGACCAACGGATTCGCGCACGCCCCGTGCCCGCTGCGCAAGAGCGTGCTGGAGCGGATCGAAGCGGAATTCGGCGAGGACGTGGCCCGTACGGCGGCGAACCCGGTGCGCGGCCGGCAGGACATCTCCATGGCGGCCTCCCTGCACCATCACTACGGCTATCTCACCGGCACCTCCGTGCCCAGCAGCATCCGCTGCGCCTACGTCGACGTGGGCACCTACGCTCGTCATCCGGAGCTGACGCGCCTGCTCACGATCCGCGGGCACGACGTCTTCTGTCTCGGCGAGTCCCAGGACGCCGAGGTCCCGGCCCGGGAACAGGCCCGCATCATCGCCTCTTTCCTGCCGGCGTACTTCCCGATCAGGAGCCCGTTCGAGCGCTGAACAGGGTGCCCGCCCGGACGGCCGTCGCCCCGGCACGGTCAGTGAGAGCCGCAGCGCGGGGGCGGCCGGCGGCACGCCGACTGGCGGTGCGTTCAGGAGTGCAACACGATGAAACCAGGTCGGTCAGGTCGGCGACGGCCCCGCTGCCGTCGCCGACGCCGTCCACCGCGCGACGGGACGCCGTGTCCGCGAGGCGCCCCTCACCATCGAGGACCTGCCCCGACACACCGGTTCACGCCGAAGTGAGGGATCACTCCGGGCGAGACGGACGAGACGGAAGGAACGACCGCTTCGGCCTCGAGAACAGCGGGACGATCATGAGCGAGTCGACAGGCGGCACCCACCGGGCGGGTGGATCCGCGCAGGGCGCGTCGGGCGCGTCGTCCGTCCTGGTCGATGACCAGGGCATGGTCGTCGAGTGGAGTGCGGCCGCCGAACGCCTGCTGGGCTATCCCGCACGGCGGATCGTGGGCCGGCCGGCCACGGAACTGCTGGTCTCCGATGCGCCGGGAGACGGGGCTGCCCACGATGTGGTGCTCCGCCACCGCGACGGGCACCACGTCGGCTGCCGGGTGCGGGTGCGGGCCGGACCGCCGGGACGGGCCACGACCTGCTGGCGGGTCGACGTGATCCCGGGCGAGGCGTCCGACGCGTCCACGTCCGCCGTCGATCGCGCGCTGCTGGACGCGCTGTTCACCCGGTCCCCGATCGGGCTGTTCCTGCTCGACCCCCAGCTGCGTCTGATGCGGTACAACGGCGCGGCGGAGGGCATGCAGGGCGTCCGCGTGACCGAAGGGCTGGGGCTGCGGCCCACCGAGGTGTGGCCCGACTTCAACGCGGAACTGGCCGAGCGGGTGATGACCGACGTCCTGGGCAGCGGGCAGCCGGTTCTCTCCTTCGAGAAGCGCGGCCGTCCGCCCGGTGACCGCGCCCGTGAGCACGTCTACGAGGGGTCCGCGTTCCGTCTGGAGGACCCGGACGGCCGCGTCCTCGGCGTGGCCGACGTGGTGGTCGACATCACCGAGCGGCACCGTGCTCAGGAGCGGCTCGCTCTGATGGCCGAGGCGGGCTCCCGTATCGGGACCACCCTCGGTGTGCTGGACACCGCGGCGGAACTGGCCGATGTGGCGGTGCCGCGGCTGGCCGACAGCGCGGCGGTGGATCTCCTGGAGCCGGTGCTGACCGGCGAGGACGTGCCGGACGGGCCGGGCGCTGCGGGCTGGGTCATGCGGCGGGCCGCGTCGCGGTCCATCCGCAACGACGGTGATCACGGTGCGTACGGGATCGGCGAGGCCGGCATGACGGCCGGCGAGGTGCCCGCCGCCCGGGTCCTGACCGATCACGAACCCAGGCTGGTGCGTGTGGTCGGGGAGGACAGCGAGTGGTTGTGGAGCGACCCGGTCCGTGGCCGGCGGATGCGGGAGGAGGGGGTCCACTCGCTGATGGCGGTCCCGCTGCTGGTCCGGGACCGTGCGCTGGGCATCGTCACCTTCTACCGGTGGACCGCACGCGGCGCGTTCGAGGACGACGACCTCACCCTGGCCCGGGATCTCGCCGCCCGTGCCGCCGTCGCCCTGGACAACGCCCGCCGTTATGTGCGCGAACGCAACACCGTGCTGTCGCTGCAACGCGGTCTGCTGCCCAGGGACCTTCCCGCCGCGGACGCGGTACGGGCCGCACACCACTGGGTGCACTCCGGCGCGGGCGGCGACTGGACCGACGTCATCTCCCTTCCGGGGGCACGTGTGGCCCTCGTGGCGGGCAGCACCCCCGGCCGAGGCGTGCGCACCGCGGCGACGATGGGCCGGCTGCGCACGGCCGTGCACACGCTGGCCGCCCTCGATCTGGCACCGGACGAGCTCATGGCCCGCCTGGAGGACCTGGTCCGGCAGATGGACACGGAGACCGGCGACCCGCACGGCGGCAGCCCTGTCGGCGCCACCTGCCTCTACCTGGTCTACGACCCCGTCACCTGCCGCTGCACCGGATCCGCGGCCGGTGCAGCGGGCCTGGCCGTGGTGGCCCCGGACGGCACCGTGGCCTTCCCCGGGGTCCCGTCCGGACCGCCGCTCGGCCGGCCGGGACCTCCGCTGACGAAGACCACCCTGACGCCGGCCGAGGGAAGCCGGCTCGTCCTCTTCACGCCGGGGCTGCTCCAGGCGTTCCCGGACGACACGGGACGCGCCGAGCTCGCGCGCGTACTGGCCGCCTCCCCCCTGCCCCCGCAGGACCTGTGTCTGAAGGTCACGGAGGCACTGGTTCCCGCCGATCCCCCGGACGACGCGGCGATCCTGGTCGGCTGCACCCGCCCGCTCGATCCCGCGCGCGTCGGCACCTGGGTGCTGCCCTCCGACCCGGCGGCCGTCGCCACGGCCCGCTCGCTCACCGCCCGACAGTTGCGCACCTGGGCCATGGACGACGAGTTGTTCTCCACGGAGCTGATCGTCAGCGAGCTCGTCACCAACGCCATCCGTCACGCCGCGCCGCCCGTGCGCCTGCGTCTGATCTTCGACCGGACGCTGAGCGTCGAGGTCTCCGACGGCAGCAGCGCCGCACCGCACCTGCGGCACGCCCGTACGACCGACGAGGGCGGCCGCGGGCTGCTGCTGGTCTCGCAGTGCGCGCGGCGCTGGGGCAGCCGCTTCGAGGAGCAGGGCAAGACCATCTGGGCCGAGGAGCCCCTCAGCTCGGCGGTGTGAGGCGCCGCACCCGGTGCCGCTCGGCTCGCGGCGCGGCACCGGGTCGCCAGGTCGCCCGCCGCCGCAGGACGCGCGAGACCGGACCGGCGAGAGGACAATCGACGGTGTCGGCGACATGGCAGCGGCAGGAGGCGGAGAGACGACCATGGCTCTGTTCCTGGCGTCGCACTGGGAGAACGGCTGGGCCGTGATGGAGGTCAGGGGGGTACTGGACACCACCACCGCCGAGGAGCTGCGCGACTTCGTGGCCGCGGTGACCGCGAAGCACAAGCACCTGCTCAACCTGATCGCGGACCTGTCCGAGCTGACGTACACGGACGCGGACGCGCTGAGTCCCCTGGCGACCGCCCACACGATGCTGGAACGGGACGGCGGGGAACTGCGCGTGGTCTGTCCCGAAGGGCGGGTGGAGCGGATCCTCGAAGCCAGCGGGCTGGCCCGGGTCCTGCCCGTCTATCCCTCCCTCGACGCGGCCCTCGCGGGCGGGCGGCCGGAGGAGGGCGACGGGAAGCAGGGTGCCGCTCGGTGATCGCCCACCGCGCGCGGACGGGTGCCGGCCGGTGCGGCCATCGCGATCACCATCGCGCGGACGGGTGGCGGCGTGCGCGTGCGGCCCGTCGTGATCGCCGGGTCACCGCGCCGGTTTCACATCCGGCGGCCGTCAGGAGGCGGGGGCCGCGGTCCGGAAGTAGTGGCCCGCGCCGAGGTCTTCGAGAAGGCCTGGGCGGGTCGGCCGCCAGTCCAGCAGTTCGCGGGTGAGGGCGCTGGACGCCGGGCAGTCGAGTCCGAGGAAGCCGCCCAGCCAGGTGAAGTGCTCGGCGGCGGCTTCGGGGGCCACCGAGGTCACCGGCACGCCGAGGTGCCGGCCGATCGCCTCGGCGATGTCGCGCAGCGCGACGCCCTCCTCGGCGGCACCGTGCAGCACCGAGCCCGCCGGGGCCTTCTCCACCGCCAGGCGGAACAGCCGTGCGGCGTCGAGGCGGTGGACGGCCGGCCAGCGGTTGGTGCCGTCGCCGAGGTAACCGGAGACCCCCTTGGCCCGGGCGGTGGCGACCAGGGCCGCCACGAACCCGTTGTCTCCCTCGCCGTGGCAGGTCGGAGAGAGCCGCACCACGCAGGAGCGCACGCCCCGCGAGGCGAGTGCGATCACCGCCGCCGCGGTGGTCGCGCGGATGGAGACCGGTGAGCCGTCGGTCGTGGCCACGTCCTTCTCGGTGGCCACCTGCCCCTGCTTGAGGCCGGCGAGTCCGGAGGCGAGCACGAAGGGGCGGTCGGTGCCGGCCAGCGCGTCGCCGAGGGCGTCGACGGCGCGGCGGTCCGCGTGGGCGGCGCCCGCGAAGTCGCCGCTGAAGGCGATGTCGTGCTTGAAGGCGAGGTGGACCACGCCGTCCGAAGCGGCGGCGGTGTCACGCAGGACGTCGAGGTCGTCGACGGTGCCTCGCACCACCTCCGCCCCGGCGGAGGTGAGGGCGGCCGCGGAGGCGTCGGAGCGGGCGAGGCCGATGACCTGGTGGCCCGCGTCGACGAGTTCGGGAACGAGGGCGGAGCCGATCCAGCCGGACGCCCCGGTCACGAAGATGCGCATGGAGAGTTCCCCAGACTGTTGATGTCAGTGACTGTCATCGACCGTAGCACGCGATGTCAGTGACTGCCATCGCGTAGGATCCGACCATGAGCAGATGGGAGCCGAACGCACGCGGACGCCTGGCGGAGGCGGCGTTGGAGCTCTACAGCGAGCGCGGCTACGAACAGACCACGGTGGCGGAGATCGCCCGGCGCGCCGGTCTCACCGAGCGGACCTTCTTCCGGCACTACACGGACAAGCGCGAGGTGCTGTTCGGCGGCTCGGGAGCCGTGCAGGAGCTGTTCGTGAACTCGGTCGCCGAGGCGCCCGAGTCCGCCGCGCCGATCGACGCGATCGCGGCGGGACTCGAGGCGGTCTCCACGGTGTTCGCCGGGCGCCTCGAGCAGTCCCGCCGCCGACAGGCCGTCATCGCGGCCAACGCGGAACTCCAGGAGCGCGAGCTGATCAAGCTGGCGTCGCTGGCGGCGGCGCTCGCCGACGCCCTGCGCGGGCGCGGCCTCCCGGAACCGGCCGCGAGCCTGACCGCCGAGGCGGGGGTCGCCGTCTTCAAAGTCGGCTTCGCGCGCTGGATCGCAGCGGCCGAGGAACGCCGCATGGCGGACGTGATGCGGGAGTCGCTGGACGCGCTCGAAGCCGTGCTCACAGGCGAACGCGCGTAGTCAGGGCGTCCGCGTGACGCCGGCCAGCCGCACGGGCACCCGGGTGCGGCCACGGCGCCGAGCGCGAACCGCCCGAGGGACGTACGTCCCACGCAGGGTCCGACGGGAAGGCAGGCCCGGGCCCGAGCCACGCACGTCAGGAGATGAACGAGCGGGCCCGGCCGCCGAGTCGAGGCTGCACAGAAGTCGAAGGCCGACCGGGTGACGACTCGTCAAGGGCCAAGCCCAGCAACACCGTCCGGTCGCCGACCGGAGGGCCTCCACGCTTTCGCCTTCAGTTGTTGACGGTGGACAGCAGTGGGAGTACAAACCGGTGAGAGCGCTCTCAGGAACTGCCGCCCCTCCTCCCCCACAGGCCCTCGGCTCTGGAGACCTCATGCCGACATCGTCCTGCGCGCCCACGCCGAGACCACCGACCGGCACCCCGCGTTCCCGAACGGCCCTCTGCCTCGTCCTCGCCCTGCTCGCCGCCTGCTTTCTCGCGCTGTCACCGTCGTCCGCCCGCGCCGCCGACGCCCTGCTCTCCCGCGGCCGGCCCGTGACCGCGTCCTCGACCGAGAGCGCGGCCTTCCCGGCCGCCGCCGCGGTCGACGGCGATCCGGGCACGCGCTGGTCCTCCGCCTTCGCCGATCCCCAGTGGCTCCAGGTCGACCTCGGCTCCGTCCGACAGCTCACCCGGGTCGCCTTGGCGTGGGAAGCCGCCTACGCCAGGGCCTACAGCATCCAGACCTCCACCGACGCACGGAACTGGACGACGGTGTACTCCACCGCGGCCTCCACCGGCGGCACCCAGACCGTGAACGTCACGGCGAGCGGCCGGTACGTCCGGATCCACGGCACCGCCCGGGCCACTCCGTACGGGTACTCGCTGTGGGAGTTCGAGGTGTACGGGCCCGGCGGCGCCCCTGAGACGGACGATTTCTGGGGCGGCACCGACGACATCCCGCCCGCGCGCAACGTCGTCGAGGTGAAGGTCCTCAACCGCACCAACGGCAGGTATCCGGACAGCCAGGTCTACTGGAGCTTCAACGGGCAGGTGCACTCCGTCGCGGAGCAGCCCTATCTCGACATGCCCGCGAACTCCGCGGGGCGGATGTACTTCCACCTCGGCTCGCCCGACAGCCCCTACTACGACTTCATCGAGTTCACCGTCGGCGACGACGTCTTCAACGGCAACACCACACGTGTCGACGCCTTCGGACTCAAGCTCGCCCTGCGCCTGCACGCCAAGGACGGCTACGACGTGGAGGTCGGTGAGAACCGGCAGACCTTCGCCGAGGACCGCGCCACCACCTTCCAGCGCTTCACGGACGCGGTGCCGGCGCCTTTCAAGGTCCTGGCCCAGACGCAGGCTCCCTACCGCATCATCGCTCCCGGCAGCGACCCGAGCTTCCGCTCCGGCGGCGCCAACGCGAACTACTTCACCGCCTACGCCCGGTCCGTCGGTGTCGACGCGGCCACTTCCGACATCTTCGGCTGTGCCGCCTCGCTGGCGGGCGACCCCACCGTGTGCGCCGCCCTCAACCGCCACGTGGCCACGCTGCCGCCCTCCCAGCAGGGTGACCCCGGCCAGTACTACCAGGCGGCCCCGGCGAACTACTACGCCCGGTTCTGGCACGACAACGCCATCGACCACCTGGCCTACGGCTTCCCGTACGACGACGTCGCGGGCCGGTCCTCCTTCATCTCGCACAGCGCCCCCCAGTGGCTGCTGGTGGCGGTCGGCTGGTAGAGCGACCCGCACCACCCACCTGGCCGCGCGGCCCGTCCGCCGGGGACCCGGCCCGACGGCCTGGAGGAGAGCCGCACGGAGAGCATCGCCGGCCGCGCGGCGGTCTCGTCGCCCGGCCGGCCCTCTCGCGACCGCGCGTGGGCCGTCCGGGCGAAGCGGCCGTCGAGGGATCCGCACGGCATGCGGACGGCGGACGGTGCGCTCCACCGTGCGGGCGTGAGATCGACGGCGCGACTCGGGCGCTTGCCGACGACCGACGAGCAACGCTTCCCCGTCATGACGGAACCGGCCGACCGAGTGCTGTCCGCCCACCTGCCGACGCCGGCACGCGGCTGGCCGCGCAGGCGTACCTGGTACCGCGCTCTCGGCATGGTCCTGGTCATGCTGTCCTGGTTGATCGTGCTGTGCGCCGCAGCGACTTTCTCGCTGACCATCGGTGCCGTCCTGGCGGACGAGCCGCCCCTGAACCGCCGTCTGCGCCGCGGTTGAGGGCAGGCCCCGGCTTCCCGGCCCGCCGGGGCACGGCGGGCCGGCGGTGCGGTCACAGGCGGACGACGATCAGAGCGATGTCGTCGTGTCCGCCGCCGCTGACGCCGAGGCGCGACAGCAGGGTGTCGGCGAGGTGGTCGGGGTTGAGACGCGGATGGTCGGCGAGGACGCCGGTCAGCCGGTTCAGGCCGGCGTCGATGTCCTCACCACGTCGCTCGACGAGGCCGTCCGTGTAGAGGACGAGGGTGTCGCCGGGGGTGTAGGGCACGGCGGCCTGAGGACGCGGGACGTGCTCCGGGCGCGTTCCCAGGGGCGGGTCGGTGGCCTGGTCGAGCAGGAGGAAGGTCCCGTCGGGGTGGGTCAGGACCGGTGGGGGGTGGCCGGCGCTGCTGTAGGTGATGTGGTGCCGCCGGGTGTCGACGAGGGCCTTGACGGCGGTGGTGGCCAGTGCGCCGTCCACCGAGCGGGCGTACAGGCCCAGGACCTCCATGGCCCGGTCGGGCTCGCGCAGGGCACGGATGGCGGCGGACAGGGCGCTGCGGAGCATGCCCATGACCGCGGCGGCCTCCAGGCCGTGTCCGACGACGTCGCCGACGGCGACCGTGAAGCTGTCGTCGGGGAGGTCAACCACGTCGTACCAGTCCCCGCACACGTTGAGCCCCTTGGCGGCGGGCAGGTAACGCACGGCGATGTTGCGGTGCCCGGCCAGGTCGGGGGCCTGGAGCATGGCCTCCTGGAGGGTGACGGCGACCTGTCGTTCCCTGGCGTGGGCCTGGCGCAGTTGCTCGTTGAGCAGTTGCAGCTCCCGTGCCCGGGCGTACAGCTCGGCTTCCATGGCCTGCCGCTCGGTGAGCGCCTGTCCCGCCGGCGGCTCCTCGGGGTGGGAGAGCACGAACGCGGTGACGTCCTCCACCCGGTGGATGATCCAGGCCACCTGTCCGTCCGAACCCAGCACGGGTGTGTTGATCGGGGACCACCAGCGTTCCTCGAACACCCCCGGGTGCTCGGCCACGGGGATGTCGTACTTCTGCACCGCCATCGTGTCCGGCTCCTTGGTGCGCAGCACCCGGTGCAGGGACGCGCTCAGGTTCCGCACGCCGTCGGCGTCGGGGTCGGCCGGGTTGTCGGGGAACGCGTCGAAGAGGTACCGCCCGATCAGGTCCTCGCGCCGGCGCCGGCCGGCGCGGCAGAAGGCCGCGTTGACGTCCTGGATCACCAGGTCGGGGCCGAGCACCACGTACGGGCTGGGTGTGGCCGCGAACAACGCCTGGTAGTCGATCGGCGGTGTCGTCACAGGCGCTCTCCCGTTCCGGTCCGGCGGCCCCGCCCCTTCCCCTCCCACTATGCGCGTCGGCGGCCGGTCGAGCGCGGCGGTCGCGCGGTGCCGCCGAGCCGCTGACCAGGACCGTGCGAGGGTGTCCGGCCCCGCGCCGCGGCGAGCGTGCCCGGGACACGGAACGGGGCTCCGGTCCGAAACAGGCGCAAGATTGAAGTATGTCCGGATGTCGTATCCGACCCGAGTCTTCCCCGGCCGCCCGGTACATGGACAGTGGTGCCGGCGGCCGGCGGCGGGGGCGCACCGCGGTGCTGAGCGTCCGGAGTGTCGTCGGCCAGATGTTCCTGTTGCAGGTGGCGGTCGTGCTGCTGCTCGCCGTGGCGGGAGTGGCTCTGCTGGTCCTGACGACCCAGCGGCAGAGCGTCCATGAGGCCGGCAGTCGCTCGCTGGCCGTCGCCCAGGGTTTCGCCAGCTCTCCCGGGACCGCGGAAGCCCTCGGGTCCCGGCATCCCACCGCGATGCTCCAGCCGCAGCTGCAGCAGGCCCAGAGGCGCTCCAGCGTCGACTTCATGGGAGTCCTGAACCGGCAGGGTGTCTATGTGGCCCTCTCCTCCGTCGCGGGCCGCCCCGGTGCGCGCACCACGACGGACATGGCCCCGCTGCTGGCCGGACGGACCGTGACGGAGCAGGGTGTGGGCTCTCTGGGGCCTCAGATCCGGGCCTTCGTCCCGGTCAGGGGGCCCAGCGGCCCGGTGCTCGGCGCGGTCGGCGCCGGGGTCACCCTCGAGCACGTCAGCCAGCGGGTGACGGCGCAGCTGCCGAAGGTACTGGGCGTCACCGCCGGAGCGGTGGCGGTCACCACGGGCGGGGCGGCGGTCCTCAGCCGTCGGCTGTGGCGCCAGACCCGTGGCCTCGGCCCCGCCGAGATCACCCGGATGTACGACCATCACAACGCGGTCCTGCACTCGGTACGCGAGGGGGTGCTGATCGTCGGAGGCGACGGGCGGCTGCTGCTGGCGAACGACGAGGCCCGGCGGCTGCTCGGCCTGCCGGCCGGCGCCCAGCGGCGTCCGGTCGCGGAGCTCGGACTGGGCCCGGAGATGACCGAGTTGCTGACCTCGGAGCAGGTGGTGACCGACAAGGTGCACCTGGCGGGTGACCGACTGCTGGCGGTGAACGTGCGGCCGACCGCCGCCCACGGCGGACCCGCCGGGAACGCGGTGACGCTGCGCGACACCACGGAGCTGCGGGCGCTGGCGGGCACGGCCGAGGCGGCCCGGGACCGCCTGAAGCTGCTGTACGACGCCGGGACGCGCATCGGCTCCACGCTGGACGTGGTGCGCACGACCGAGGAACTCACCGAGGTGGCGGTGCCCCGCTTCGCCGACGTCGCGACCGTCGAGCTGCTGGAGCCGGTCCTCCGGGGCGACGAGCCACCCGAGAGACACACCGGGATGCGCCGTACGGCGGTCAGCGGGCTCCCCGCCGACTCACCGCTGTACCCGGTGGGCGAACTGGTCGGCTTCGCTCGCGGCACCCCCGTGGGTGCGCCCGGGCACGCGATCCTGGTGGCCGACCTGGGGACCGCGTACAGCTGGCGCACCCAGGATCCCGAGCGCGCTCGAAGACTCCTGCACCACGGCATGCACTCGCTGATCACCGTGCCGCTGCGGGCGCGGGGCATGGTGCTGGGGCTGGCCGACTTCTGGCGCCTGCGGAGCACCGAGCCGTTCGTGGAGGAGGATCTGTCGTTCGCCGAGGAGCTGGCGGCACGGGCGGCGGTGGCGATCGACAACGCCCGCCGTTACACCCGCGAGCACACCATGGCGGTGACGTTGCAGCGCAGCCTGCTGCCGCGGGGTGTGCCGGAGCAGTCCGCCCTGGAGGTGGCCCACCGCTATCTGCCCTCGCAGAGCGGCGTGTGCGGCGACTGGTTCGATGTGATTCCGCTGCCCGGCACTCGTGTCGCGCTGGTGGTCGGTGACGTCGTGGGCCGCGGCCTGCACGCGTCGGCCACCATGGGCCGGCTGCGCACCGCCGTGCACAACTTCTCCGCCCTGGACCTCGCCCCCGACGAGCTCCTGGCCCACCTGGACGAGCTGGTCGCCCACCTGGACCAGCCGGTCGCCGGCGCGGACGGCGGCGAGGCCGACCACCCGGCCGGCACGGGCAGCGGCGCGGCCGACGGCATCACCGGCGCGACCTGCCTGTACGCCGTCTACGACCCCGTCTCCGGGGTGTGCACCGTCGCCGGCGCCGGTCACCCGGGCCCCGCCGTGGTCCTCCCCGACGGCACGGTCGACTTCCCCGTCATACCCGTCTCGCCGCCGCTCGGCCTGGGCAGCGGTCACCCGTTCGAGAGCGCCGCGCTGGAACTGCCGGAGGGCAGCCGGCTGGTTCTGTTCACGGACGGACTGGTCGTGAACCGGCGGCGCGACCTCGACACCGGCCTGGCGCTGCTGCGGGACGCCCTGGCCCGGCCGGGCCTCGGCCCGGAAGAGACCTGCGAGGCCGTCCTGGACACCCTGCTTCCGAAACGCCGCGTCGACGACATCGTCCTGCTCGTCGCCCGCACCCGGCTGACGGACCGCGCCCTGGTCGCCGAGTGGGACGTGCCCTCGGACCCGGCGGCCGTCTCCCGTATCCGCGCCGAGGCCGCCCGTCAGCTGGACGCCTGGGGTCTGTACCAGACCGCCTTCAGCACCGAGTTGATCGTCAGCGAGCTGGTCACCAACGCCATCCGGTACGGCGCCCAGCCCGTCCGGTTGCGTCTGCTGTACGACAGGAGCCTGATCTGCGAGGTCGCCGACGGCTCCAGCACCTCCCCGCATCTGCGCCGCGCCCGGCTCACGGACGAGGGCGGCCGCGGCCTGTTCCTGGTCGCCAGGTTCGCCCAGCGCTGGGGTACCCGGTACACCTCCCGAGGCAAGGTCATCTGGACCGAGCAGGTGCTCCACGGCGCGACGGAGCCCGACATCGACTTCGCGGATGGCCTCCTCGGCCACGGGGAGGCCTGACCGCGACCGGGTGCCGGCCCGGCCGCCGGGCGCGGCGCGGGGCCGGCAGCCCGGTCCGGCCCCACCGGTCGTCGCGCTCGTCGTGGCGGCGCCGGCGGACGCCGGCCTCCCGGTGCGTCCGAGTGTCCGGACCGGTGAGCCCGAAACCGCCAGCCGCTGAGCCCGCCGCCGTCAGCCGGTGGTCTCGCGGATGCGGGCGAGCAGGGCACGCAGTCGGTCGCGGTCCTCGGCGGTGAGAGCGGCCGTCGCCTCGGCGAGCGCCACACGGTCGATCTCCTCCGCCTCGCGATGGCAGCGCAGGCCCTCGTCGGTCAGACGCAACAGGAACGCCCGCCGGTCCCGGGGGTGGCGCACCCGCTCCACCAGTCCGTCGCGTTCCAGGCTGTCGACGATGGTGGTCGTGGTCCGGGCCGCGATCCCCACCATCTCGCCCAGGTCCCGCATCCGCAGGGGCTCTTCCGTCCGGGCCAGCACTCTCAGCGCGCGTAGCCGGGCGATGGACGCTCCCCCCTCCCGCAACCGTGCCTCCACGAACTGCCGCAACATGTGCGTCGTTTCGTAGAGCTCGTCGACCAGGATGTCGCTGCTGCCGTGCACTGCCATGGAACGTCTCGATTCCCTTCTGCCCCCGGCTCCGCCCGCGAACGAAAATCCATTCTATGAGCAGTCACATAGTGTGTATGCTCAGCATGTGTCTCCACGTCGCTTCGCGCTGCCTGCCCGCTCCCCCCTTCCCGCCCTCTCCTCCCGTCTCAGCCAGCGCCTCGTCGTCCCCGTGATGTGTGTCAGCGTGACCTTCATCGCGATCGCCGACGGTGCGATCACCACGGTGGCACTGCCGGCTATCGCACGACAGTTCGACCTCACGACGGCCGCCCTGGACGGGGTCGTCGTGGTCTATCCGGTCGCCCTGGCCATGGCCATTCCGGCATCGGCCTGGCTGGTCGAGCGGTTCGGCGGAAAACGTGTGCTGCTGACCGCGCTGGTCGGTTTCCTCCTCGCCTCGCTGCTGTGCGGCACGGCCGCGTCCCTCGGCCAGCTCGTCGCCTACCGCGCGGTGCAGGGACTCTCGGCCGGCGTGCTGTTCCCCGCGTCGGCCGCGCTGCTGTTCGCCACCTTCACCTCCTCGGAGCAGGTGCGCATATCCCGTTACATGATCATTCCCCAGCAGATCGCGCCGGCCGCCGCGCCGGTCCTCGGCGGGCTGCTGGTGGATCACCTCACCTGGCGGTGGGTCTTCTACGTCAATCTGCCGGTGGGCCTGCCGGCCGCGCTGTTCGGCGCGGTGTTCCTGGCGGGGCATCGCGGCGGTCGGCCCGGCCGTTTCGACCTGCCCGGGCTGCTGCTGAGCGCGGCGGCGCTGGGCAGCGTGATGTTCGGCGTCTGCGAGGGCCCCAACCGAGGCTGGTCGTCGGCCGCGGTCATCGTCTCGCTCGCGCTCGGGACCGGGCTGCTGGTCTCGGCGGTCGTGGTCGAACTGCGCGTGCGGGAGCCGCTGCTGAAACTCCGACTGTTCGGGCACCGGCTCTTCCGGGACACCAACCTGATGAACCTGGTCGGCCTGATCCCCATCATCGGCGCCATGTACATCGGCCCGCTCTTCCTTCAGCAGGCACAGGGTCGCACCGCTCTCGAGTCCGGCCTCACCACCTTCCCCGAAGCCTTCGGCGTCCTGCTGACCGTCCAGGTCGTCGGCGTCCTGTACGCGAGGGTCGGCCCGCGCCTCATCATCGGCTGCGGCCTGGCCGGGGTGTGCGGGGTGCTGCTGCTCTTCGCCACCTGCGACGCGCACACCGGTCTGTGGATCTTCCGCGGCTACATGTTCCTGCTCGGTCTCGCGATGGGCTGCTTCTTCGTACCCACGACGGTGGCCTCCCTGGCCACGATCGACCGGCCGGACCTGGCCCAGGCCTCCACCCTGAACACCGTCGTACGACAGACCGGTGGCGCCCTGGCGCCGGCGGCCGTGACGACCGCCCTCGTCCTGGGCACCCCGTCGGCGGCCGTGGCGGAGCCGCCCGTCACCGCCTACCAGCACGCCTACCTCGCGCTCGCGGCGATCGCCGCGCTGGTCGCGGTCTTCGCCTTCACTCTCCCCGACGGACCCGCTCGCGCCGCCGCCCGTGGCGGCGCCACCCCCGCCGGCCGGCCGGTGTTCCCCCGGCGCCGACGCGAACGCGTCGACGGGTAGCCCCTGGACTGTCGCGAGATGACGGATGGTCAGGGGTTGCGGGGCGACATGTCAAGCACCGACCCGCCGCCCGCGGGCGCCACCTGCGCTGCTCCAAAGGTGATAGTTCGTCAGAAGATCACCTTGAGGGGCTAATTGTCCGTCAATCTGCCTATCTGACATGGCAGTTTGTTTCTCCGCCCGTCTTCGCGGACGGGGTGGGCGAACGCCTCGGATGCCCCGATCGGCCCCTGTCGCCGCCGTTCCCGTCATTCCCGAAATGACAGCTATGGGGGGCATCAGTACGTTCGATCGCACATCGGCTGCCGAGCCGATGGCTCCCTGAGACAGGAGAAGCAGAGCCATGATCATCACCCGTTCGCACGCGATGACCACCGCCGTCGCGGCCGCAGCGGCTCTGGCCGCGAGCGGCATCACGTACGCCTCGGCCGCAGTCGAACCGTTCCAGGCGATTCCCGCCCTCCGTCAGGCGCCCGCCCCCGCCCAGGCCCCGATGGGCGGCGACACCAGCAACAACAGCAAGGGCAACGAAGGCCGCGGAAACAACAACGGCGGCCGTCATCGCTACTACGACGAGGGGTGGATCCACATCAACGAGCGCTCCTACTCCGCCCACCCGGGCGGCTGCATCACCGTGGTCAGCGGCCTGGGCTCCACCAGCCTGAACATCCGCAACGACAGCCGCAGGACCGTCGAGGTGTTCCGCGGGGTCACCTGCGACAACGGTGCCCCCATCGCCACGGTCGGGCCCCGCAGCGAGAGCAACGGCGTGAGGCCCGGGCACGCCGGTGACGTGTTCGTCAAGAACGGAGTGGTGGGCAGCTTCCGGGTCGTCGACCGCTACGACGACTGGGACGACTGGGGCGGCCGCGGTGACCGAGGCGACTACGGGGACGACTACTAGGGGGCCGCCGCACCACGCAGGCGAAGCGGAACGCCGGCCCGCCGTAATCGCGCCGGACCCCTGCCGCCGAACTCCACGAAGACACAGAACCCCGGCCCGCCGTAATCGGGCCGGGGTTCTGCTTTCCGGCTCACGCCGCCGCCCGTACCGGGCGGCGGCGTGAGCCGTGCCTGGCGGCGCCACCGCCCCGCGCGTGACGAGGTTTCGTGCGCAGCCCGCCACGGCGGGCCGTGTCGCGGCGCCACCATCTTGGAGGCCCGCGCGTCAAGCACGACGCGCCGGGCGCCCCGCCTGTCTGCCGCCACACGGGGGAGCAGGCATCAGAAGATCACCCGTAAGGCCCACCGGCCCTGTCAACCGATCAGCATCTCGCGCCTATTTGACTTGGCATCAGCTCTCTGCACGGTGCCCTGGGCGTTCCCAGCGGCCCCGCGGAGCCCCGCTTTCCATATGCCCGAAATGACAGCTATTGGGGGCATCAGTACGTTCAATCACACATCGGCCGCCGAGCCGATCTCATCTCTGAGACAGGAGAAGCAGTTCCATGACCATGACCCGATCGCAAGCGATCAGCGCGGCCGCCGCGGCGGCCGCGGTTCTGACCGCGACCGGCATCACCTACGCCTCGGCCGCGTCCGCGCCCGAGGCCCAGCCGGCGGCTCCGGCTCCCGCCGTCGTCCGGCAGGCGCCCGCTCCTGCCCAGGCTCCCCTGGACGGCGGCACCCAGAGCCGCAACGGGAGCAACGACAACGGCAACAGCAACGACAACGGCAACAGCAACGGCAACAGCAACGGCAACAGCAACGGCAACAACGACGATGACGACGACAACGATTACGGCGGCGGCGGCGGTGGCGGCGGCGGCGACCAGGGCGGTGGCGGCGACCACGGTGGTGGCGGCGGTGGCGGCGGCGGCGGCGACCACGGCGGTGGTGGCGGCGACAGGGGCCGCGGCGACGACAAGGACTTCGACAAGGGCTGGATCCACATCAACGAGCGGTCCTACTCGGCCCGTCCGAGCGGCTGCATCACCGTGGTCAGCGGCCTCGGCTCCAGCAGCCTCAACGTCCGCAACGACAGCCGCCGTACCATCGAGGTCTTCCGCGGCGCGACCTGTGACAACGGAGCCCCCATCGCCACCGTCGGCCCCTACAGCACCAGCAACGGCGTCCGCCCCGGCTGCATCCGCGGCGTGAGGGTCAGGGACGGGGTCGTGGCCAGCTTCCGGATCATCGAGCGCCACAAGGGTGACAGGGGCGACTACTGAGCCGGCCGAGCATCGTCGGCGACGCGGAACTCCGGCCCGCCGTAATGGGGCCGGCGCTCTGTACACCGGGCGCCTGACACGGATCCCCGGGCCGTCGTGGACGGGCCGGGGATCCGATCGGGCCCCGGGCCCACCCGGAACGCACCGCCCGTTCCTCCTGCCGCGCGCGAAGAGGCCGAGGGTCAGCCGCCGACGGCCTCCGGCCGCGTGGACACCCCTGAGACCGCCTCCTCGGGCCGCTCGGTCAGCCGCCGCACGGCGTCCTGCATGTGCTCGTCCACCAGCCGCAGCAGACGCTCCTCGTCGCCGTCGCGGATGGCCTGGATGATCGCGGCGTGTTCGTCGACCATCACGTCCGGCGCCGGGTACTTGTCCTGGAGCGCGGTGATGCACATCCGGGTCTCCACGAAGAGTGTCTGCGCCATGCGCTTCAGGCGCGGACTTCCGGACTCCTCGACGAGCACCTGGTGCAGTTCGGTGTCCGCCGCGCTGAGGGCCGCGGGGTCGCCGCGACGCGCGGCCTCCGCCATGGCGCGCTGCACCGCGGCGAGCCGGTCCGCGGTGCCCTGCGGGTCGCGTCGCAGGATCAGCCGGCACGCGGCCGACTCGACCGCCGTGCGGGCGAGGTAGATGTCCCGTACGTCGTCCTGCGTGAGGGTCGTCACGAAGACCCCGCGGTGCGGTTCGCTGTGGGCGATGCCCTGCTGGACCAGCCGCTGCATCGCCTCGCGCAGCGGGCCCCGGCTCACGCCGAGTTCCGCGGCCAGCTCGACCTCCCCGAGCTGGGTGCCGGGCGCCAGGGTCCCGTCCATGATCGCCTCCGTCAGCCGGCGGGCGATCGCGACGGCCGCGGGCTCCCGTCTGACGGGCTGCAGCCGTTTGGCTCCCGGCATGTTCTCTTCTCCTTCTTCGGTGCCGCCGTCAGCCGGCGGCGGACGGCGTCGGCGGGGTGGTGCCCTGACGGAACAACCGTCCGAGACCGGTCCGCGGGGCGGTGTCCCCGGCGAGCCGCAACCCCTCCCAGACGGTGACCTGGTTGGCGGTCAGCACCGGCTTGCCGACAGCCACCTCCAGCTCGTCCAGCCAGGCGGCGGTGTGCAGGGCGGTGTCCGGGAGCAGGACGGCCTCCGCGTCCGGGTGGTCTTCGGCCTTGACCAGGTCGACGACCTGCTCGCGAGAGAGCGTACCGACCTCCGCCGCCGTGACGATGCCCCTCCCCGACACCCGCGCCACCGCCACCCCCGACTCCTGGAGGAAGCGGACGAAGTACCCGGCGACGTCCTCCGGATAGGTCGCGGCGACGGAGACACTGCTCAGGCCGAGCGACCGGAGCGCGTGCACGAAGGCGAAGGAGGTGCTGGACGCGGGGACGCCCGCGGCCTGCGCCAGCTCCGCGGCCTGCTGGCCGGCGCCGCGGAGTCCGTAGACGAAGCTGGCGCTGGTGCAGGCCCACATGACGGCGTCCACGTCGTGCTGTTCCAGTTCCGCCAGTCCCCGGGTGAGCCGGTGGATGGCGCCCATCTCCAACAGCGCGTCCACGCGGTGCGCGTCCTCCCCCATGTCCGTGTGCGCCACGGGCAGTCGCACTCCCGCGCCGAGGAGGTTCTCCAGCAGCGGATAGTCGTCCTCCGCGGAGTGGCCGGGGTAGAGGAAACCCACCGTCGTGATGCGGTCAGCCACGTGCGATCGCCCTCCCGAGAACAAACTGTAGATTGTTGACAATCCTACGGAGCGGCCCCTAAGGTGTCAATCGGTTCCATGGGCCGACGCGGACCGGACCAGGCGCGCATCGCAGCGACCGGAGGACTGGGCATGAGGACGACCGAACTCCCCCTCGTCGTCGTGCTGGGAGAACAGCAGCCGCCGCTCCTGGACCGCATCAAGGACCGCGCCCGGCTGCGCCGCGTCGGCGAGGCCGGTCTCGCCGACGCGCTGCGCGAGGCCGACGCCCTGCTGGTGTGGGACTTCCTGACCGACGCACTGCCCGCCGCCTGGCCGGAGGAGGGCGGACCGCGCTGGGTGCACACCGCGAGCGCGGGCGTGGACAAGCTGCTCTTCCCCGCACTGCTGCGCTCGGACGCCGTGCTCACCAACTCCCGTGGTGTCTTCGAGGTGCCGATCGCCGAGTACGTGGCGGGACTGGTCCTCGCCATGGCCAAGGACCTGCCCGGCACCCTGGACCACCAGCGCTCGGGAACCTGGCGGCACCGGGCGACCGAGCGGGTGTCGGGCACCGGGGCGGTGGTGGTCGGCGGCGGTCCCATCGGCCGGGCCGTCGCCCGGGTGCTCGGCGCCCTCGGGCTGCGGGTCGCACTGGTCTCCCGCAGGGCCCGCCCGCACGACGCCGAGTTCGGCCGGGTGCACGGCTTCGGCGAACTGCCCGGTCTGCTGCCGGAGGCGGACTGGGTGGTGAGCACCGCGCCACTGACCGACGAGACCACCGACCTGTTCGATGCGACCCTGTTCGCACGGATGAAGCATGGCGCGAGGTTCGTCAACGTCGGCCGTGGCCCGCTCGTCGTGGAGGACGACCTGGTGGCGGCGTTGCGCGAGGGCAGGCTCGCGGGCGCCGCGCTGGACGTGGTGCGCCAGGAGCCGCTGCCGGCCGGCAGCCCCCTGTGGAGCGTACCGGGACTGCTGATCTCCCCGCACATGTCGGCCGACACCCATGGCTGGCTGGAGGATCTCGCGGAGTTGTTCCTCGCCAACTTCGCGCGCTGGGCCGCGGGCCGGCCCCTGCGCAACGTCGTCGACAAGACCCTGGGGTACGTGCCCGTCGGCGAGGCACCGGGCGGCACCCCGCACACCGAGGAGGGCTCGTCATGACCGCAGCCACCGACCAGGACGCCGGCGCCGGGTGGGCCGGACGGCCCGACGCGCGCGAGGAGTTGTGGGCGCGCACCGCCACCGAACTGGTCGCGGCCTACCGGGACGAGAGCCTGTCGCCCGTGGAGGTCGTCGACGCCGTGCTCGACCGGATCGAGCGGCTCGACCCGCTGGTGAACGCCTACTGCCTGGTCGACGGCGAGTCGGCCCGCCGGTCCGCCGCGGCGTCCGCGGAGCGCTGGCGGCGGGGTGAGCCGTGCGGGCTGCTCGACGGGGTGCCCGTCTCCATCAAGGATCTGCTGCTGACGAAGGGATGGCCGACCCTGCGCGGCTCGCTGAGCACCGACCCCGGCGCGCCCTGGGATCAGGACGCGCCGTCGGTGGCGCGCCTGCGCGAGCACGGCGCGGTCCTCGTCGGCAAGACGACGACGCCGGAGTTCGGCTGGAAGGGCGTCACCGACAGTCCGCGCACCGGCGTCACCCGCAACCCGTGGGACGTGACGCGCACTTCCGGCGGCTCCAGCGGGGGCAGCGCGGCCGCGGTCGCGCTCGGACTGGCTCCGCTCTCGGTGGGCACCGACGGCGGCGGCTCGGTCCGTATCCCGGCCGCCTTCTGCGGCATCGTCGGGTTCAAGCCCACCTACGGGCGGATCCCGCTCTACCCCGCGAGCCCCTTCGGCACCCTCTCGCACGCGGGACCGATGACCCGTACCGTCGCCGACGCCGCGCTCATGACGGACGTGCTGTGCGGCGCCGACGACCGCGACTGGTCCTCGCTGCCGCCCTGCGCACGCGGGTTCGCCGCCGGACTGGGCGGCGATCAGGGCGTGCGCGAACTGCGTGTCGCCTACAGCCCGACGCTCGCGGGCGCTCCGGTCGACCCCGATGTCGCCGCGCGTGTCCGGCACGCGGCCGACGTGCTGGCCGGTCTCGGGGCCCGGGTCGAGGAGGCGGACCCCGGCTTCGCCGACCCTGTCGAGGCGTACCACACGCTCTGGTTCACCGGTGCCGCCAAGGTGGTGGAGCATCTCTCCCCGGAGGAGTTCGGCCGGCTCGACCCGGGGCTGCGGGAGGTGTGCCGGCTGGGCGCGTCGATGAGCGCTCTGGACTATCTGGGCGCCGTGGAGGCGCGGATGACGCTCGGGGTGCTGATGGGCCGCTTCCACCGCACCTACGACCTGCTGGTCACGCCGACGCTGCCGCGCACCGCGTTCGAGGCGGGCCACGAGGTTCCGCCGGGCAGTGGCCTGACCAGGTGGACCGGCTGGACGCCCTTCACCTACCCGTTCAACCTCACCCAGCAGCCGGCGGCCACCGTGCCGTGCGGTACGGCGTCCGACGGGCTGCCGGTGGGAGTGCAGCTGGTCGCGGCCCGCCACCAGGACGACCTGGTGCTGCGGGTTTCGCACGCGTTGTTCGAGGCGCTGGCCGCCGAGGGCACCGTCTCGACGGCGCCGGTGACGCCGCGCGGCTGAGTGCCGTCGCGGGTCGCACGCGCCAAGGGCGGTGGCCGTCGGCCACCGCCCTTCGTCGCCGCTGTTCAGGCCCGGCGGAAGACGAGCGACTCACCGATCACACCGGACAGCCACAGGTCCTGTGCCGCCTCGGCCATGCGGTCCAGGCCCTCGACGATGGTGCCGAAGATCGTGGCGGGCACGAAGCCGGTGTCCGGGTTGAGCAGCAGGTTGTTGCGCTCGTAGAACACGGCGAGGTCCACGATCCGCTGCGCGGCCTGCGGCCGGCCGCCCTGGGCGTAGCCGTGCGAGCTGGTGTTCAACTGCCACTGGGCGAAGGAGAAGTAGGCGACGTCACCGGGGATCGGTGTGATCGTCGGGTTCTCCGTGCCCGGTTCCTCCGGTGCGAACGCCGGTACCAGCGTGTAGATCTCGTTGCGCGCGTACTTGCCGTGGAAGACGTCCTGGCCCAGCGGCAGGGCGTTCCACACCGCCGCGCAGGTGCGCGGCGCCCGATCGTCCAGCAGCCTGGCCACGCAGCTGACTCCGCGCTTCTCCAGGGAGATCTCGATGTGGCGGTCCATCTCTCGGCGCCCTCCGTTCCCCGGCCGGCCGGCCGGTGCGTCGCTCGGGTGGTGTGCTGTGCGGTGCCTCGGCCGCCTGTGGGAGGCGTCAGTCCACCGGCATCGCCAGGTAACGGGTCTCCAGGAATTCGTCGATGCCGACCCGGCCGCCCTCGCGGCCGAGCCCGGACTGCTTGACGCCGCCGAACGGGGCCGCCGGGTTGGAGACGATCCCCTTGTTCAGCCCGATCATTCCGGTCTCCAGCCGCTCGGAGATCCGGAAGGCGCGCCGCAGGTTCTCCGTGTAGAGGTACGACACGAGGCCGTACGGCGTGGCGTTGGCGGCCGCGATCACCTCGTCCTCGTCCTCGAAGGGGACGACCGGCGCCACCGGCCCGAAGATCTCCTCGTGCAGCAGCGCGGCGTCCGGGGGGACGTCCACGAGCACCGTGGGCGCGTAGAAGTAGCCGTCGCCCGCCGGGGAATCGGCGCCGGTCAGCGGCTTGGCCCCGGCGTCGAGGGCCTGGCCGACCAGGTCGCGCACCTTGCCCCGGCCGTCCTCGTCGATCAGCGGTCCGACCTCGACGCCCGGCTCCGTGCCTCGCCCGACCCTCATCCCGCCCAGGCGCCGGGCCAGACGGCGGGCGAACTCGCCGGCCACGCTCGCGTGCGCGTACAGGCGGTTGGCCGCCGTGCACGCCTCGCCGATGTTGCGCATCTTGGCCTGCACCGCTCCCTCGACGGCCGCGTCGAGGTCGGCGTCCTCGCAGACGATGAACGGCGCGTTGCCGCCGAGCTCCATCGACACCCGCAGCACCTGGTGCGCGCTCTGCGCGATCAGCAGCCGCCCCACGGCGGTGGAGCCGGTGAAGGAGACCTTGCGCAGCCGGCCGTCGCGCATCAGGGGTTCGACGATGTCGCCCGGCCGGCCGCCGGTGACGACGTTGAGCACGCCGTCGGGCAGTCCGGCCTCGGCCAGGACGGCGGCGAGCGCCAGCATGGACAGCGGTGTCTGCTCGGCCGGTTTGACGACCATGGTGCAGCCCGCGGCGACGGCGGGGCCGATCTTGCGGGTGCCCATGGCGAGCGGGAAGTTCCACGGTGTGATCAACAGTGCGGGCCCGACCGGGCGGCGCATGACCAGCAGCCGGTCCCTGCCGTCCGGCGAGAGAGCGCAGCCCCCGTCGACGCGTACGGCCTCCTCCGCGAACCAGCGGAAGAACTCGGCCGCGTAGGCCACCTCGCCGCGCGCCTCCGCCAGGGGCTTGCCCATCTCCAGGGTCATCAGCAGGGCCAGGTCGTCGATCCGTGCGTGGATCAACTCGTAGGCGCGGCGCAGGATCTCACCGCGTTCGCGCGGCGGGTGGGCGGCCCAGGACTCCTGTGCGCCGTGCGCCGCGGCCAGCGCGTCGAGGGCGTCCACGGCCGAGGCGTCGGCGACGGTGCGCAACGGCCGGGCCAGCGAGGGGTCCTCGACCTCGAAGACGGCTCCGGAGGCGGCGGGCCGCCAACCGCCCCCGATGAAGAGTCCGGTGGGAACGGCGTCCACCACCGCCCGCTCGTGTTCGGCCTGTGTGGTCACTGCGCACCCCCAGTGCGGTGGGGACTCCCGTCCGGCCTGTCGACGCGTCGTTTCCTGCTCGTCGGTTCCGGCCGGCCGGGTCGGACGGGGTCGTGGACAACGGGCGTCACCCATGCTTGCATGAATGTAGGTTGTTGACAATCCTACGATCAACTTCGACTGCGAGGACGTCGACATGAGCCAGCTCTCCCCCGTCCTGGCGGCCCGCGCCGAAGGCGTCCATGTGTACGACGAGGACGGCCGCGCCCACCTCGACTTCACCGCCGGCATCGGCGTCACCAGCACCGGCCACTGCCACCCCCGCGTGGTCGAGGCCGCCCAGCGCCAGGTGGCCACGCTGATCCACGGCCAGTACACGACCGTCCTGCACCGCCCGCTGCTCACCCTCACCGAGCGGCTCGGCGAGGTGCTGCCCGAGGGCCTGGACGCGCTGTTCTACGTGAACTCGGGCAGCGAGGCGGTCGAGGCCGCGCTGCGGCTGGCCCGGCAGGCCACCGCCCGGCCCAACATCGTCGTCTTCCAGGGCTCCTTCCACGGCCGGACGATCGGCGCGGCGTCCCTGACCACGTCGGCGACCAAGTTCCGTTCGGGTTTCGGCCCGTTGATGCCGGGTGTGGCCATCGCCCCGTTCCCCCACGCCTTCCACTACGGCTGGGACGAGGAGAGGGCCACCGCGTTCGCGCTGCGCGAGCTGGACCAGTTGCTCGCGACCGTCACCGCCCCGGCGGACACGGCGGCCTTCATCGTCGAACCCGTGCTCGGAGAGGGCGGCTACGTACCGGCCGACTCGGCGTTCCTGTGGGGCCTGCGGGAGCGGGCGGACCGGCACGGCATCCTGCTGATCGTCGACGAGGTGCAGACCGGGTTCGGCCGCACCGGCCGGTTCTGGGGCCACGACCACTTCGCCGTCCGCCCCGACGTCGTGGTCACCGCCAAGGGCCTGGCGAGCGGTTTTCCGCTGTCCGCCATCGCCGCGCCCACCGCGCTCATGGAGAAGGCGTGGCCCGGCTCGCAGGGCGGCACCTACGGCGGCAACGCGGTCGCGTGCGCGGCGGCGATCGCCACCCTGGACGTCATCCGGGACGAGAAACTGGTGGAGAACTCGGCCGAGCGGGGCGCGGAACTCATCGCCGGCCTGCGCGAGGTCGCCTCCCCGTACCGGGCGGACGGCGCCGGAGGGATCGGCGATGTGCGGGGGCTCGGGCTGATGGCCGGCACCGAGTTCGTCACGGCGGACGGCCTTCCCGACGGCGAGACCGCCGCCCGGGTGCAGGCGGCCGCCGGGCGGCGCGGGCTGCTGCTGCTCACCTGCGGCGCCCAGGGCCAGGTGGTCCGCATGATCCCGCCGCTCGTGGTCACCGCCGAACAGGTGCGCGAGGGCCTGGACCTGTGGTCCGGGGCGGTGGCCGAGGTGCTCGGCTGAGGGGGCCCGGGAGCGGTGCGCCGCGCCGGGGCCGACGGTGTCAGCCCTGGCGGGCCGCCCGGCGCAGGGCCAGCACCAGGGCGTTGACGGCCGGGTCGGCGCCGCTGCCCGCCCGGGTGGCGATGGAGACGGTGCGGGTCAGCGCGAAGCTCTCCACCGGGCGCAGCGTCACGTCCGCGGCCAGTTGCTCCACGAGCAGTGGTGGCACGAGCGAGACCCCGAGTCCGGACTGCACCAGCGCGAGGACGACGGTGTAGTCGTCGCTGATGTAGTCGAGCCGAGGAGTGAACCCCGCGGTGGCGCAGGCCCGCTCCAGCACCGTGCGCAGCGAGTGGTCCCGGCGCGGCGCGATCCAGTGCTCGTCCCTGAGCGCCTCCAGGGTCAGCGGTCCCTCGGCGTCGGCACGCGGGTGGCGGCTCGGCAGGGCCAGCAACAGGGGCTCCTGGAGCACGGCCTGGAGTTCGACGCCCGACTGCGGCAGCCGGGGCAGCAGGTTGTACTCGTACACCAGAGCGATGTCGACGCGGCGCATGCGCAGGTCGACCAGGCTCTGCGCCGGCTCCTCCTCGCTGAGGGCCACGTTCAGGTCCGGGTGGTATGCCCGGCAGGCGGCGATGGCCGGCGCGGCGACACCGCTCGCGGCGCTCGGAAACGCCGCCAGCCGCACCGTGCCCTGCACCCGGTGGTCGAGCGCGGACACGTCCGCGCGGGCCCGCTCCAGCTGGGCCAGGATGATCTCGGTGTGCGCCACCAGCACCTTCGCCGCCTCCGTCAGCAGCAGCCTTCTGCCGTCCCGGATGAACAGCTGGGTGCGGGCCTCCCGTTCGAGCAACGCGAGCTGCTGCGAGACCGCCGACGGAGTGAGCGCACAGGCCTCGGCGGCGGCCGCGACCGTACCGTGCGCGGCCAGCTCCCGGAGCAACCTGAGCCGCCGTACTTCGAACATGTAGGAACACTAACGGCAGCCGCGGGAAAATCTTGCTGGTCCTGCGGCCGGGACCGCGCTCACACTGGCGCTCGTGGGCACCGCGCCGCCGTCGGCGGGCGCCGGTGTCACGGCGGCCGCGGAACACCCCGGCCGGGCCAACACGTCGACGGCACGGTCGCGTTGTGCGCGGCGACGCGTGCGTCGTCGCCTCGCCGCGTCCCGGCTCGGACCCGGCCAGAACCCCTCGAGGAGTTGCCTTGGACATCACCGTTCTCGGCGGTCCCGCTCCGCAGCACGGGCTCGGGGTCGTCGCGCCGTTCGACTTCGCCCTGGACCGCGAGCTGTGGCGCTGGGTTCCGGACGACGTCTCGCTCCACCTGACGCGCACACCGTACGTTCCGGTCGAGGTGTCCCCCGACATGGCCAGGATCGTCAGCGAGCACCAGACCCTGCGGGACGCGGTGCTCACCCTGAGCGCCGTCCATCCGGAGGCGGTGACCTACGCCTGCACGTCCGGCAGCTTCATCGACGGCATCGCCGGTGAGCGGTCCATGTGCGCGGCGATGCGCCAGGTGGTGCCGATCCCGGCGACCACGACCTCCGGCGCGCTGCTCGACGCACTGGCCGAGTTCGGCGCCCGCAGGGTCGCGGTCATCACCCCCTACACCAGGTCGCTCACCGACGCGCTGGAGGCCTATCTGGCCGAGGGCGGCGTGACCGTGACCGGTCGTGCCTACCTCGGCCTGACCGGGGAGATCTGGCGGGTGCCGTACCAGTCGGTGCTGGACATGGCGCGCGGCGGCGTGGCCGAGGGCGCCGACGCGCTGTTCATCAGCTGCACCAACCTCCCCACGTACGACGTGATCCCGCAGCTGGAGGCGGAGCTGCGGATCCCGGTGCTGTCCGCGAACCAGGTGACGGCCTGGGCCGCGCTGCACAGCATCGGCATCGCCGCGGTCGGCCCCTACCAGGCGCTGCTCGACCCGGCGGCCCGTGCGGTGCTGCCCGGAACCGCCGGACCGGCCGTGCCGTCGCCGGGCCCGCTCACCGGCGAGCCGCCGGAGCTCCTCCGCCGCGAGGGCGAGGGCTTCGACACGCCCATGGTGTGACGGGCGACGGCCGTACGGCGCCCGTGGCCGGGCCCGGCATCGGGGTCAGTGCAGCGGCACGGTCACCTCGCCCGTCCCCGACGCGCTCGCCCCGCCGGCGACGCGCACGGTGAACGGCCGGTCGGTGCCGTCCGCGGTGACGGTCAGCAGGTCGCCCTCGCGTCGGACGCGGAACACGGCCGCCGGCGCGCCGGCCGGGTCGGGTACGCCGACCTCGGTGGTGAACTCGGGCGAGGACGGCGGATGGACGAGCAGGGTCGGACCGTCCAGCCAGTCGCCGTCGGGCCGCTGGTCGTCGGCGGCCAGCGGCAGAACGGCGCCCTCGCGGACGTAGAGCGGAAGGCTGTCGTAGTCGTGCCGTTCGGTGCGCCACACCGGGCCGGTGACCCGCTCGCCGCTGAGGAGATGGGTCCAGGTGCCCTCGGGAAGGTAGACCTCCACCTCTCCGTCCGCGCTGAACACCGGGGCGACCAGGAGGTCGCGGCCCAGCATGTACTGGCGGTCCAGCGGGCGGCACGCCGGATCGTGCGGGAACTCCAGGACCATGGGCCGCATCAGCGGCACGCCGGTGCGGTGGGCCTCGACGGCGGCACCGTACAGATACGGCATGAGACGGTGCTTGAGCAGGGTGAACCGGCGGGCGACCGCGACGGCCCCGGCGCCGAACTGCCACGGCACCCGGTAGGAGGTCGAGCCGTGCAGGCGGCTGTGGGAGGACAGCAGCCCGAAGGCAAGCCAGCGCTTGAAGACCGCGGGGTCGGGCGTGCCCTCGAAACCCCCGATGTCGTGGCTCCAGAAGCCGAAGCCGCTCAGGGACAGGGACAGGCCGCCCCTCAGCGACTCGGCCATGGCCTCGAAGGACGACCAGCAGTCGCCGCCCCAGTGCACGGGGTACTGCTGGCCGCCCGCCGTCGCGGACCGGGCGAAGAGCACGGCCTCGCCCTGGCCGCGCTCCTTCTCCAGCAGTTCGAAGACCGTCCGGTTGTACAGGTGGGTGTAGTAGTTGTGCATCCGCTCCGGGTCCGAGCCGTCGTGCCAGACCACGTCGGTGGGCACCCGCTCGCCGAAGTCCGTCTTGAAGCAGTCCACGCCCTGGTCCAGCAGCGGTTTCAGCTTGGACTGGAACCAGGCGCGGGCGTCGGCGCTGGTGAAGTCGACCAGCCCCATGCCGGCCTGCCACAGGTCCCACTGCCACACGTCGCCGTTCGGCCGGCGCACCAGGTGCCCGAGTTCTGCGGCCTCCTCGAACAGCGGGGACTTCTGCGCGATGTACGGGTTGATCCAGACGCTGACCTTCAGGCCCTTGGCCTTCAGCCGGGCGAGCATGCCCTCCGGGTCGGGGAAGACCTCGGGGTCCCACGCGAAGTCGCACCACTGGTACTCGCGCATCCAGAAGCAGTCGAAGTGGAAGACGGACAGCGGGATACCGCGCTCGGCCATGCCGTCGACGAAGGACATGACCGTCCGCTCGTCGTAGTCGGTGGTGAAGGAGGTGGTCAGCCACAGGCCGAAGGACCAGGCGGGCGGCAGGGCCGGGCGGCCGGTCAGGGCGGTGTAGCGGGTGAGGACGTCCTTGGGGGTGGGGCCGGCGACGACGTAGTACTCCATCGTCTGGTCCTCGACGCTGAACTGCACCTGGCCGACGGACTCGGAACCGACCTCGAAGGAGACCGCGCCGGGGTGGTTGACGAAGACGCCGTAGCCGCGTGAGGACAGGTAGAAGGGGATGTTCTTGTACGCCTGCTCACTGCTGGTGCCGCCGTCCGCCTGCCAGATGTCGATCACCTGGCCGTTCTTGACGAACGGGGTGAAGCGCTCGCCGAGGCCGTAGATCTGCTCGCCCACGCCGAGCGTGAGCTGGGCGAGGACGTGGTGGGCGCCGCCGTCGGTGGTGGCGAACGCGGTGCCCTTGCGGCCGGCCCGGGTCAGCTCCCGCCCGTCGGCATCGTGGAAGGCCAGGGTCCAGGGGGCGGCACGGTCCAGGCGCAGCGTCAGCGGGCCGCTGACCAACTCGGTGACGGTGCCCTCCTGGCGCGCCTCGCCCGCGCCGCCGGGCTCGGCCGCGAGGGCGAAGTCCGGGCCCACCTGCCGGCGGCCGGCGTGGTGGGTCACGCGGACACCGATGACGCCCTCGGCGGGTGAGAAGCAGTCGACGGTGAGCAGCGGCGCGTTGAGCGTGTCCCCTCTGCGGGTCACCTTCTGTGCGGCGGCCCAGGCAGTGAAGCGCTTCGACTGCACGCGCAGATCGCGCACCTCGGTGGCGTAGGTGAGCTGGACGCCGTCGCGGATGCGCCAGAACCCGTTGGTGAACTTCATGGTCTTCCTCGGAGGAGCGGGGCTGTTCGGCGGGGACCTCGGAGGCTGTCACCCGGATTTTGATCGTACACAGAACACGGGACGGACGGAGGCGTGATCCGCGACAAATACCTATCTGAACAGCAGTTTTATACCGGTCAACAAGGTGTGCGCATCCGGACCGTGTACGACCCGACACCGGTTCGGGTCTAGCGCGGCGCCAGGGATTGCCGTATTAGTCATGGCAGAAAACAAAGGAACCGGCGCGACGCCGGGCGATACGACAGCAAGGGCCGCAGGATGTCGAAGCGCTTCAACGCCATCACCCGGAACCGGTCAACGTCGTGGACCGTCGGCCGGCACGGACGGGATCCGGCCGCCGCGCGCCGCGGCAGACGCTCCCGCGGGGCCGTGGTGCCGCTCGCCGTCGTCTCCGCGCTGGTCGCCGGCGCCGCCCTGACCGGATGCGGTCAGCAGCGCGACAGCGACGTCTACACCGTGCTGAACTCCTCGACCGACGAGACCTATCACCGCTGGGACGCCGAGGCGATGGCCCGGTGCGGCAGGCAGCTCGGCGTCACGATCGAGCAGCAGAGCGTCCCCGCGGCGCAGGTGATGACCAAGGCGCTGCGCATGGCGTCCTCGAAGTCGCTGCCCGACATCGTGCAGTTCGACGCCTCCGAGATGCCGACGTTCGCCGAGGCCGGCGGGCTGATCGACCTCAGGACGCTGGGCCTGGGCACCGACGACATACCCCAGGGGATCGTGAACTTCGGCTCCTACAAGGGGACCTACTACGGCGCGGCCCGGTCGGTGAACACGCTCGCGCTGTTCTACAACAAGGACATCCTCGCCGAGGCGGGTGTGAAGGTCCCCACCACCTGGGACGAGCTGCGCGAGAGCGCCCGCAGGCTCACCCAGGGCAAGCGGTACGGCCTGGCGCTCAGCGCGGGCGGCGCCGAGGACGGCGTCTTCCAGTTCACGCCGTTCATGTGGTCCAACGGCGGCGACGAGCGACGGCTGGACGGACCCCGGGTCGTCGAGGCCCTGGACTTCTGGAAGTCCCTGCTGAAGGACCACTCGCTGTCGAAGTCGACGGTCAGCTGGACCCAGGCGGACGTCAACGACCAGTTCATGGCGGGCAACGCCGCGATGATGATCAACGGCCCGTGGCAGGTCGAGACGCTGAACACCAAGAAGTCGCTGCACTGGGGCATCGCGCGGATCCCGGTGCCGAAGCCCGGAGGCACGTCCGTGGGGCCCCTCGGCGGCGCGGTGCTGACCGTGCCCGACACCGGGGACAGGGCGCGGGAGAGGACGGCCGGACGGATCGTCGCCTGCCTGTCCAGTGAGCAGGAGCAGCTGACCTACGCGCTCAACAGCTGGATGGTCCCGGCCAACGAGAAGGCCGCCGCACAGTGGCGCAAGCGGGTGCCCGAGCTGGACGCCCTCGCCGACCAGGTCGCCGCGGCCCGCTCCCGTACGGCCGAGGTCGGCGCCGGATGGTCGGGCATCTCGCTCGCGCTGCAGAGCGCCTTCCAGTCGGCCCTGACCGGCGAGTCCAGCACGTCCGCCCTCGAGCGCGCGCAGCAGCGGGCCACCAGCGGGAACTGAGGTACGCGTACATGACCACGTCCACCGTCACCGTCCCCGCGCCCTCCGCGGCGCGGCAGACCGCCGGCGCCCCGGATCCGCGACGGCTCCGGCTGCGGCGCCGCCTCGCCCAGTGGGGGTTCGTCGCCCCCGCGGTCGTCTTCATGCTGCTGTTCTTCGGCTACCCGCTCGTCCGCAACGTCGTCATGAGCTTCCAGCACTACACACCGAAGACCTTCTTCACCGGCGACGCCCCCTTCAACGGCGTCGACAACTGGTCGAAGGTCTTCCAGGACGCCCTCTTCGGCAAGGCGCTGTGGCACACGCTGGTGTTCACCGCCGGGTCGCTGCTCGGGCAGTTCTGCATCGGCCTCGCACTCGCGGTGTTCTTCAGCCGCAGGTTCCCCCTGGGCGGTGTGCTGAGGTCGTTGATCCTGCTGCCCTGGCTGGTGCCCATGGTGGTGTCCGGCATCGTGTGGCGGCGTGTCCTCGACCAGGACACGGGCGTACTGAACTCGTTCCTGGACACGATCGGCCTGGGCGGCCACACCCCATGGCTGACCAGCCCCGGCATGGCCCTGCTCTCGGTGATCCTGGTCAACATCTGGATCGGCATCCCGTTCAACATGGTCATCCTCTACGGCGGTCTCCAGGAGATCCCCAAGGAGCTGTACGAGGCGGCCTCGCTGGACGGCGCCTCGGCCTGGCGGTCCTTCCGGTCCGTCTCGCTGCCGATGCTCAAGCCGGTGATCACGGTCGTCCTGGTCCTCGGCTTCATGTCGACGGTGAAGATCCTCGACCTGATCCTCGCCCTGACCGACGGCGGCCCCGCCGACGCCACCCAGACCCTGGGCACGCTCACCTACCAGAACTCGTTCGTGCAGCTGGACTTCGGGGCCGGTGCGGTCGTCGGCAACGTACTCATCCTGGTCTCCGCGGTGTTCGCCGTGTTCTACCTGCGGGCCAACCGCACCGAGGGGAAGTGACGTCCATGGCCTCGCCCACGCCCACGACATCCAGGCGCCGCTGGGGTTCGACCATCGCCGGCGTGCTCATCCTGTGCGTGATGCTCTTTCCGCTGTACTGGATGCTCAACACCGCCCTCCAGCCGGAGTCGGGTCTGCTCCAGGTCGACCCGGTGCCGGGCAGCCTGGACCTGTCCGGCTTCTCCAAGGCCCTGGGCGACCAGGGGGGCCACCTGCTGACCTCGCTGGCCGTCTCGCTCGGCGCGGTCGTCATCTGTCTGGCGATCGCGGCCCCGGCCGCCTACGGGCTGGCCCGGTTCGGGCTGCGCGGCTCGCGGTCGATCGTGTTCGGCACGCTGATCACCCAGATGGTGCCGGGCATCGTCATCGCCAACGCGCTCTACAACACGTACGTCGACCTGGGCCTGGTCAACTCCTACTTCGGCCTGATGCTGGCGGACGCCTCCCTCGGCATCCCGTTCTCCATCGTGCTGATGCGCTCCTTCATGGTGTCGATACCGGGCGAGGTGATCGAGGCGGCGCAGATGGACGGTGCGGGGCCGGTGCGGACGTTCGTCCGGGTGGTGCTGCCGATGAGCCGCAACTCGCTGATCACCTCGGGCCTGTTCGCGTTCCTGTTCTCCTGGAGCGACTTCATGTTCGCCCTCACCCTGAACACGACCGACGACGTCAAGCCGGTCACCCTCGGCATCTACCAGTACATCGGGGCGCACGTCGGCGACTGGGGCTCGGTGATGGCCGCGTCCGTGCTGTCCGCGGTGCCGGCGGCGATCCTCCTCGTGCTCGCGCAGAAGTACATCGCCGCGGGCATCACCGGCGGTTCCGTCAAGTGACCGGCACCCATTCCCGCGGTCCCGGGTGATCACCGCCTCCGACGCAGCGCGCCGGGCCCGAGCACCCGGGCCCGGCGCACCCACACGGGTCACACGGCGCAGCGGGGCCACACCGTTCTCGGTCGTGGCCCCGAAAGTGGGTGAGCCCCGGGCGCGGCGGGCATCACCAGCGTGTGGCACATGTGTCGCGCGTGCCGCGAGAAGGTGAGGTGAAGCGCCCATGGCCACCCTCGACATCCGCGACCTGCGCTGTTCGGTCCTCACCGAATCCGGACCGCGCGAGATCCTCCACGGCGTCGACCTGGTCGTACGCCAGGGCGAGACCCATGCCATCATGGGCCCCAACGGTTCCGGCAAGACCACCCTGGCCTACGCCCTCGCCGGGCACCCCAAGTACCACATCACCTCGGGCTCGGTCACGCTGGACGGCGAGGACGTGCTGGCGATGAAGGTCGACGAACGGGCCCGGGCCGGCATGTTCCTCGCGATGCAGTACCCCGTCGAGGTTCCCGGCGTCTCCATGACGAACTTCCTTCGCTCCGCCGCCACCGCCGTCCGCGGCGAGGCGCCCAGGCTGCGCACCTGGATGAAGGAGGTCCGCGAGGCGATGGAGCGGTTGCAGATCGACCCGGCCTTCGCCGAGCGCAACGTCAACGAGGGATTCTCCGGCGGCGAGAAGAAGCGCCACGAGATCCTCCAGCTCGAACTGCTCCGGCCGAAGATCGCCATCCTCGACGAGACCGACTCCGGCCTCGACATCGACGCGCTGCGCGTCGTCTCCGCCGGCGTCAACCGGGTGCGGGCCACCGGAACGGTGGCCACCCTGCTGATCACCCACTACACCCGCATCCTGCGCTACGTCCGCCCGGACCACGTCCACGTCTTCGCCGACGGCCGCATCGCGGACTCCGGTGGGCCTGAGCTCGCCGACCGGCTCGAGGAGGAGGGCTACGAGGCGTACGCCTGACGAACGGTGCCGGGGGCGGTACGCCGATGTCGGTGACCGGGTTGTCACCCCCGGTGCGAACCCGGTGCACAGCGCCGCGTGGGCACATCGCGGCGAACCGGGCCGTCCTTCCCGCCGTCCCGCGGCGCGCGCGGGGCGATCATGGCCGCTTGGTGCGACGATGGGCGGAGACGAGAGGTCAGGAGCCGTTTCACGGTGGAGAGGGACATCAGGAGTGGTCGGCCTCCCGACGGCGACACGACGCACGGCTGCGGCGTACTGCGCCGGCCGTCTCTGGAAGCAGTGCTCGGAGAGGCCCTCCGCGATGCCATGACGGAAATGGAGGGGATCGCCGGTGTGGTCTACCTCCTCGACGACGACCGGGCTCATCTCGAGGCCACGATGATCGCAGGTGAACCGCCGTCGATCTTCGTCATGCCGGAACGGATAGCCGTGGACGCACCGTCCGTCTCGGCGACTGCCTACCGGACGGGCACCCTGGCGATCGCCGGGGCGTCGGCCCTCCTTCCCCGCGATGAGCCGTTGACCTGCGCGATCCCCCGCCCCTACGCCCTCGCCTCGGTGCCGCTGGCGCCGGCGGGCCGCCGCCTCGGAGCGCTGACGGTCGTATGCGCCCCTGGCCGCGACCGGTTGCCCGACCAGGAGCAGAAGGCCCGCTTCCACGCCATCGGGAAGCAGCTCGCGGGCGAGTTGGCACGTCTGGAAGAGCGCGCCGTGCCGCTCGAACGCGGCTCGAAGATCGTGATTGTTCCCGTGTTCACCGAACATGTGCAGCGCGGGCCCTCTGGCGGAGACACCGGCAGCCTGCCATCGCAGGCGGTCACCTGGGGAATTCCGGGAGTGCCCGGTTCGTCCGCCCTGACGATCATGTACCACGTGCACAGGCTGGCCGACGACCTGAACCGGGTGGCAGGCATGGACGACCTCGTCGAGGCCGCCCGGTCGCGTGTCATGCGCCCCTTCGGGGCAGAGGCCGTGATGCTCAGCGTCATCGACGAAGGCCGTCTCTGGGTCGTCGGGCACCAAGGACGCCCCAGCGAGGTGCCCCGGGACGTCCACGGCTCCTTCGGGGCCGACGGCTCGACGCCCGAGGCGGACACCATCCGCACCCGCCGTCCGCTGTTCTTCGAGAACCGCGCCGCCCTGCTCGCCGATTACCCGCACGCTCCCGAGGACGGCAGGCAGGCCTGGGCCTTCCTCCCGCTGAGCTCCAGAGGGCAGCCCGTCGGCGCCTGCGCTCTCGGTTTCGCCGCGCCGCGCACTTTCGGGCCCGAGGAGGAGGTGGTGCTCATGATGATGGCCCACCTGCTCGGACCGACCCTCGAACGCATCCGGCTCGGTGCCAATGAACGCATGCTCGCGGAGAGCCTGCAGAAGAAGCTGCTGCCCCGTATCCTCCCCGACCGGCCCGAGCTCATCACCACGGCACGCTATCTTCCCGCGCCCAACACCGCCGGTGTCGGCGGCGACTGGTACGACGTGATCCCGCTGCCGGAAGGGCGGATCGCCCTGGTGGTGGGGGACGTCGAGGGACACCACATCGAAAGCTCGGTCCTCATGGGGCAGCTGCGCAGTGCCGTCCGCGCCTACGCCACCGAGGGTCACGACCCGGCCACCGTTCTCGCCCGGACCGGCCGACTGCTGACCGACCTGGACACCGAGCTCCTGGCGACATGCTGCTTCCTGCTGCTCGATGTCACGTCGGGAACCGCCGAAATCGCTCTCGCCGGCCACCCGGCTCCGCTGATCTGTGGTCCCGACGGCCGGATCGGCGCCGCGGAGGTGCCCCCCGGCGTGCCGCTGGGCGTCCCGTCGGCCGATCCGTACCGCGTCGGCGAGCTGACCCTCCTCGCCGGCACATTGCTGCTGTTGTACACCGATGGCGTCACCCGTTCCTCCGATGTGCCCGGCGCGGCGGAGTCGCTGCTGGCCTCCTGCCTCAAGAGGACCCGCACCGAGGACTCGCACCTGGAGGATCTGGCCGACCTCCTCATCGGCTCGGTACCGGATTCGGCGGAACGACGCGACGACGTCGCGTTGCTCCTCGCCCGCTACGGCGGTGCGCGTCTGGGTCCCCGCCGCCGCATCAGCAGCATGGCCATCCAGCGGCACGACCTCAGAGCTGTCAAGAAGGCCCGTACCTTCCTCTGTGACCGCCTCGGCGAGTGGGGGCTGGACCACGCGTCGGAGGACATGATGCTGATGGCGTCCGAAGTCGTCACCAACGCGCTGATCCATGCGGACAGCGACGTGGAGATGCGCCTGCGGGAGTACTCGGACCGCGTCCGGCTGGAGGTCCGCGACGCCGATCCGACGCCGCCGATCCCCTCGATCACCGCCGCCCGCGACGCGGTTTCGGAGTCGGAGCACGGCCGCGGGCTCTTCATCGTGGACAGCCTCGCTTCGTCCTGGGGGAGCTCGCCGAGCGGCCGCGGAAAGACGGTATGGGTCGAGATACGCACCTGACCGTGAGCGAAGGAGCAGGCGCATGAGCCCTCGCCTGAAGGCGATCACCCGCGAGGAACACCTGGCCTTCGTCACGGCGCAGCCGTCGGTCAGTCCTGCGCAGGTGCCCGCCTGGGGCGACGTGAAGCCGGACTGGCGGGCGGAGAGCCTGGGCTGGTTCGGCGAGGACGACCGTCTCGTCGGGGTGGGGCTGGTGCTGCTGCGGCCGTTGGATCTTCGCCATCGTTCACAGGCGTTCATCCCGCGACCGATCAGCGCGGATCAACCCAGGACAAGCGGCAGCCGCGTAGCCAACTCGCCCAGCTCGGCCCTCTCCGCCACGCCCGGGCCTCGCCGTCCGGTACCGATCAGCAGCGCGTCGGAGTCGGAGAACGACGGAGGGAACGCGGCGCCGGCGATCTTCTCCAGCAGCTCGCGCGACCGGGCGAGCCCCTCCGCGGGCGGCCGCGCCGCGCCCGGGAGGTGCGCGATCAGGTCGAGGTGGTGCAGCGTCCATTCCAGGACGTACGCGCTCAGGTAGTCGCCCGCGGTGAGCACCTGATCCCGGGTGGCCACGCGGAGAGCGGGGTCCACGAGTTCGGCGGCGCGTCCGGCGGCCGAACCGACGTCATCGAGGTGGAACTTGAGCAGCCACGGCTCTTCGTACGCGGCGGCCAGGCGGACGGTCAGCGCGTCGAGCGGGTCGTCACCGGTCGGGGCCGCCACCAGGTTCCAGTAGGTCACCGCGTCCCTCGTCGGCTCCACGTCGGCCGGGGTCACCAGGGTGATCAGGACGTCCTGGGCGTCGATGACCAGATGGCACACCAGGTCCCTTACGAGCCAGCCGGTGCAGCCGGACGGCCGTGCGAAGTCCTGGTCGGCGAGTTCGGCGACGGCGGTGCGCAGTGCCGCCCAGGAGCGTGAGAAGAGATCCACGGCCGCAAGCTAGCAGCACCTGACGTCGCGTCGCGGAGGGACGGCCCCTGCGGACGCCGCCGCCGTACCGCCGCACGGCGCCCGTGCTTCCGGAGCGCCGACACGGGGTGCACGAGGCACGGGAATGTGCGGTACGCCTCATAGGCTGGTGCGCCGAGCAAAGGAGCAGGCGAGCGAAGGAGCAGGCGCATGAGCCCTCGCCTGAAGGCGATCACCCGCGAGGAACACCTGGCCTTCGTCACGGCGCAGCCGTCGGTCAGTCATATGCAGGTGCCCGCCTGGGGCGACGTGAAGCCGGACTGGCGGGCGGAGAGCCTGGGCTGGTTCGGCGAGGACGACCGTCTCGTCGGGGTGGGGCTGGTGCTGCTGCGGCCGTTGCCGAAGCTGAAGCGGTACCTCGCCTATCTGCCGGAGGGGCCCGTCATCGACTGGGCCGCACCGGATCTCGAGGGGTGGCTGGAACCGATGCTGAGCCACCTGAAGGGACTGGGCGCGTTCTCGGTGCGGATGGGGCCGCCGGTGGTGGCCCGCCGCTGGAGCGCCGAGGCGGTCAAGGCCGCGATCGCCGACCCCGGGGCCCGCCGGCTCGGGGACGTGCAGGCCACCACGCGGGAGCCGCGGGCCGCCGACATCGCCGACCGGCTGCGTCGGATGGGCTGGCGGCAGAGCGAGCCCGGCGCCGAGGAGGGCTTCGCCGCGGGACAGCCGCGCCACGTCTTCCAGGTGCCGTTCGCCGGACGGTCGCTGGAGGAGATCCACCAGGGTCTCAACCAGCAGTGGCGCCGCAACATCAAGAAGGCGGAGAAGGCCGGCGTCAAGGTCGTCCAGGGCGGTTACGAGGACCTGCCCACCTTCCACGCCCTGTATGTGGAGACCGCTGAGCGCGACCGGTTCGTCCCGCGTCCGCTCGGCTACTTCCAGCGCATGTGGTCCGCGCTGCGAGCCGAGGACCCCGACCGTATGCGCCTCTACCTCGCCCACCACGAGGGGGACGTACTCGCCGCCGCCACCATGCTGACGGTCGGGAGACACGTCTGGTACTCCTACGGCGCCTCCGCCGACCGCAGGCGCGACGTCCGGCCGAACAACGCCGTCCAGTGGCGGATGATGTCCGACGCCCACGAACTCGGGGCGAGCGTCTACGACTTCCGCGGCATCACCGACACCCTGGAGGAGGACAACCACCTCCTGGGACTGCTCCGGTTCAAGGCCGGCAGCGGAGGCGAGGCCGTCGAGTACCTCGGCGAGTGGGGCTACCCGCTCAACGGCGTCCTGCACAAGGCCCTCGGCCTCTACATGTCCCGACGGCGCTGACGGGGTGACGGCGGAGGCCGCCGTGCCCCGGACGGCTGCGGCGGCCGGGTGACCAGGGTGGCAGGCCGTTCATGCCGAACCTGGAGAGACGGACGAGCAGGAGGAGGATGACGAACCGCATCTGCACGGTGGGGCATTCGACACGGGACTTCGGCGACGTGCTGGAGATGCTGCGGAACAACGGGGTCACCTGCCTCGTCGATGTGCGTTCGTACCCCTCGTCGCGCAAGTTCCCGCAGTGGAACCAGCAGGCCGTCATCGACGCGCTGCCTCCCGACATCGCCTACCGGTGGATCCCGCAACTGGGCGGCCGGCGCCACACCCCCAAGGGCGTACCGAGCGAGAACGGCGCATGGCGGGTCAAGGCCTTCCGCGACTACGCCGACCACATGGCCACCGACGAATTCGCCGAGGGCCTCAACGAGCTGCTCGAGCTGGCCGAACACGAACGGCCGGCGATCATGTGCAGCGAGGCGGTGCCCTGGCGCTGCCACCGCAGGCTGATCACCGACGCACTGATCGTCGCGGGCGCCGAGGTCGGGCACATCATGTCGGCCACGACGACGAAGCCCGCCGCACTGGACCAGCGCGCACGGGTCCACGACGGGCGTCTCACCTACCCGCCCGAGTCCCCCTGATGCCGGGCCGGTCACCGCGGCACGGGCGCCGTCGCGGCCTCAGCCGTGCGGCGCGGACACGGCGGTCCCAGCGGCACGGCCGCGGGACACCGCACCGGTCCTGGTGACGCCGAACGGTATCCGTGGGAGCATCACGGATCGGCCGGCGGACCGGTCCGCACGACCTCCGGAGAGGCGGTGCCCATGGCAGGCGACGGCGGCGTGACGGCACACCCCGACCGCGAGCTGAGCTGGACCGTCTACGGCCGGCGGCAGCTGGACCGCGGATACTCGCCCCCCGTGCCCGGGCGCATCGACTGGGGCTTCTGGCCGGGCGTGGGCCCGGGAGCCGAGGTCCTCGGAGACATCCGCGGCAAGCGGGTCCTCGACATCGGATCCGGCCCCGGGATCCACGCCGTCCACCTGGCCCGCGAGTACGGCGCCCGCGTGGACGGCGTCGACCTCTCCCCCACCCAGCACCAGCGGGCCGTGAACGAGCACGGAACGGAGCCGGGGGTCCGCTTCCTGTGCGTGGACGCGGCCGAGCACCTGCGCCGCGAGCAGCCGTACGACGCGGCCTACGGCCTCCGTACCCTCGGCTGCGTCGATCCGCACCACCTGCTGCCGGCCCTTCGGGACGGCCTGGCCGACGGTGCGCCCCTCGTCTTCTCCGCCCTGCACACCGACGCCGAAGGCCGGGGACCGGACGACGAGGTGGCATCACGCCGGCAGTTGATCCGGCTGCGCGGCGAGGAACCCCTCCCCACCCGGATGTGGGTGCTCACCCCGCGGCTCTGGGCGGACCTCCTGACCGACCACGGTTTCCAGGTGGAGGCGATCGAACTGCTCACCGCACCCGACGACGACGATCCCGTGGTCGTCCAACTCGTCCAGGCCAGGCGCCACCGCCGCACCGGCCCGTCGCCCCTGACCAGCCGCCCGAGGAGCCGGCGACCACCCGCGCCGCACGCCGCGATCGGTGTCGGCGCCATCGTGTTCGGCGAGCGCGGCCTGCTGCTGGGACGGCACCGGCACGGCACATGGGAGCTGCCGGGCGGCACCGTCGAACCCGGGGAGGCCCTGGAGGAGACCGTCGTACGCGAACTCGCGGAGGAGACCGGGCTCATGGCACGGCCACAGGACGTGACCCTGCTCGGCACGCTCGTCGACCATGTCGAGGACGTCGTACGCGTCACCGTGGGCGCCGTCGTCACGGTGTGGCAGGGCGAGCCGTCCGACCAGCCGGGGGAGAAAGTGGGCGGCTGGCGCTGGTGGCCCCTGAACGCGCTGCCGCACGGGCTGTTCGTGTGCAGTGCCCAGATCCTGACGGCCTGGCGCTCCGACGGGCCGCCCATCGACCACGCCCCCGCGCACTTCACCCCCTACGCCCCCGGCCGGTACGGCGCCTGAGGAGACCCGGCGGAACACGGTGGCCGGGCCGATCGCGTCGGGGCCGAACCTGTCGCGTACGCGGTCCATGGCCTCCTCTCCCACCAGGCGTGCCTCCCGGGCGTGGTCGAGACCGGTCTGTCGGGCGACGTGGCACTGATCGGGTGCGACGACTCCACGGTCGCCCCGTACGCGGACCCGCCCCTGCCGAGCGTCCGGCAGCCGACGGAGGAGACGGGCCGCACCATGCCGCAGGTGCTGCCGGCGGAGGTCGAGCAGAGCACCACCGTCCGGCGCGCCACGTGGTGCGGTCCACGGACCTTGGTGCTGCGCGCATCCTCCTGAGCACGAAGCCCCGCGCCCACGCGCGTCCCCGTCCGGCGGCGGTCGCTCGCGACGCCGGCCGGCACGTCGCCGACTCCCGGTAGAAGGCCTGTTCATGCCGCGCGCCCGGGGCGCACGGCATCAGGCGCCGAGGGCTCGCGTGCACCCGCTGTTTCGTCATGTTTCTGTCAACCCCCTTCCCACGGCTCGCGCGGCTTGTTATTTTCCTCAGCGCATTGGGAGCGCTCCCACACTCAACTGGGTTCCCGCTCAGGGGAGTTGTCGCCGGCGGCAGCCGGTGGGGAGAGCCGTCCGGCACGCCCGGACGGGGCCGGCGCTCCCGGCGCAGGTACCACCGCACCCGAAGGGGACCGGTTGCAGGGGCGCGCGACACGGGCCTTCGAGGAGCGCATCGTCCATGAGCACGGGGCACTTCAGGCGGACAGGAGGTACGCGCACAGCAACGACCGGCGGATCGCGGACGCGATCCATTCGATACCGGCGGCCACGGTCACACCATCGGCCTCGCCGCAGCACGACGGTGGATGTCCGCACAGGTGGCGCCGGCACCGCGGGCGGCGAACCCTGACGGACCTCTCGGGTGCGCCAGGTCCTCCCACTCCCGCACCTGGGCGGACGGGCCTCCGACAACCGGTTCCCGCAAGGGACAGGGCGTCGCCTGCCCCCTCCCCGTTGCCGGGCCGGCCGGCGGTGCGCGGCGACCAGCCGCGCACGGCGCGGTGTGTCGCGGCTCCACCGGCGCGCGGTGTCACGCATGGCCCGCCACGCGTCAGAGAACGGAAGGAAGCCATCGGTGAAGAAGCTCCAACGCCCCTCCAGATCGCGGCTCGACCGCAGTGTCTCGGTGCTGTCGGCCCTCGCCCTCGGGTCGGCGCTGGCCGTGGCACTCGCGCCGCAGTCCGCGTCTGCCGCCACGCGGGTCGACAACCCGTTCGTGGGGGCGAAGGCGTACGTGAACCCGGAGTGGTCGGCGCACGCCGCGGCCGAGCCGGGCGGCAGCGCCATCGCCGACCAGCCGACCGCCGTGTGGCTCGACCGGATCGCCGC